>JBHHYH010000156.1:0-1543 GCA_046757465.1 Candidatus Scalinduaceae bacterium | reverse complement strand
ACCAGAGAAGCAGCTATTATTGATCCAGGAGGCGATGCAGATGAGATTATTAAGGCTGTTGAAAAAGAAAGGCTTGCTCCAAGGTTCATTATAAATACACATGCACATTTTGACCATGTGGGTGGTGTGAGGGTGATACAGGATCACTTCAAGATAGATTTCTTTTTACACAAGGATGAATTATTTCTTATGGAGAATTTAAATGAGCAAGCAACTTCATTTGGACTTGATCGCATACCTGAACCAGATGTTAATAAATTCGTTAATGATGGAGACAAGATTTCTTTAGGGCAAAAAGTCATTAAGGTTATTCATACTCCGGGGCATACGCCTGGTGGTGTTTGTTATTATGTGGACAATAGCATCTTTGTAGGTGACACTATGTTCGCTGGATCTATCGGCAGGACGGATTTTCCGGGTAGTTCATATGAAACGTTAATCAAGTCAATAAAAGAAAGGCTTTTTCCGCTGGGCGATAGTGTAATGGTATATCCAGGACACGGCCCTTCTACAACAATTGGAAATGAAAAAAGTCATAATCCATTCTTAACTTAAATATTGGAGGAAGGTTGTCATGAAAAATATTGGAATCTTAACAGGTGGTGGAGATTGTCCTGGTCTTAATGCTACTATTCGTGCGGTTGCCAAAAAAGGTATAATTGATTATGATTATAAAATGTATGGCATACTTGAGGGATGGCGAGGCTTGATTGATGGGATGATAAAAGAACTCGACATGGATAGTGTATCTGGAATACTTAACAGAGGAGGCACTATAATTGGTACGAGTCGAACAAACCCTTTTGGAAAGGACAACAAAGGTGATCCGGAAAAAATCCTTGAAAACATAAAGAAACTAGACTTACATGCAATAGTATCTATAGGAGGGGACGACACTCAGGGAGTTGCGCTTAAGCTATTCGAAATGGGCGTCAAAGTTGTCGGTATCCCTAAAACAATAGATAATGATCTATCCGGTACCGATTTTACCTTTGGATTTGATACAGCAGTAAATATAGCAACGGAGGCTATTGACAGGATTCACACAACTGCTGAATCACACAATAGAGTGATGGTAGTAGAGGTTATGGGAAGGCATGCGGGATGGATCGCTACGTTCGCAGGCATTGCTGGAGGCGCTGACCTTATTTTAATTCCGGAAAAACCTGTAGATATGGAAGAAGTTTATGATGTATTAAGAAGACGGCATGCTCGTGGCAAAAATTATAGCATTGTAGTTGTGGCAGAAGGGATAAAAATACCTCAAGAGAAAGGTGATGGGTTTGTCCTTCAGACTGAAAAAAGAGATGATTTCGGACATATAATGCTGGGTGGTGTTGGTACAGTTCTGGCAAAGTTAATTGAAAGGGGAACTGGTTTTGAAGCACGATGCACAGTATTAGGCCATACCCAGAGGGGCGGTACACCTACGGCCTTCGACCGTATTCTGGGTACTCGCTTTGGCATAGCTGCAATTGAATTAGTACATAGAGGAATATTCGGAAAGATAGTTGTATTGAGAGGAAATGAAATCACACCCAAA
>JBHHYH010000155.1:0-1549 GCA_046757465.1 Candidatus Scalinduaceae bacterium | reverse complement strand
GTCTCATCACCAAAAGGAATTGCTGTTTTCAGAGATGTAGAAAGAGACCTTACTCTTGAAGAAATACGTGAAGACCATACTAAAGGAGTTGATATTATTCTGGCTGAGGGCTACAAAAACAGCTTACATCCCAAGATAGAAGTTGACAGACCAGATGCAGGAAAAGGCCTCCTCTGCACAGTGGAAGATAACCTGATTGCTATTGTAAGCAAACGAGAACATAAGCTTGGCATACCTGTATTCAATCCAGAAGATATTGTCGGACTGGCAAATTTAATAGAAGAGAAATTCCTGAGTAGTATCAATCTAAATATCAAACATAGGGGCAAAATCATTGCGATTAACATCAGTGAAAAGAAGGGAATGAAAAAGAAAGATGTTGGCAGGGCGTATGTCAAAGTGAACTACGGTATTGAAAACGATGCACATTCAGGACACTGGCATAGACAGATCAGCCTGCTTGCAATGGAAAGCATAGATAAGATGAAACAAATGGGGTTGAACGTAATACCTGGCTCCTTTGCTGAAAACATAACTACCGAAGGCATTGATCTGGTTAATTTACGAATTGGCACAATGTTACAAATAGGTAAAGAAGTGCTCATAGAGGTAACACAGCTTGGAAAGGTTTGCCATGACCGTTGCGCTATATACTATCAAGCTGGAGATTGTGTGATGCCAAAAGAAGGTATATTTGCAAAGGTGATAAAACCGGGCTGGATTGAAAAGGGAAATGAAATCAAGTTACCTATACTGGAAAAGATACAAAAATGATAGATAAGTTCCTGAGGACAATAAAATATCTTAGAATTTCAGTGACAAATATGTGCAATCTTCGGTGTCAATACTGTATGCCACCCGAAGGGGTTCCGCTCATGAAACGTGATGAAATCCTCAGCTTTGAAGAAATTGTAACAATTGTAAGACATGCAGTCAAATTAGGCATAACCAATCTCCGGCTAACGGGTGGTGACCCATTGGTAAGAAAAAATATTGAACGTCTTATCTTTATGCTTGCATCGGTAGAAGGCGTTAAAGACCTTGCTATGACCACCAACGGCATCCTTCTGAAAAAGTATGCGTTAACCTTAAAGCAAAATGGTCTCTCCAGGTTGAATATCAGTTTAGACACGCTCCGAGAAGACCGTTTTAGCGAGATTACTCGTGGAGGTTGTCTTACAGACGTCCTGGATGGTATCGAGGAAACCCTGCGGGTAGGTTTTCAGAATACCAAGGTAAATGTAGTGATAATGCGAGGGATAAATGATGACGAACTCAAAGATTTTGTCCTTTTTACCTCAAAATATAATGTAGAACTGCGTTTTATTGAGTTGATGAGTTCAGGCATGAAGAAAATGGCCGAAGAAAATATATTTATAACAGCTGAAGAAATTTTTCAGAGGATACAGGACGAAGTAAAGTTAATACCGGTTAATTCAAACGCCGGCTACGGACCTGCAAAGACGTATAAGATAAATGGCGCTAAAGGTGTTATAGGATTTATTTCACCCGTAAGCAAACCATTCTGTGGTAGCTGTAACCGTTTAAG
>JBHHYH010000154.1:0-1629 GCA_046757465.1 Candidatus Scalinduaceae bacterium | reverse complement strand
ATATTCAATTTACGACTTAAATCCTTCCAAATTTCCTCTTTAGAAGGGGAGACTAAGAGGAAATTGAAAATACCAAATCGTAATTCCCATTTTAAATATTGACAAATCAATGTCTTACAATATTTATGTGCGTTAGCACATATCCAAAATGGCGTTAAGCAACGACATGGATGTCGTTGTAGCAATTTTGACAGAGTTGTGCAGGATGCACTAACTCGTTTAATGTGCATGTCCTCCCCCTTCAAGACTGCTTCTTTCAAGCTCTGACTTGAGAGTAAAACCACCTTTGCTAATGTAATGCTCACCCATTGTCAGACCTGATAATATCTCTATATTCTCTTCGTCCTTTCGACCTATAGTTACCGGGCGTGGTTCAAACCCTTCTACGGTCTTGACAAAAATAACATTTTTATCCTGAACGGATAGCAATGTGGTACGAGGTACTGCAATTTCTACTTCAAATTCATCTACAATAACCTCTCCAGTTACGAATGAACCTGGATGCCAGTCGCCTTCAGAATTATTCAAAATTATTCGAGCAGTTGCGGTACGTGTGGATTCTTCCACAAAGGGAGTTATATAATCAATCCTGGATTTAGCGCTGTGTTGACTTTGTTGCTCCCGTATGGTAACAGGTTGACCAATACGAACTGATTCCAGGTCTTTCTGGTAGACCGTCAAATAGACCCAGACAGTACTGAGGTTTGCAACCGTAAACACTGGGTTTTCATCATTCACCTTTTCACCAAGTGTAATATGCTTTTCGACAATGGTTCCGCTGAAAGGTGATGTTATTTCGAAGCGTGCCAGGTCTTCTGAACCATGCTTGAGTCCCTTTACATATCCTTCCGAAAAACCCAGGGCCATGAGCTGATGTTGTGTTTTATGAAGCCGAATCCGGGCTTCCGCCAATTTTGTCTGGGCATCCAGATATTCGCGTTCTGAGGAGATATTTTTATCCCATAGTTTTTTTTCGCGGTCGTAAGTTGCTTCGGCCAGAGAAACAGTTTCAATGGCTGCAAGATAACTTGCTTTAGCGGATGCAAATTCTCTGCTCTCAATAACTGCCAGGACATCACCTTTCCTCACTTTATCACCAATTTTCTTGTGTACTTTTACTACAATGCCCGGCACTCGCGGTACAATATGCACCACCCTGTCTGGGTCATAAGCAACTTCACCAGGCAGTCTTAAGTCAACATGTAGCTTCCCAGGACTGGCTTCCGCCACTTCTATACCAAACTCCTTCATTTCCTGTGGAGAAATTTGTACTCTTTGCTCTTCAGCATGTTCTCCATTATGTTCATGTTCCTCTGTACCTGTTATTTCTTTTGCTGATTTTTTGCAAGAACATAGAAAAAATAACAGGGTCAATACAGTAAGAATTCTAAATAATCGCATATTCATAATTTATTTCACCTCAAAAGTCTTAGTCCATTTGTTATAACAATCAACCCACCTATCTCGTTTATCAGGAGTCCTGGTACAAGACCAACCCATCCACAAACGGCAACCGGCACAAGGAAGGCAATAATAAGAAGAGAAACAATAATATTTTGTCGTATATTACTCATAGCCCTTCTGCTTAATTTAATTACATAAGGAATCTTTGCCAGTTCGTCCGACATG
>JBHHYH010000153.1:0-1633 GCA_046757465.1 Candidatus Scalinduaceae bacterium | reverse complement strand
TCTGTCCCTATTTTCTCATCCGGGATATTTATCTTTTGTTTTACTTATAATAGGAACTAGTATATATGATTCCAAATCTTCTCTTTGACTCTCATATCTGAAAAAAAGCTCATGAAGTTTCTTCAATATATTACATATTTCTTTGCCCACATTCGGAGATATCATGGCCTTTGTGGGATATTTTCGATGCCCCCCAAACCTTTCTTGCATATTCAATTGGTGTTCGGTCAGGATGCGGTCAGAACAGTAATTTTGTGTATCCACAAAGTGCGGAAAAAATTCCCATATCTTTTCATCATCTGTTTCAAAAGGCAAATGGGCCAATCTACTAACTGAGGAATGAACGACTGTGATTAAGGGTCTTCTTGTTTCAGTTTTTTCCACAATTTCTATTGGTATTATTCCATCCCAGTCTTTACTAAAACCTTCTACAATGTATTGTTGCCCTGCCTTATCTATTAGTTGATACCACACATGTGCCTTTCCAACCTCATCCCGCTTGTCAATTACCCATCCCCATGTGATTTCGGCATTTCTCTGGTCTGGTGGAAGTTGTGAAAAGAAATGAAATACTGCATCCTCACAGTCTCCCTTCTTTAACCTGATGGTTTCCAAAGGTGTTTGCCAGTAATCAGTCTGATTTGGCTCTGGTGTATATTCGATATTGAAAGCTATATTCTTGTATGCTTCATATATATAGGTGCCATTATCAAACGTTTCCTCACACCACTCCTTATATAAAAAATTATCTTTTGATTTTTCTTCATCCTCAATGTAGAGGTATGTGTCCGGTACAGGTTTATAACTAGGTTTTGATAAATTCTGGTTACTTGTGTATGTCAAAACGTTACCTGAATTATTGGGATACGTGTCATTTCTATAAATTATCCTATCGTAATCGTCTCTTCCGTTGCCACTTGCTGTAGGATAAAGACCTAAAACTGTTAATAGAAGCGTTGCCATAAAAAACAATGGTACTAATTGTCTGTCCATTTTGCTTCCTCCTCTTTTTTGTAAAAAAACGTATTTTTTGACAAAAAAACGCAATTACGGAGTTCTACAAAATTAATCCAATGTTGCACCTTGTCATTTAAAGTCCTTCGTTCAATGGGATCCTGGAAGGGGATAGATGTCGAATAAGTTTAGCCGGCGTCTGGAAGGTATGCCACCAGCTCACAAAGTAAATTTCCCATGTCTAAAAATCGTCCAGGAAGGTGTTTGTGGGTGATATTACTTGACTGTATTTCAGGATAAACTTTGAGTGGGTTTTCACTAATAGAAATGGCTTACGAGATTCTTCAGCACGCCGGGAATGTCATCTCTATCATTTTGCAGGATACTACTGACTATTTAGTTAGTTCAGCATAGCAAATTATAACTTCTATATATTACATTTATAACATTAAAGGCCAAAATATATAGAAATTGAAGAGAAAAATCAATAATAATTTTTCGATATGTTCCCACTTAATAGGAACCCACCAAGCAAGAGGCTGTGTCACAATAAAGAAAACTCATAATATGTCATTCTGAACTTGATTCAGAATCTAATGATTTCAATAGGTTAGCAACCTAAGAGATCCCGCCCCCACAGCTTGCTCGCTTGCGCTTCGTAAGCTAGCAGTGGGGGGGG
>JBHHYH010000152.1:0-1899 GCA_046757465.1 Candidatus Scalinduaceae bacterium | reverse complement strand
TTTTCATTACTGTCTGTTGATATTCTGATTTTTTTTTGGATTGTGGTTTTAAATTCACATTTACTCATCTTTATTAATCAGCCATTCATCTGATTAAGTTCAATTGATGCAAATCATATTTGTTTTGAAAGAATTGTAAAAAGTGTGTCGATGGAGATGGAATTGAACAACTTTGGTAATCATTATAGTTAACACTATCTTCTGAAAGCATACCCATCATTTGATAGAGTATATGTTCTGTATGGTATGACAATTTAGTAGATTGTGGAATTTCTGAGGTTTATAATAAACTCTTAAACATTAAAATCAAGCGAAAAACTTAATAATAGCCAAGCCTCTTAGCGTGTTCAAGCTCTGCATCTGTCCATATCCCCGATATTGCAGCTATGTTCTGAATTTTACACCCATTTTTTTTCTGATGTTCTATGAATTCAAGCCCTGTCATATTGGGCATATTAATATCGGTAATGATAATAGTCGTACAAAGATGTTCAACTGGGCAGGGACATTCACTGTCCAAATATACGGGGCAGAAAGAGGGCTCGGTAGAAGCATAAACTTCGTATCCACGATTTTTCAATATGTCGTAGATTAAAGACCTTATTACATAATCGTCATCAAGGACTATAGCTCTTATTTTTATTATAAAATTCAGGATATGTCTTATAAATATACAAACGGAATTCCCTTTCTCCCAAATAGATAGCTGCTACGTGTGCTCTTAGTCTTTCTTTAACTGTTATTAGTTTTGATTCCAGGTCCGGGCTTAACTGTATAATAGATTTTTGTGGCATCCATTTATGCGCAATATATCTGTATGTATATTCAGACGGACCATTAGTTGCCCGAATTACATCCTCTGCCCTTAACCAATGTATCGAATAAGCAGTATAAGGCAGGACCAGGCAGAATAGGAAACTTCCGATAGAGAATAAGAAAGGAACTGCGATTGATGCTAAATATAATCTTGTTTTCGATATAGAAGCTTTGAAACCAGTAATAGCCATTATTCCCAGCACAGGTAATCCAAGTCCAATACCACAGAGAACAGCAAAGATAATAGGAATATATGTAGCGAGCAAAAGAGACGTGATGAATGCACGGAAACTTTGTACTGAATATGATTCTGCTAAGGTGATTTGTAAAATAATATATCTAAACGGGCTAAATATTATTAAGCAAAATATTATCCATATTAAGAAAAACAAATGTATTTTTTTGAGCCTCTCAGAAAATACAACAATTATCCCAAAAGGAATACCGATGATAGTAACTGTAAAAAAAATCCATGACAAGATAAGTGATATGATATACGATTGGAAATAATCAGGGTTCATAATGATACTCCTTTGTTAAAGACCTAACTGGAATTTAGGCACTCTATACTATTTGTATTAATGGAGTAATGAAATGTTGAAGTAATGCTCTCATTTGTTACATTACTTCAAAATTTCATGAGAGCATACCCATCATTTGATAGAGTATATGTTCTGTATGGTATGACAATTTAGTAGATTGTGGAATTTCTGAGGTTTATAATAAACTCTTAAACATTAAAATCAAGCGAAAAACTTAATGATACTCAATCCTGAATGGCTTAAAAGCAAAAGAAAAACATCATCACATTTCGATGGTCAAACCTTCATTATTCATACTCTTGACTTTAATCTCAATAGGTGACCTTAAACTAGGGTTAGGCTTAATAAGTATAGTACTTAGGTGATTCTGCTTAAGGTAATCTCCGATTGCACGTAATCACACCCCAGACACTGGTTTGTTTAGCGGATCTGTCCCTGTTTTCTCCTAGTCATCATCACTGCTGTCATCATCACCGCGGTGCTTTTTCCACTTTTTCAATTTCTTCCACTTCTTGTGGCCACTGCTGTCATCATCACCGTG
>JBHHYH010000151.1:0-1984 GCA_046757465.1 Candidatus Scalinduaceae bacterium | reverse complement strand
TGGTTTAGAGAAAAATCAAACAGTTTGGATGAGCCATGGTGATTCTGTTGAAAAAGTACCAAGTGGTTTTGAAGTTTTATCCTCCAGTGAAAATTGTATGGTTACATCGATGGCAAATTTTGAAAAATCCCTTTATGGTTTACAATTTCACCCGGAAGTTTCACATACAATTAATGGGAAAGAAATGCTGGAAAATTTTGTTTTTGGTATTTGCGAAATTAAAGAAAAGACATGGAAACCCAAAAATAAAATTACCTCATTGATAAATGAAATAAAATTAAAAGCCGATGGACGAAAAGTGTTTTTTCTTGTTAGTGGGGGTATTGATTCTACAGTTGCCTTTATTCTCTGTGTTGAAGCACTGGGTAAAGACAATGTAAAAGGTGTTTATGTCGATACAGGTTTTATGCGCAAAGACGAAACAAATGCCACAATTGGCGATTTTAGAAAATTGGGGCTTGACAACATAGATGTTATTGATGAAAGCAGCAGGTTTATCAATACCCTTAAAGATGAATATGATCCTGAAAAAAAGAGGAAAATTATTGGCAAACATTTTGTTGATATCAAAAATGAAGAATTTGGTAAAATTGAGAACAGTAATAAAATGTGGGTTTTAGGTCAGGGCACTATTTATCCTGATACGATTGAGTCCGGTTGTAGTACATATTCATCAAAAATTAAAACCCATCACAATAGAGTCGAAGAGATAGTAAAATTATTACATGATAACAAGGTAATAGAACCTTTAGCAGAATTTTATAAAGATGAGGTTAGAGACTTGGCCGAAGCTCTTGGTTTGCCAAGAAATATTGTCAACAAAGAACCATTTCCTGGTCCTGGTTTAGCAGTCAGGTGTATTTGCTCACCAGAAGAAAAGATGATTCAGGAAAAAACTGAGTTAACAAATATTTTATCTAAACACGGTTTAAATGGATTTATAACTCCAATAAAGACAGTGGGTGTTCAGGGAGATTATAGGAGCTATAAGCATATTGCCGTTATTTACAATAACGTACCCTTTTCAAGATTGGATAGTATTTCTAGTGAAATTGCAAATAATATCTCTGCCGTCAATCGTGTTGCATATATTGTCAAAACTAAAGAATTAAATCCTAAAAAAATGAAGATTTATAAGACAAACATAAATAATAATAGATTAGGCCTACTTAAAGAAGCTGACTATATTATTAGAAATTTTGTAGAGGAGAATAAAAGAAACCTACCTGAAATCTGGCAGTTTCCAATAGTTATTTTTCCTTTAGGATGTAATGGTAATGAATCAATTGCATTAAGACCAGTTCTTTCGACTGATGGTATGACTGCAAAATTTGCTGAAATTAGTAAAACGCTACTAGAACAAGTAGCCCAAAGAATATTGAAGTTAAAGGGAATTTCAACAGTTCTTTATGATATTACTAATAAACCGCCTGCAACAATAGAATGGGAGTAATCTAATAAATCTTATTGAGAGTTTTTATGAGTACAGAAGAAATATTAAATGAAGTACAAAACATTTGTAAACAGTATAACCTTTCTTCAGAATTACTTTCCAAAGAATTCAATAAATCTGTTTATGATGTGATTTTGAGTGGAAGATTTCCAGGTTGGGATATCATTGATAAGGTTTCGAAAGAAATATCAAAAATTAAAGAAGTAGATCGAGTATTATTAGAGTTGGGTGAAAAGAAATAAACTTTGTATGAGAAGTATCTGATGATAAATTTTAACTTAAAAAGGAGAAAAATATGAGTAAAGACAAAGATCGCATGGTCTATAAAAGCGGAAATGAATGGGCAAATAAACGAAACGATGCAAGCAAGGCATCAAGTCTACATAAAACACAAAAGGATGCTGAGAATTCTGCGAGGCAAATGCTAAAAAATCAAGGGGGCGGTGAACTAACAACCAAAGGTCTTGATGGAAGAATAAGGAGTAAAGATACTATAGCTCCTGGAAATGATCCGTTTCCTCCAAGAGATAC
>JBHHYH010000150.1:0-2234 GCA_046757465.1 Candidatus Scalinduaceae bacterium | reverse complement strand
ACCACTGGTATCCTCTTTTGTCGTTTAATTATGACACAGTCTCAAGATCGTCGGGTAAACCTGCCAGACTACGCCTGCCCATGCCGGTACGGACGGGTCATTCAGGCGGGCGAGCAATGTGGCGGGTGAGATGTGTTTTGGGGCAGGTTAGGTGTCTAACATTACTTCCTATATTAATTAGTAAATTTTGTGCCTACTTCTTAGAACTTCACTCCCACAGCCTTATAGCAAAATTCAACCTGATTAGACTAAGATATTAATTTTTCGAACAAGGTTGTCTTAAATTGCAATATCGCCCTGCTTATCTGTACGGATTCGGTATGCATTTCTGATGTCATAAACAAATATCTTTCCATCTCCGATACTTCCGGTTTGTGATGCAGAGATAATGGCCTGCACTACCTTATTTAAGTCTTCATCAGCAACGATAATTTCAACTCTTATCTTCGGCAGTAAGTCCACACTGTACTTCTTTCCTTTATATACTTCACTTAAACCTTTCTGATGACCATGTCCCTGTACCTCTGAGACTGTTATACATTCGCACCCTTGTTCCTCAATGGCATCTTTGGTCATATTAAGTTTCTCTGGACGAATGAATGCTTCTATCTTTTTCATAAAGTATTCCCCCTTCCATTCAACTTATTTATTTAACAATATCTAATGTTTCAATTTGCCTGCGTTTCGAATGTAAGCAATTCTTTGATTTTGTTTTTTAATTCAGTTAAATCTGAGGATTTAACAATATAAGCATCCGCAATCCATGACATAAAGTTATCTTTATAATTGCCATAGGCAGTATTAATTATAATAGGAATACCTTTATGTTTACTTAGAATCATGCCCATTGCTTCAAGACCACCCATCTCTTGCATACATATGTCCATTATGATCAAGTCTGGTCTTTGTTCTTGTACTTTCTTTATGGCATCTTTGCCATCAATAGCTGTTATGATTTCGTAACCTTCAAGCCTTAGTTCTTGTTCATAAAGTAAGCGTTGATTTTTATCATCCTCTACAAGAAGAATAGTAGTCATGGCTTATTGCACCTTTCTGCTATTTATTGGTAGGGACATTGATATCATTGTCCCCTTTTCACATTAATTTTAACGTTGTAGTAAGAAATGGATTGGGAATATGTTGCAACACTTCTTGTGACTTGCCTTTATCAGTATCAATAGTGCCCTTGAAAGAAATCAATAATAACGTTTCTCTATAATTTACTTACCATATATATCCTGTTTGTCAATGGGGTTTATTCTTTATTTATGCTTATTTTTCCCCTTATTAACAAATAAAAAAATCGTCTGCTTACGAATGCTTATCACATTAAATAAGACAGGGGAAAAGATTTTGACAACAATGCTTGAGGGTATGTTATTTCAGATTTACCACCTAATTACGTTTATATATAATTCTTATATTGTTGCCTTTTTCTTGATTGACAAATATATAGATAACAAATACAATATGTGACATAGGGGTGTTGGTGTCGGGGAAAAGCCTTGATAGTAAATTACCCAGTTTTGGGCTTACCTGGGTAGCTTCGCCGCCAAACACCCCTTATTAATCCTCTTTAAATTCGCAATACAATTGTGGTTCTTCAACTCATTAATCATTCTTTAACTGGTACTGTATAAACAGTGCTATCACCACTTGTAAAGACATCTCGTGAATAACATAAAACTTGTTATAGAGTATGACGGTACGAATTATGCCGGCTGGCAGCAACAAAAGAAGGAAAAAACCGTCCAGGAAACACTTAAAATAGCTATAGAAAAAGTAGTTAATGAAAAGATTACGCTTTATGGTGCCGGCAGGACAGATGCAGGCGCCCATGCACTCGGTCAGGTTGCAAACTTTAAAACAAAATCTACCATCCCAACCTCTAAATTAGTACAGGCAATAAATTTTTATCTTCCTAAAGATATCGTGGTAAAATCCACAAGAAAGGTATCTGAGAAATTTCATTCACAATATAACGCAAAATCAAAGATTTACCATTATACTATCTTGAATAATAATATCGGAAGTGCTATCAACAGAAACTTTTGTTATCATTACAACGGAGATTTGAATATTGAAAAAATGCAAAAAGCATCGAAACTCATAATAGGCAGACATGACTTCAGTGTATTCAAGTCAAAATCAAATAATACCTGCCCGACCGATGGCAGACGGGCCTGCCTGACTTCTTTCAGGCGGGAAAGTAATGTAAGAACGATAAAAAGACT
>JBHHYH010000149.1:0-2453 GCA_046757465.1 Candidatus Scalinduaceae bacterium | reverse complement strand
TCTTAGGTTGCTAAGTTATTGAAATCATTAGATTCTGAAACAAGTTCAGAATGACGTATTATGTGTTTTCTCTATTATGACACAGTCTCCAAACCGTCGGGTAAAAAGGTTTTCCGCTACTACGGCTTAATTCAATTAGAATAAGGTAAACAACTTAACCCTGACAGGTTCAGGAATAATCCCTATTGGTCCCCCTTTCAAATCCCCCTCTTTCCCCCTTTTCTAAAGGGGGATATGGGGGATTCAGGGAGGAATTTGTCAACATAAAGGATTGTTATGCGCAAAACCATATCAAATATTAGCTTACTTGTAGCTATATTTCTTTTATCTGTATTTTCTGAAAGCAGGAGTATCTATGCCTTAGATGAATCGAATAAATCTAAACACGCTTCCAACTCAGCAACATTAAAGACTATAGACTCCTGCACTAAAAGATGTCACGTTAATTATATGGCATATGAAAACGATTATAAATTACCGAAAGGAGTAGAAATTTTCAGACATAAAACTCACTCGATCAAGCAGGGTTTAGATTGCTCGGATTGCCATGAAGAGATTGAGGTTAATACTGATGGGCATGGTAAATTAACAACTGAACAAAATGACTGTCTTAAATGTCATCATATAACTCCCGACTTAGATTGTACAAAATGTCATGAAAATGACATAAATAGGTCTTTCTATACAGACCTGCAAAGGGAAAAGGCCCTTTCCTGGACAATTTCTTTTGATCACTCACAACACCCCGAGCAGGATTTATCATGCAAAGAGTGCCACTTAATAAGCCGAGATAATGATGTCGGTATTGTGGGCTATAACCTCAATTGCAGCAAATGCCACCACGTTACAGAAGAAGTGATGGATTGTGCTAAATGTCATAAAGAACCTTCTGCATACTTAAGGGGAGAAATAGAAGTTGAAGGAATTGATCCTGTACCCGACATGATGTCAAGGGCGGTTAAATGCAAAGACTGTCATAAGTATGATGGAGAGAGTTTAAAATTCAAAGGCGTGAAGGAATACTGTATCGAATGCCACAACAATAATTATGGTAAACTGTATGATGCATGGGGGAACACGATCAGGAGTGAGGTAAAAAAGATCAATTATCGCTTATTATCTTTATTTGAAGAATCCCAGTTTTCTTACGCAGATGTCATAGAGGAGGCGAATGTGAATGGAAATAAAGATGGGGAAAATGAAGATGAGAAAATAACGTCTCAATCTGCTTCAGATGCCTTCCTTGAAAAGACCTCAAAACTTGCCGATTTGATTACAAAATACGGAACGCATAATTTTAATCTAACGAAACTACTCCTAGATTACGTGAAAGACAAGACCAACGGCACCAGCATGCATCTCGATAAACAAATATCTCTTGCAAATGATTCAAAATCCTATGAAGTAACTGTGTTGAAGAAACAAAATGATTGAAGAGTATGTTAATTTTAACTCAAACGGCAGGAAGCTTGAAGGAATTATGTCCTATGATGAAGATGCTGGCGATCCTCCTGTGTTACTTTTGTGTCCGCCTCATCCTCACCTTGGTGGCGACATGGAAAATAACGTTATTACCACACTTGGTAATGTACTGGCAGAAAATGGATTTGTTACACTAAGATTTAACTATTGCGGTGTTGGTAAAAGCGAAAGTGAGTTTGACAACATTGCAGACAAATACAGCTATTGGGAAAATGTCCTGAAAAACGATGATTACGCCGACGCACTGGCAGATGCCACATCTGCACTTGGTTATCTGGAATCAGCCATTGACACGAATAGGAGCTTTGTTGTTGGATACTCGTTTGGTGCAGTGGTAGCAATGATGTTGAGCGTAAAGAACGTAAATATCAGGGCCTTTGCATTAATCTCCACACCTTTTGGCAGGTTTGATCCGACATTATTAGTAGGCTGTATTAAACCGAAGCTTATTGTTTGCGCAGATAACGACTTTGCCTCATCAATAGAAGCTGTCGAAAAGGGTATGCTAAACATACCCAACCCAAAACGACTTGAAATATTTGAAAATTGTGACCACTTCTATATAGACAAAGAACACATAATTGCAGACAAGATGCATGAATTCTTTATTTTGAAATAGCCTGCCCGCCGGTTTGCAGGCTGTGTCATAATTGTCATCCCGAACTTGTTTCGGGATCTCTTAGGTTGCTAAGTTATTGAAATCATTAGATTCTGAAATAAATTCAGAATGACATATTAAGTGTTTTTCGTTATTATGACACAGCCTCTCTGTTGGCGGGTCTACTCACCTTGCAATCCTTTTAAAATTATTTTAGAGGTGAACGATATGGATATTCATAATTCTAGCTTAAATGAATGGCAAGGGAAAGAACCAGGCAAGGAATCAATAGAAGAAGTTAAGTATGTTGTCGAGACCTGACACTATATGTTCCTATAATTCGAGGGAGAGTATCGCCAGAAAGTATTATCTA
>JBHHYH010000148.1:0-2525 GCA_046757465.1 Candidatus Scalinduaceae bacterium | reverse complement strand
TCATCTGGTAGGAACAGTATGTTTGTTCTTGACATTTATCTCAATAGGTGACCCCGATCTCTTCCTTATACATGCTTCTTCTTAAATCTAATCTCAATAGATATAGCCTCTACAGGACACTCTTCAGCGGCCTGATAGCAGGTATCCACTGCGTGTTCTGGAACAGGGTCACGAATAATAAGTGCTATATCGCCATACATATAAAAAACCTCAGGGCATGTTTGTTCGCAAAGTTCACAACCCGTACACACATCTGTGTTAACTTTTGCTTTCAACACCATATTTTCCTTATCTCTGAAAATAGTTTTTTTATTTTTCTTATATCCTTGACTACTCCTTTCAATTATTCCACATGAAGATAGTATTGGCAAAACAGAAATACCAATCCCTCCCACTAATATTTTTAAAGCTTGTCTTCTTTTTAATCTCATATCAGTTTCTCCCCATGGCTATCCATACAGATAAAGTTTTTTTACTGGCTAACAATATTATTAAATATTTCTGTATCATATCAAAACTACATAAAAATTGATTTGTATAATGTCGTCACATTATAGCGGAGAAAATAGGGAAGGCTGCTGCCCCCCGCACACTAATCATTTGTCATAAATTTCGTCTGACCATTTCTTTTTGGGGGTAGGGTCCTCGACCAGCTCGTAGAGGCCCATTCCTTCACTACGCAGCTTACCCATTTCCACGAGCTTGTCCCACACCTCCTGAGGGAAATTATTTGGCGGCCGAATGGCTACAATGCCTGACTTTCGTCCACCACTTAGAGAACTGCCGCCCAGTGTTGACTCGGCGTCAAGCCGCGTCAGTCTGAGGCGCTTTTTGAATGTCTTAAACGCTTTTTTGAGGTAATCCGGATTCATGTAGTCTTCCGGTACATCGTTACTCATAGTGTTCCTCCTACTAAAGATTGATTAACCCTTACACTTTTTACCTTATAGCCTTTTGTTTGCGTTTATATTTACTCCTTCTTCTCTCTTAAAGCAAGGATTGATTTATATTAAGAATGGATTGAATCATTTGTCCCTATTTATTAATATAAAAAATAATCAATGCGAATATTATGGCAATTATAATTATTTTGTACCAATTTTTCCTAGTTGCAAAAATTATTTTATCTCCATTTTCCAATTCTATCGGATCCTCGTATATTAATGTTCTAAACCAATTTAAATTAATATATTTTCTTGATTTTCCAGTTAACATAGTATATCTCCCACTCCACTCCTCTTTAGAAATGATAAATAACTTTCTATCTTCTTCTTTGTTAGATGGAACATATATAATAAAAAACATTGTTGGCTCATTTATTGATTTATGAATTAATGCAGCCCAACTGTCAATTTTTTCAACCTTAGACTTTTGCATCAGGCCATTAATATCAGATATCTTACATTCTTCCTCAAGAATTTTTTTTATCTTGTTACGTATGTTTTTGTACTTCATAATTCTATCCCAAAAAACTTTCTTGATGGAGACAAATATGTCATCTGTAGATTCTGGAAGGATTGATTCCTTTTTAGACTCTTTTAATTTCTTTTTCATTTGCTTCTTTTCTCTTTTAAAGCAAGGATTGTTTTATATTATGACTTGCCCCCGTCCCCGCCAGAATGCACGTCGGGCTGGCGAACGGTTTGGCCGGGCGGGCGCCATTTTGCGTGGTGGGGCGGGCAGGCCCTATTTACGTATATAAATAAAAGTACATTACATTTAATAACATCTTTGCATTGACATAGGAGTTATTTTATAGTAGATTACTAACTTAGGAGACAAGTAATGAAAAATCCGAAAAAGGCTAAAGAGCATCTGACAAAGATAAGAGAAAAAGTTGCAAAAAAACCTTCCTCCATTTTCAAGAAGAATAAGAAAGATGTTATAAAAACCTTGCGAGAAACAAGAGAGAAAATCTGGAAAGAGAAGATTGCAATTCGTCATTGACTCTAATGAGTACATATTCGCCTTTGGTCCGTTAAATAAATACAAAGCATTCGACTTACTGCAGAAGTTATTAGATGAATCACATCTACACAACATTCGTATTCCTCGCACAATATTCGAAGAGGTAAAAAGAAACTTATCTTCCGAAACCTTCCTTGAATTTAACAAATTTATAATTGCTTTAACCTCAATTGATGAAGATATTATAGTTCCTTTTGAAATAGCATTTAAATATGAAGAAAAAGGCTTCAAAACTGCAGATGCATTTATAGCTGCGTACACCGAATGGGTCGGAGCGGACGTCCTGGTCACCGAAAACAGGCACTTTTTAACCTGCCATCTTGGTTTACCTTTTAAAGTCTTGACAGCCGAAAAATGTTTGAATTTCATTTGATTATTCATACTATTAACCGCCTTCTACCACCTAAAATACATAATCTTCAATTTTAAATGAAACAACTTTAGTCACTTTAGCTCACTTGCCACTTTAGTCACTTTTAATAGTCGCTGCCTGCCCGCCGTCTTGGAGGCTGTGTCATAATTAAACGACAAAAGAGGATACCAGTGGTTCTTCTTTA
>JBHHYH010000147.1:0-2528 GCA_046757465.1 Candidatus Scalinduaceae bacterium | reverse complement strand
TTAAATTATTAATAAACTCACTAAATAGCTGCATATGGCTAACTAAGGCTACTTACACTGCCATCGCGTAATTATGTTAAATTAACCCCCACACCCTACCCTCTCCCATCGAGAGGGTAGGGTGTGGGGGAATTTGACGTATCAACGTATACAACTTTTAACAAAGAGGTAAATGCATGATCTATCCAGTACATCATATTAAATACGTAACTGTTGTAACATTAATAGCTTCTATACTCTTTTTGAGTTCTAATGCATCAATGGCTCAGAAGGAGATAAAGACTGAAACTTTCACCCTCAAAGAATGTATCAATATAGCCCTTGAAAACAACTTACAGCTCGCTGCTGCAAGAAAGAGGTTAGAGGTGGCTAATGCTGACCGTATTAAGGCATCATTGCTTTTCCCTTCAAATCCAAAACTGGGAAGCGAAATTGGTGCTAGAGAATCATCTTCAGAAAGACATACAGACTATAGCATTTCATTATCTCAGGAATTTGAGGTTTTTGGCCAAAGGCGAAAACGTATACGTGTAGCCGAGAAGAATATAGAGAGGGTAAAGCTTGAAATTGCTGACGTAGAAAGAAATGTTATTGCAAAGGTCAAGTCTAATTTTTATGAATCGTTAACTGCCCTGGAAATTCTGAAACTTCGCGAATATGTCGAAAGTATATTTGAAAAGTTGTGGGATGCTACTAAGGAACGATACAAAGCCGGCGCGATATCCGCACTTGAACTCAATTCTATAAAAATAGGTTATGGGCAGGCAAGACAACAGCTTCTTGTTGCAAAGAGTAACTATCAGAACAGTCTCTTGAGCTTGAAGCTCCTTCTGGGTAAATCCGGAGAGGAAGCATTAAATATCGAGGGTAAGCTGTCTTATGAGAAGTTGCAAATAAGCAAGGAAGACATTTTGTCATCTGCCTACAAGATAAGACCTGACCTGAAGGCAATAGAGTTTGAGATAGAAAGGGCATCAAAGGAAATATCCCTGCGTAAGGCAGAGATTATTCCAAATCCTGACCTTTCAGGATTCTTTACAAGGGAAGAAGGAACTGATGATATAGTTGGTGGAGAGGTGTCCATATCAATACCAATATGGGACAGGAAACAATCAGAACTTAAAAAGGCCCGAACTGCTAAAGATGTAGCTAACATAAACATAAAGAACAAGTATCTGGAAATTCAGAAGGAAGTGGAGGCGGCATATCGTTCCTTCATGGCAGCACAAGAAGGAATAGCTATTTATACAGATGAAATTATGCCACAGGTTGATGAAAGCCTGAAGCTTAACAAAATATCATATAAAGAAGGTAAGATTAACTTTATCGGATTCCTTACTGTGCAGAAGAATCTTTTAGAGGCTAGAGCTGCATATTTAGACGCATTGCTTGATTACAATAATGCCATTATAAACCTGGAAACCGTTTCAGGAATGAAATTAATACCATAAATTATGGTAGCCAAATGATAAAAATATCATAAGAAGTTTAAAGAGTCGAAAACGTATTTAAAATTCCCCTTCAAGTAGTGTATGTAAATGATGAATGAGAAAATTGAAACATATAGTTTATATATTGATGGAATGGACTGTCAGGATGAGGTGAGTGTTGTCGCGAAGACGTTGAAGCCCATTACCGGTGTGAGAAGCTTCAAAATTTATATTACGACCCAACGGGTAAAGGTAATTTGTGACTCTTCATTAATTTCAGCACAGCAAGTCATCAGATATATTGCAAAAGCAGGATTTAAAGCGTCCCTTGTAGAAGAAAAGACTACAAAAACTACATGGTGGACGGAAAAGAGAATGTTAGCCCTCTTTATATGTGGTTTTTTCACTTTAACTGCCTTTGTTTTAGAAAAGACAGGAAGAGAAGGAATAATAACTATAATTTTACACAGTATAGCGATTGTAATTGGTGGTTATTACCCTGCGAAGATGGCATTCAATGCCTTGAAAACATTAACACTTAATATCCGAACATTAATGGTTACAGGGGCTATAGGGGCTGTGACTCTTGGATTATGGGAAGAAGCATCCATGTTGGTGTTTATTTATTTGCTGGGTGACATCCTTGAGATCTATACAGTAAACAAGTCAAGAAGCGCTGTGAGGATGCTAATGGAACTGGCGCCAAAAGAAGCTTTGGTTAAGAGAAGCGGGAAAGAAATGATTTTGCCCGTAGAAGAAGTAATGGTTTCCGACATCATAATTATACGTCCTGGAGAAAAAATACCCTTGGATGGAAAGGTGGTAGATGGAATTTCGTGTGTTGATCAGTCATCTATTACGGGTGAATCGATTCCTGTGGAAAAGAAAAAGGGAGATGAGGTCTTTGCAGGTACCCTTAATCAAAGAGGCCTTCTGGAAGTAGTTGTGACGAAGATATCTAAAGATACCACCCTTGCAAAGATTATTCATTTAGTGGAAGAGGCCCAGACAAAGCAGTCCAGCTACCAGCGTTTTGGAGAAAAATTCGGGAAGTATTATACACCTGCTATGTTTGTCGTATCCCTCATGGTGATGTTG
>JBHHYH010000146.1:0-2570 GCA_046757465.1 Candidatus Scalinduaceae bacterium | reverse complement strand
CTATACTACGTTTTCTATGTTCCTCTTATCTATTAATTATGACACAGCCTCTATTTTGGCGGGTCTGTCCCTGATTCTTTCAGTCTAAGACAGGTTATATTTCGCATGCTCTCAATTTTTCTCTTAATTCCTTTTCCCGGTCACTCAAAACCATGTTGGTGAACTCATTGATTTCCTCCAGCCATTTTAATTTTTCCTCTGTGGATAATTGCATATATTCGATTATTTTCTCGTCTTCAAGAGCATAGATAAATCCTTTATCCATTCTATTTCTCCAGATATTTTTTTACTTTATTCAGCATTTCAATATCACTTAAATCCTGAGTTCTTCCGCTAAATTCCTTCATCTTTATTACATCATCTATTGATGCCAGATAAATATCTATATCCTTCGCTTTTTTCACGGTTCTGTTTTTAAACGACATCTCAAAATCCAATGGATGAACAAGCACAATATCAATGACCTTATAGTTGTCTTTTTTATGATAAAAACTGAATGCCTTAAGGTTTTTGTTTTCTATCCAATCCTTTACTTTATCAGGATTTGCGAGGTCATCAGGGCTTACTGGCAAGCGCGGGACATAACCTGATTCTTTCAATAGGGATGTTAACTTGAGAACATTTTCTTTATCCATAGCGATAACAATGTCAATATCCTGAGTTACCTGCGGGATACCATAGAGATTGACAGACAACCCATCCGCGAGGAGATATCTGACATTGCTCTTATACAACCCTTCCAATATCTCAAAATAATACATATTCAGCCCTTCCACTCATCTTTAATACCTGTGACATCATACCAAATTACTTATTTATTCAGAGAATTAAGTATAGTGTCCTCCGAATTCTGCTCCGAATTTCCCAAGTTATTTGCCAAATAAATAAGTGTCCCAATTCTTTTCAACATAAAGAATGCCTTAATGCAGAACACAAAAACCTATTAATGTCTATTATGAAAGTAAGATTGAAGGTAAATATGTAGCTGATATTATTGTTAATGATTAGACAACCGTCTTCAGAAAATCCAATTTCAGGACATCCGTCCACGGCTTAAAATATATTGGCTTATTATCAATTTTTACCACTTTTCTGATGTTCTCATTAAATACAATACCAAACGGCACTTTTTGATATTTATCCATAAATTTCTGAATCCCTTTAGGAATTTTGGGTGATGACAAATTTGATTTTACTTCAATCGGGATTGGGACTCTATTTTTTAAAAGAATAAAATCAACTTCATCCCCTTTCTTTGTTCTCCAAAATCTCAATTCCATATTTGGTTTTAGTTGTGGCAGTAAATGCAAAAATATAGCGCTTTCATAAACACACCCTTTGTCATCCCGTTTATCAATGGGACGAAAATCTTTTAAAAGCATGTTTCTAATACCCAAATCGAATAAGTAATATTTCTTAGATTTTTTTAATTCATTAGCTAAATTTTGTGAAAAGCTGGGTAAGACATTCATTACATATGTTTGAGAAATAATTTCAAGATGTCGAGCTACTGTTATTTCCTTTAATCCTGTTTCTCTAGCTAAATTTGAAACAACAACCATTGAACCTTGAGATTGTGCCAGTAAATATAACAAAGAATTGAAAGAACGAATATTCTCCTCTTTAATTAAACCCTTAATATCCTTTGTTATATATGTACTAACAATGTTCGCCAAAAGATTAACCCGTTCATTCTCTGAAGACTGATGTATTAAACCTGGCATTCCTCCCCACCTGAGATATTCATCATTGTTGAATTTTGGGACCCTTTTCCACTCATCCAAATTGAGAGGGTAAATAATCGTTTTCTTGAAACGGCCAGCCAAACTCTCCTTCAAATGTTTATGTATAGCTAGTGATGATGAACCGGAAGCATAAATTTTCAAAGACTTCGTTTGGTCATAAATCGCCTTAAATATTTTTGATGCATTCTTCAAGTAATGGAACTCATCAATGAACACAACCTGTACATCTCTGACAATTTCATTAATAACATCCTGTTGTGAACCCGCAAGACGATTTAAATCCGAAGGTTGCTCTAAATCATAATACGATGTCTTATACCCGCTCCTTTTTGCCTTTGAAATAAGTTGTTGCATCAACGTAGATTTTCCAACTTGTCTGGCTCCGAGCAGAATAGAGATTTCTGGTTCCGTAATCTCATTCCATAACTTGTTGAAATAACATCGTTTAATCTTCATAGGAACCATTCTAACATAGAACGGTGTAATGGTTCAAGCAAGTTTTAAACAATAAGCAAGATATGAACTTGCAATCTTCATGTGGAAATCTAGACCCAAAGATCCTGGTCGTCCATGGATTAGGAGGGTAACATCATTGCGCGTATCTAAGTCCGATGTCTTGAAGTCGTTACAGGTCGGCAGTGAGATTACGGTTGTTTTTATGTGTGATAACATAGAGCCTTCTGCCACTACGAAAGTTGTCGCCAGATAAAAGTTAAAAGAGGGAGATAAAATGGATGTCCCTGATTCTTTCTTAGATATTTTGCTCCATTTCCTTTATTGTGTAATTTAATCCTTTCTTCTAAGTTCTTAGTGCTACCTGTATAA
>JBHHYH010000145.1:0-2611 GCA_046757465.1 Candidatus Scalinduaceae bacterium | reverse complement strand
AAGTGCTGGTGCTGACGCGGGTGATGTAACTTCTGCCGCAATAGATGCCGGTGGTGATGTAGGTGATGTAGTTTCTGCTGCAATAAGCGCTGGTGGGGATGCTGCAGAAGTAGTTGATGCAGCTATTGATGCAGGTGGTGATCCAGATACGGTCACTACTGCCGCCATAGATGCTGGGGCGGATCCTGCCGCAGTTGATGTCGCAGTAGAAGGCGCAGAGGATGTAGTTGCTGAAGTTGAAACTGAAGCAGGTGAACCAGTAGTAGAGCAGCCAACACCTGTTCCGGCAAGCCCTTCAGCATAAGATTTCAATAATACCTTTTTATCTTCAGGTATTTATTTTTCTTAGATGAAGAGAAGCTAAATTGAGAGATACATGCCCGCCCGTACCGAAATTACCTGCCCGAAAGACATTGCCCGTTCGGACGAGTCAGGCGGGTAGCCGCAAACCTTTAGAGCCTGCCCTGTGCGTATCGAAGGGTTGCGTAATTAAAAAGTGTTTCTAATCAGGTCGCTAGTAGACAGGTTGTCCGACAAGGCGGATGGATAAAAAAATTACCTATATAAATCGCTCAACTCAGGTAAATTAAGTGAGGTACAATTTGTAGTAGAAGAAGTATATTTCTAAAAAGCCTATAGATACGTAAATTTGAAATCATTCTCAAGGAAGAGAATTAGATCTTCATGATGACAAAAAGAAAGATTACCGTAATCTTTGTAGTATTTATGGCTTTCACGTCTTTAATTAGTAATCATGCCTTTTCGCAAGGAAATATTCCTGCCTTAGGACAAGGAAAAATTCACTTAGGACTCCTCAAGGTATATACATTTTTTGGAGAAAGAATCGAAGTTGACGATAATATCTTTGAGGTTGCTGGTACGGGACGGGGAATTAATCCTGATACCGGTCTCCCCATAAAAGGAAAAGAAAGCGATATAATAAACATATACACCCCCGGTCTTAAATTAAATTTGCCACTTAGAGGAGGAGGTTTAATACCTGGTAAAAGTCACGAATTTGATCTTGATTGGCATGGAGATTTTAAGAATTATAGGGACCATGCAAATCAGGACCAACAAAATCAATATTTTACTGCTTCTGGCATTTTTAAGTTCAACAAAGGGTTCGAGATAAACATGGTGGATAATTATACTGATACTGAATCACCTGCAGGGAGTGAGACGGACAATAGACATCCACGTAAGACAAATATTGGTACGATAACCGTAAACCTTCCTGATTATTTCAGAAAATTTGATGCAGAATTTAGTTATACAAATTTTCAGCAAGAATTTGATGAAAGGGCATTAAAACGTGCCAATAGGTTCGAACATAATTTCACATTAAAGATTCCTTATAAACTTACCCCGAAAATAAACATCTTCCCTGAATATCAATTTGGCCTTGTCGAATATGATTCACAAAGTGCCCAAAGTGATCCACAGAGTGATTCGCATTTTAACAAAATCTATGCGGGTGTCGAGTGGTATGCCACGGCTAAATCAACAGGTATAATGAAGTTTGGTTTTGTCAGTCAAGACTTTGATGATGATGAAACAACAGACGTAAAAAGCTTTATTGCAAAAATCGGTGTAAGAGTTTATTTAACAAGGCGAATGCAATTAGATATGAATGTAGGAAGAGAGCCGGCAGCAGCGGAATTTACAGCAGATAGTAGCGCATTTGAGAAGAATTTTGGAGACTTTGGGATTTCCCGTCAAATATGGAAGGACTTGAGTGCTTCATTTAGAGCACATTATGAAAAACTTGTTTTTCATGATTCAAAAAGAAAGGATGATGTTTATGAACTTGGCTTTTCCACAAAGTATGACATAAAAAAGTGGATGTTCGCCGATTTCAGATATTCTTACCGCGACAAACACTCGAATTTTGACGCTGAATCCGACCGCATTAATAAGGCTTCTGTAGGAATAGCATTTGCCTACTAGAAAACATCCTCCCGTGTTATTATCTTTTTTGCACCAGACTAAAATACTCAATTCAGCGATTTTACTACCAGCCCGACCCCCATTCCTAGCCCCGCATCTTGCCCGCCAGACTGGAGACTGTGTCATAATAAAGGAAATGCCTATTTTGTCATTTTTATCCACCCCCAATGCTTCCTTGTGGAAGCAAGGAATGGGGGCGGGCTGAACCCTTCGCTTCCTGTCATTCTGAGAAACGAAGTGACGAAGAATCTCATGCTTCCGGCTCAGAGCTTGCCCTGAGTACCACGAAGGGATAAACTCCGTGAAGAATCTAATGATTCCAATAACTTAGCAACCTAAGAGATCCCCCCCCCACTCGTAAGCCCCGCATTCCTAGCTTTCTCCCGCAAAGCGGGACTTAACGGCAGCGTGCCGCGGCCAAGTAGGCTCCGCCTTGCGGAGGAGCCGCGACTTTCGCCGCCACAGTGCAAGAAAGCAGCGGGGGCTAGCTCTTACGAAGCGCAAGCGAGCAAGCTGTGTGTGTGGGCGGGATGACAGTTATGATACAGTCTCCTGATAGGTTGGGCGCAGGGGCTAGGGGGGCGGATAAAACGAGCACAGCGAGCACAGCGAGTGCAGCGAGTGCAGGGAAAGAAAAGGGATTGTATCAGCGCCAAAGAAG
>JBHHYH010000144.1:0-2613 GCA_046757465.1 Candidatus Scalinduaceae bacterium | reverse complement strand
CAATTTCATTGCTTTTCTCTAATTGGTTTATTGTGTTATCATCTGCCGGTATTTCTGCAACAAATAGGACTCCGATTTTACTGATATTTGTAATAGCCCCCTTTATTTTATTGTCTGCAATTCTCACACTGGCAGGCATATAACAATCAATTCTTCTATGTTCACGAAGAACATTAACCTCAGTATTCTCTGGGTACTTAATGAAGATTAATTTTGCTGGATTAGAAATAACTTCAAGTATGTGAGACTGGAAGCTAAATTTAACACCTTCATGTAGATACTTGACAAAAACGGTATTTCCTTTGCGTATCAAGTTTGAGGCATCGACCTTAGGATCAACGGTAGGCCATTTGATCATTAGGTATTTGTCATCCTCTACGCCAGTCAGTTCACTTGTTAGTTGTGTTCCTCCACCTTTAAATTGGATTTCTAATTTGGTGCCCACATCCATAAATACACGTCCTCCTTATCGAAATGGTTATTATTAGTAAGCCCCGTTAGGAAGTTTGGTATGCCCTAGACACGACCCTCGCTATATATTTTTTACCCAACCCATTGGGATAGGCCTTCTTTAGGGGTAAATAGACTTTCCAAAAGTCATTAAATAATTTGAACTAGCTATTTTAACATACCCCTGATCGTTTCTTCATACTCAGGGAAATATTGGCTTATTATAGAAAGATTGAAACTCCGTAAGATACTTGTGTTACTTTCTCGTTCGAGAAGAAACACAAAAGACTGCTTCACGAGTTCCTCTGGTTTCACATATTTATCCGTCAACTTTTTATAAAAAGACGGGGGAACTGTTACTGTGTGGGTTGTGGTTGTGTCCTTTTCTACAGTAACCTTAAAAGTGGTACTATCAATTGTCTGTACGGTTATCACAATCGCTCCTTTACGATAAAGACATATGATAGATTTCTTAAGAATACATTCATAACCAAATTATATCAACAAAGAAACCATTGCTTACAATAAATGTCAGTGACCCTATATACCTGGAGATACGATTATGTACCCTTATAGCCATAAAGCCAGCGCGCAGTAGTCTTGCCGATATTTCGAGCAGAGTGCACCGCTTGAGCAGGGATGATTAATTCTTCTCCAACCTTGGGATGATACACTTTGCCTTCGACTTCGAATTCCATATTACCTTCAAGCACAGTAACGATTTCGTCGGTTTCATGTGTGAAATCCTCCCAACTTTGACCTGGTGTATCGACCCATAGATCACAACTAAATCCACGCGTCGCCCAATCCGTTTCAATTTCTTCACAATTCAAATCTAACATATTACCGATGCCTTACATTTTTATAATTAAACTTACTAATTTACAATTTATTTCTCTTTATTCTAATCAAATCATACTGGACTGTAAATAAAAGTTAGTTGACTGCTTGAAATGATTTAATAAGGGTGAGATAGGTGCAGATACTTTTTTTTAATGCACATTCTCGTACATTGTAAAAAGGAAGTTTTCCTCTCTCTTTGTATCAGTAAGAGCATAGAAAGTACCATTGCTAGTATCTACCCGCCTGCCATGTCCCGTCCCTGCCTTTGTGCAACCAAAACATAGGTTACATTTTAGACCGAAGACATAGGTTACACTTTGATTGGACAAATAGAAAATACGGGAAATTTCACCCAAATGATGTTGAAATATTATACAAGAATAATACCCTGGAGAAATAAGGAAATGATTTTCCCAACAATTTTTTACCTATCTATTATGTGTAAGTCTACGGATTATAATAGGTTACTAAAATTATTTTATATAAACATGCAAATCCAGAATAAAAAATATATTTGGCATGAGTTTAGCAATATTTATAACAAAGTTACGCTGGTTCAAGATTATTAGCCATAGGATAAATTTTGATGAGGAATAAAAGGTGAAAAAGGCGATTATGAAGAGTTTGTTGGTATTTATTATGCTGGTATTCATGGTTAGCTCGGCAATGGCAGCAAAGCCTGAAGACGTGCTGGATAAGTCGAGCGTTTTCACGAGCGGTAAATATTACGCCATGAACATGACTGGGAAATCTGACAAGGGCAAGAAAACCTCAGCTATAACTGAGCTGCAGACAGTTGTTCCATGCATATCAGCATCTGATGGTGATGATACTACTATGGAGCAGCTAAGAATGATTCTGTTTCTCTTGTGCATATGTCAGGATTCTGGCAAACTATACCGATGAATATTCAATTACGATAATTTCTGATTCATCTGCAGTTAAAGATGGAAATAGTTCGGGGAATACGAGTGTATCTTTATATTAAAAAAATACTCCTGTCAGAATAAATCTAACTTCTACGGCAGTTTAAAATTGTCAACTAACAAGTACAACTATAAATTACTATAGGATAACATACTTTAGATCGTGTCTCTTTTCTTAATCACACAAATTATTTTTACCCCTTGTGCGTGCGCTGCCAAAATACCTATCATTTCTCAATTCCCTGGCTTCTATGTAAGAACATAAAAACCCAATCCATTTTCAGATAGATTAGTTTCTTCTATTCCTATTATTTAATGTTTTTTAAGCAAGGATTGGTTCATATTTCAGCCAGCCGACCCCCATAGCCCCAGCATCTTGCCCGCCAGACTGCAG
>JBHHYH010000143.1:0-2623 GCA_046757465.1 Candidatus Scalinduaceae bacterium | reverse complement strand
GTCCTTTGCCTGCCCCGTGCGAGCGTAGCAAGTTTACGGGGTCCTTTGTCCTTTGTTATTTGTCATTTGTTATCACAAAAATTCCACATGATTTAACATATCTTTTTGTTCTGCAATCTCCCAAAAATATTTTAGTCTTCTAATCAAATCTCCTACATTATACTTTTGCTGATGGACATATATAATCCCTTTATGTTTCAATTTCATTGACATTGACAGAAAATCATCATCATGTGTGACAATGACAAAGTTCTTCTTTATTGCAAAGTTAAGTTGCTCTTTATCTGAAAGCCCCAAATTGCCAATATCTCTTGCCGTTATAACCCTAACCCCTCGCCTTTTTAGACCTTCCCCAACAGCAACGTTGACACTCTCATTCAAATAAAATGTAAGTTTAGCCAACGGTTTCTTTCAAGATTGATATGTTCTTTTTTGATATTTTTTTTAATAATTTCTTTTTTTTTCTGATCTCTTTGTCAATAGATTCTCTATTTTCATAATAATATGAAAGGGCATCATGTACTGCTTCAAGATTTAAATGAGGATGGGCATCTATAATCTGATCGGGAGTAAGTCCAAGCCTGTCATATTCTATTGCTATATCTATTATCCTTATTCTTGTGCCTGTAATTGTTGGGCTACCTTGTGATACTTTTGGATCAATGGAAACATATGGATGTTCTAAGCTCCTAGCTGATAATTTTCGTTGTGTATACATCTTATTTGACTCCTTTTTGTTCAATTAATTTATACAAAACTTCTTCTAGTCCTCCTATGATTTTACTGTTTCTCGGTCATTCATTATTGGTCATTCACTCTGTCCTCTGTCCTCTGTCCTCTGTCCTCTACTATCTGTTATCTTCTTCTATCCTCTTGTCTCTTCAACCAGTGAATAATATAGTTCTTCCATCTTTGGCAAATTTTTCGAGATCATACCCCTTGATATAGGTCTTTATTTTGGCTATACTGTTAAGCGTATCCAGGAGATAAGGCTTAAAATCCTTCAATAAACTCCACCTCTTTCATAATGTAAGGTCTTAAATATTTATTCAAGCCTTTCACGGAAACCAGCTCTACTTTTCTCCCAAGTATATCAGACAGTCTCATTTTCCAGATCAACAATGGACATTAAGTCCATTCCCTTTTCTGTTTCAATCAACAGGTCAATGTCACTGATTTCTGTTGGTTCTTCCCGTACATAAGAACCGAATATGCCTATTTTCATCACATTGTATTGTTCTAGCAATTTTCTATTCCTAATCAAATTCTTTTTAATCGTTTCTTTTGTTATTAATCCAGAGACATTCATAACTGATACTCCTTCTTTAAACCTAATCGCTATATTAACTAACAATTATTGAGGAAGCTTTAGGATCAAAGGTGAAGTGCATCATTAGAACATTACCGCTAGATCTTTAGGGATTTTTCCTGTATAAAAGATAAAGAGATCTTTCTTTATCTTCATCTGCTTGTCGTAGATTTCTTCCCTGTCTTTGCTATGGGCTACCACTACTCCTAAAAGAGGCTCATTAGATTCATCAATCTCATAATCAGCGAGAAGCACCCACTCATCTGCATATGTTTTTTTTATGGTTTCGATATTTTCTTTTTTCATAATTTCTCCTTTTTATTCGTACCTTATTTTAGTCCGTATCTCTTTTCAAAGTCATCGACTATAATTGACCTTTCCAGATTGATATCTCTCATTCGTAAAATAAAATCTTCACGCAACTCCGGCTCCTCTAAAAGTCTTTTTTTAATCTCCTCAACATCACGCTGCAGATCAGTAACTTTTTTGTAAATAACTTCGAGTGTTATATTCTTCATTTTTATGGACTCCTCTTCTTGTTACTTTTGTAACACATTTTTGACGTTAGAAACCATAGGGATGACTCCCTGGTTAAATAATTTGTCAGCCGTTATTAGTCATTCGTCATTGGTCACTTGTCATTAGTCAGTGGTCAAGAGATAAACCTGTGGTCAGAAGTCGGATAGCTGAAGTCAGAATTTGTAATAAATAATTTGCAGTTGGACACTGACAAGCACCGATTTATACTGATTTTTTAACGACCTAAATAATTTTAGGCAATCATCTTATAAAAATATTAAATTATTGGTTACTTTTTAACAGTTACTTTCGATGAGACTTTTTCTATCTTTAATCCATATCTCTTCTTACACTCCTGAGCGCCCGTATGAATATCTTCTACAACTTCCTTTCTTTTCATTTTCTTTCGTTTGTTGTATAGTTTTTCCATAATTTCATGAATTTCCTGCATACTTTTACGTTCCTTCATCTTCCACCACCTCCCTCGGAGAATATATGTCAATTTCATATCCGCAATCCGAAGTCTGACATCAGAGATCAGAGATCTGACTTCATTTCACCTCCTGAATTATAAAAGGATCAGGATTGTTAATCATTTTTCCAAGCATGCTACCAATAAAAGAGCATTCGTCTGTCAATTTCTTATGTTGTTCTGCTGTCAAATATTTCCTTCTCTAGATAATTTTAATAATCTTCTCAGTTAGTTCTTTGTATTTTGCATCTCTATGATCCGAGGGTCAAGGTAGAGTAGAGAACTGGCGTAGTAGCATAAAAGCCCTATCTCCAGTTCCCCCT
>JBHHYH010000142.1:0-2852 GCA_046757465.1 Candidatus Scalinduaceae bacterium | reverse complement strand
ATGCGCGTCGGGCGGGCGGGTGTGTCCAAATTGGATATTCCCCTCTTGCTTTCATAGTAAAAATAAAGGGCTATATATGCAGAAATAGATATGAGAGCGATGGTAGAAATATTAATGACTATAAAAGTAAGTGCTTGAAAGATAAGTGATAACGTCACTTCCGGCCTTTTTAATAAGTACTTTCTAAAAACTAAAAACCTGAAGTGGTAATACAGGTAGAAAATAAAATAGAAAATCCCACATGAAGCCAGTATAAGTACAGGTTGATTTTCTGTTCTTGTCGCAATATTAGCAGAATTAGCTATTATTGAAGCATTTTCGTATCCAACCCCCATAAATGGATGGTTTATGAAATTTTCCAGAGCATTCTTTAAATTCACTTTTCTTAACGTGATTCCGGTAGTGGTTTCATCTAACTCAAAACTACGTTGATATAGAAGAGTCTCTCGAAAAGGTCCTCCAGAGAGAAAATCAGATTGAATAATCTTGATTACAGTTGTAACAAATACTATGGAAGCAACAAATAGGATGAATAACTTCATCAATTTTGTAGAGAATTGATATGGAAGTTTGCAATAATATAGAATTAATATTATTGATATGATAAACGGCATTCTCCTGGCGGTAGTCAGAATCATTATGAATATAAATAAAATGATAAATGTATCTCTAAAGACATAAAAGGGTGAAAATTTCTTTTCATTCATCTGCTTTGTTATTAACATTAAAATGGTAAAGGCGCCTATATAAGGTATTAAATTAAGACTAATCAGAGTTCCAGGCGCTTCAGTAAGACCTGACTCCTGAAAGCGGTAAGTGCTTTCACCTATATTTATAAAACCAAAAAAACCCATAAACGTTAGTATACAGGTTATTAGGCCTGCATAGAATGCATAATCGATAACTTTATAGAATGTAACTCGATTTAATCCAGAGCTAACCAAAATTAAAAAACAGATATAATTATAAAATTGCATTAAGGCAAATGATCCCTTCACTCCTTCCCTGGCCGGAAACAATAAAGAACGGAATGGAATCATATCAATAAATGAATAAGCAGCAGTACTTCCTCTGAAAGGTAGGGATTCCATAAGAATAAAACCGGCAAAGAGTAGAATAAAGATACCCAAATGTGGTACCCTTAATCTTTGCTTCCTCATATAATGTTGATGTATAAAATACAACGCAGGCAAACCTATAGTATACAATCTTAATGGATATATATTCCCCCACCCAAAATTTTGTAACATTATTGCGCGTATATATTCAGGCAACACAAAAAGTTGTGACACAATAGCAAACAAACAAAGCTTTTCAATTGGTTTTAAACCTATCTCTTTTGGGGAATTCATCAGTTATTCCTCCTCATTAAAATGGGATGGCATTATCCTTCTTCCCAGGTGGAGTCGCGACACTAATATCATGGACAACCTCAATGGATGTTTTCGCGCTTTTGAGGCTAAAGCCCTTATCTTTCAAAATATCATCATAAATTTTCTCGATTTTTTTACTATAAATATCCATGGAGAATTCCTTTTGACACCGTTGATAACCATTCTCAATAAGCTTATCACGTAATTGACTATTCTTGAGTATTTTTTCCAGTGAGTTAATAAGCTGTTCTTCGGAATCTATATCAAACAGGAGCGCGTTAACGGTATCCTGAACTATTTTTTCAATATATCCGACTCTTGACAGAGCAACCGGTGTTTTAAGTTTCCAGGCTTCGAGCAATGTGCGTCCAAACGGCTCAATAGTATATGGAAGGACTAAAACGTCAAGACTGGCGATAATCTTTCGAGCCTGGGGATAATAGCCTGTAAAAGTAATATTACGTGAAATTCCCAACACATTTACACGTTCAATCAGGGGATCTACGAATTTAGGAAGTCCTTCCCCAACAATTAACAATTGGGTCTCCGGGCATTTAACCAATAGCTTGCAAAAGGCATTGATTAACATCATATGATTTCGAACAGGAATAATACGGCCTACAATTCCGATAGTTGCGAAACTATCATTAAATCCAAATTCTTTATGCAGGTTAATTCCATTAATGTTTATAGGCCCGATAGAATTATGTACAATATTAATTGTTTTAGAATTAATTCCCTTATTTATCCAGTATTCAGCTACACCATGAGAATATGTGATAATTCGCTCAACACTATTATTGATAAGTTCAGCTTTTTTCTTATCAAATCCTTCCGTATTAACAGACCTTATATGTGACACACATGGAATATTTTTACTTCTTGCAGCTAAGATTGCATAAAAATCTCTATGTACCTGATTATTGGTATGAATTAAATCAATATTTTCTTTTAGCGTTAACTGTTTCAGCCTTTTAATTACGCTAAAATGCAACAAATGTTCAACAATTACCGATAAGAAAGAAATACGTTTTGAGGTTCGATGTTTGAAACGAAGTATCCATTTGATGAGTTCCGGATGTGCTTCATTAAACTCTTTATTGTACAACCAATCAAAAAAAACAAGACAACGTACATCAATCCCTGAAATACTCTCAAAGTACCGATTTCGATTTAAAAAAACTACTATTGGTTCATATTTAGTCCTGTCTAAAACCTTGAGATGCTGATAAAGACTTTCAGCAGATCCTCCTCCTGCCAAACCCGACTCAATATATAGTATTTTGACACGAGATTTATTGTCAGGCCTTTTGATATGGGCTATTATCATTCTTTAACAATTAAATATCAGTAATAAACCTTCCTTATGAAGTGATTATAATTTTTCAACTTTAACTCCATATTGAGAACCATGACACATGATTATTTATTACCCAGAGCACTAAATAGGTTACCTTGTTTCTAAAAACTATTATATGA
>JBHHYH010000141.1:0-2872 GCA_046757465.1 Candidatus Scalinduaceae bacterium | reverse complement strand
AGTTGTTTGGCGGGCCTGTCCGCCGTGCTTTTTGGCGGGTAGATCACTTTAAAAACGAATTAACAAATGACCTTCCCACATCATGTACATTTACCCGATGACGTAGTAGGTTTTGATAAATGGGGTTGAGGAAAAATTATGCATCATGGGAAAAAGAATCAAAGATAAAGTTTTATCTGGATTGTCAGATAAGAATATTAGGTTTGAAGAACTAAGAAGATTCCTTGCTTCTCTTGGATTTGATGAGAGAATAAAGGGAAATCATCATATCTTTACGAAAAAGGCATTAGCTGAAATTATAAATTTACAACCTCTTAAAGATGGGAATGCAAAGGCCTATCAGGTTAAACAGGTAAGAAGTATAGTATTGAAGCATAAACTTCATAAGGAGATTTAGTATGTACAGATACGAGGTGATTATTTATTGGAGTAAGGAAGATGGTGTTTTTTTAGCAGAAGTTCCTGAACTATCAGGTTGTATGTCGGATGGGGCAACGTACGAAGAGGCATTAAAGAATGTTCAGGTGATTATTAAAGAGTGGATAGAAACTGCTAAAGGTTTAGGAAGAAAGATACCAAAACCGAAAGGAAAACTCGTATATGCATAATAACGCCCTGTCTTGACGGACTAATTGAGAGCTTGCCCTGTTAGATGATAGATTTCTTAACAGGTGATATATTTTCACGCTTGCCAAACCTGCCCCGTAAGGAGGAACGACTGTACTGGGGCCTGCCCTGTGGAATGTGAAAACTATTCCATCAGGGACCATTTGACGAATAACTAAAAATAATAAATCCGTCCCCTTTCTTTTTACTATAAGGGATTTGGGGATATTAAATTAGCTCAAAATTGTAGTTCTGGAAGGAGAAAATATGAGAAAACAAAGAATTGAGTATGATTCGCCTGTAGATGCTCTTGTAGCTATAGCTAAGCGTCTTAGCATTTATGAAACTCGTTACCGGATGACATCGGAAGAGTTTTTTGACAAGTTTAGCAAGGGACAGTCGGAAGACTCTGAGGATTTCGTTGAATGGGCGAATGACTATCAAAATTATGTTGTGATCAGGCGTGAAATAGAGGCACATGTGTAGCATGTTGCTTGATTTTCTATCAAGATATCTTAGTGAAGTTGAAGCCGCAGTTCGGCAGGTGGAAGGTGCCTATGTGGAGCGTTATGAAGAGGAGATTGTAGGGGCTGGTCGTGCGAACTTGCGTATACGAGTTCGCTTCCAGAAAGGACACATGCTGGAGTTGAACGAGGCAGTTATTGGTGAAGCTGGTCACCCCAGACGTCTTGGCTATCGCTATCATTTTCAGGACGAGCAAAATAAGCTTGTCTTCCGATATGATAACACACCGCATTTTCCAGGTCTTGAGAATTTCCCTCATCACAAGCATATTCCGGACAAGGTAACGGGTGTTGTGGAAACTTCAATTCTTAGGGTTATTGAAGAGGCAAGGCGGTTAGCACAATGAAATAAAATGGAAAAGACTATCAACACCTTGCATTCTATAGGCTATTGGGGAGATCAGTGGATAATATGAGTGGTTTTCCTGGGATTGACAAGCCAGAAATTATTGGGGAACATTACTTAGTTAATCAACGTCCTTTTTCACTGTGGACCACTGACTAATGACAACGCAGCCACATGACAGCTTGCCCATGAACCGTGCTGGTACAGGGCTTGTTTTTGAACAAGTACCGTAACACAACAAAACACATCTGAGGATTTTATAAAGGACATAATATTAATTAGCAAATTTAATTATAATAATAGGAGAATTAAAATGATATACAGAGTAGTCATTGAAGAAGGTGAAGATTATGGATACGTAGCACATTGTCCTGCTATTCCAGGCTGTCACTCTCAAGGAAAGACCATAGAAGAAGCGATTGAAAATATTAAGGATGCCATTAGAGGTTGTTTGTCAGTTTTAGATAAAGATTTGATTACTGACAAAAAAGAGCTGGCCTCGATTGAGGTAACTGTTTAATGGCAAAGTTACCAATGATTTCTGGTAAAGATGCCGTGAAAGTCTTTAAAAAAGATGGTTGGGCAATTCAAAGAAGAGCAAAAAACTATGCACATAAAAGAAATATTAAAAAAAAATAAGACCTATATTAAGAAAAACTATTATGTTCATGAAATAGGAGTATTTGGCTCTTTTATTAGGAGTGAGCAATCAAAAAAAAGCGATATCGATATTCTTGTTGAATTTGAAGATGGCCACAAAGATTTTTTCAATTATATGCGGCTGAAATATTATCTTGAAGATGTATTTGGAAAGAAAGTTGATCTCGTCATGAAGAAAGCCATTAAACCAGAACTAAAAAAGCGAATTCTCAGCGAGGCTGAATATGTCTAAAAGAAAAAGAGACCATGTGCTCTTTTTAAAAGATGTCTTGGGAGGCATAGAAAAAATAGAAAAATATACTAAAGGATTAACATTGGAAGATTTAAAGAATAATGAGATGGTTGTTGATGCTGTTATCAGAAATTTCGAAATAATTGGCGAAGCTGTAAAAAATGTTCCTAAAGCAGTGAAAAAAAGATTTCCAGATGTTGAATGGAAAGAAGCTGCTGGTTTTAGGGACATTTTAGTCCATGATTATTTCGGAGTTGATTTAGAGGCAGTATGGGATACCATAAAAAATAACCTTCCTTCTTTCAAAAAGCATATATCAGACATCTTAAAACTTGAACATAAAGAAGAAACATTTTAGTTTCTAATTAGTTGTCTTTTTTTCTCGCTACTATCTACTCCCTGCCCGACCCGTCCGAACGGCACTGCCGGGCGGGCAGATGGCAGGCGGGCCTGCCCGACGAGTTGTTTGGCGGGTCTTCTCTATTTATGTAACTGGTAAAGGAA
>JBHHYH010000140.1:0-2888 GCA_046757465.1 Candidatus Scalinduaceae bacterium | reverse complement strand
TCCCCCAGTGGCAGGTTGTACATGACGTCTTATACTTCCTTGCGAATGGCGGGATCGCCTGGGATTCTCTTGGAAATGATGCCAATAAAATCCCAGCAATTATAAATACAGAAAATCCCATTAATAAAAATTTCTTTTTCATAAAGACCTCCCCTCTCCCTATACATATAAATTTAAAATTAAAATATTCAGTATCTTCAATAAAAAAGTAAATTAAGGCTAAATAAAAGAGGAAATATACCTAAGCGCTTTCGCAAACATAGTACCAACCATAATCACGTTACAACTTTACCCCCTTAAAGTCTTTTGCTAAGCAATTATAACATCAATGGTTATGGCACATCACCCCTTCACTACTATTAAGGACATAGACCTGAAGGCATAGTGCCAAAACTGTTTAAGCTGTCATTTACAAATAGATTATCTCGTATCTAAGGCACAATCTGTCATCAATATATGTAAATAAGATATTTTCAAATTATAAGGTGATTAAGTTTTGATAACTAAGAATCCTGGCATATTATCGAGGTGTAAGTTTTACAGCGTCTTTTTTCATGATGTTTTTTGAATTCATCTCACATGGAAAAATTCTCGCATATAAGGAATTAACCCTATTTACTCATTTGCTACACCTTATTTATTTTTACAGTTTTATTGGTATATTAAGGAAGAAATCCATTCGTTATTTTGACAAAATGACACCAACATATAGCATTACCATAATCAAAAATTCACTGGCTCGTGTTAAAGTTGCAATTTATTTTCAAAATTATCCATTTAAAGCAAGGATTGTTTATGAATTATCTTTTGTAAGTATTGCATTTTCAATAGATTGAATCATTTGTACAAGATGTCCAGTAGGACTAATACACAAATCTAAAAATTTTTTTGTAAATTTTCATTTTTAGTTGTGCCATGAACTGAGATTTTCGTCTAAGGTCTATCCCGTCTGGGCGGACCTGGAAGTCGTGCCTTAGGCAGTCGCCTGGGGCGAACCTGTCTCCTGAGGCGACCCTGTTGGCTAGCTTCAGATCCGCCTCGTGCGGGAAATAGCTCACAGACCCGCCTCTGTGTGGGATCCGCCTTCGGCGTGAATAACCCAAGGAGTGCCTCGGGTAGCCGTCGGTTAAATATGACAATCTGACTAAAGAGGTTTGGTAGTTTTTTGGTATGTTTTTAAGTGTTTTTTACGGTCTTGGTTATTCTTGTACGTGATTATGAATTATGAGATATGTGTTGTAAAACTTTGTCTCCAAATGGTAATAGTTTTTTGAGATATATAATTTTGCACCTATTATTCTTAGTGTAAAAAAGCATTACGTAAATAAATGATATTTTTTTAAAAATTAGGTGGAAAATAAGCACAAATAAAGGATAACCCCGATTTACAAAACAGGATACGAATAGTAGTATTTGATGAATTGGTTTCTTTCAACAGCATTATGGATTAAGCAAATACACAATATATTACTACATTTCTGTTAGTCTTTTAATAGACCAATATAATTTATTAATTTTTTGGGGGGATAAGATATGAGAAGATCAGAATTTATGGTAGGAGGAGGAGATTTCAATAATATTAAAGCTAACCAGGCTATGGAGAATAGTGTTAGTTATTGTTATTCGACCACCAGGTGGAAGGATATAGCTTCAGCTCTGGTGAAAGGTGGGTTTGGCAGCCTTCCTGTTATAGATTCCGAAGGAAACCTTATAGGCATTGTGAGTGAGTATGATCTTTTAAGAGTTTTAAACACAGGAAAAGATGAAAATGAAGTAACCGCTCAAGATATAATGACCAAAGAGGCCATAACAGTGACGGAAGAAACCCCTATGATGGATGTTATTAAATTATTAGAGGATAAACATTTAATCAGGGTACCTGTCGTAAATAGCAAAAAGTTGGTAGGCATTTTGGCACGGCGAGACCTCCTTTTATGCCACCTGAGAACAACGGCCAAAGCACCTGGTTTATTCTAAAGCCCCCAATATTTTCGTACAGTGTGTTCATTGTCTTAAAGAAAGGAGAAAGGAGAAAGGAGAAAGGAGAAAGAGAAGAGATGGCAATTTCTGATATCAGCTTTGAGGGTACCGCAACAAAGATTCTCAAGCCTGGAGACATCCTTTTTCAAGAGGGCAGTCCTTCCGATGAGATGTACTTCATAGAGAGCGACACGCTTACGATAACCAGGCAGATGCTAGACAAGACTATAAAAATGGGAGAGGTGGGTGAAGGAGAGTTTCTTGGTGAGCATGCAATACTCGGTGAGGGCACTACCCGCTCCGTAACGGCCGAAGCACGCACTGAGTGCGAGGTGGTAGTGATAGGCAAGGACCAGTGCAAGAAATACTTTGAGGACCTCCTCCCCTTCATACAGAAGATAATGGAGAAGATGGCCTCCAGGCTAAAACAAATGAATGATTTAGCGGTTAAACTCGCCCGCACACAAGATGCGATAATGGACTTGACCAAGCAGCTGCATCACCTCGGGAATTCCATGCAAGAGAGTATGAAGCATTCTGGATCGTAATCATGTAACTTCAAGAACCCTTCCAGGCTGACAACAACAACAACACCCTTTATTCCGTAGCAAGCTTAATAATTGTGTTCTAAAATCATTAAACTAGGATGCATCTGAATTCACTGCCTGATATTGCTAGAATCGGTGAGAATAATGCAGGAAGGTATGTTTGGAAAGACACCCAATTAGATTTAACCAACTTCCAAGAATCCCCAAGTAATATTATGTGCAGATTATGATTGTGATATGTTTAAAACTTTAAAACTCCTTTTTTTATTGAATACTTTACAAGCCCTGTTACATCATGTATATGGAGTTTTTCCATTATATGAGATCTATGCGAATCAACAGTCTTTACACTTAATTTAA
>JBHHYH010000139.1:0-2931 GCA_046757465.1 Candidatus Scalinduaceae bacterium | reverse complement strand
TACCATGAAATCCTGAAGAATCCGTTTAAGTTACTTGAAAGTATAGATAAGCGCATGAAAGATTCATTACATAAATTAAATGCGGCAGAACGAACCGTTTTTCTCCTTAAGTCTCTCGCAGACTTCTCATATAAAGAAATAGCTAGTGTCCTTGAAATGCCAATAGGTACGGTAATGAGCCATCTCTATCGTGCAAGGGCAAAATTGCGGGAATCGCTTTGTGATTATGCCAGAGAAAAAGGTTTATTTCGTAATAAGTAAGCTTAAGAATTTACTCAATCTCAAGTATATAACCACCCCTTTTTCCCCTCCTTGCCAAGGAGGGGATAGGGGCGGTTGTAAGATTAATAGAGTTCCAATTAATATTTGAGTAAGTTGGAGACTTATAATGAATTGTAAAGACGTAAGACGATATATCAATCTGTTTATAGATTCAGAGCTGGATTCAAAAACCAATTTTGAAATATCAGAACACCTTTCATCTTGTGAGGACTGCAGTAAAAGGTTTGCACAAGAGGAAAGGATTGAGAAATCATTTGTGTCAGTTTTAAAGGAAGAAAAAGATCCAAAGGCCGAAGAGGTATGGGAAAGGGTCATTTCCCGTTTTGGTGAACAAGTAGAGCCACGAGGGGGAAAGCGTTTAGGTTTCTGGTCTTACCTGCCAGCCCATCCGAACGGCACCAGCCCGACAATGTCGTTCTGGCGGGTGGCCGGGCGGGAACGACTTTGCCGGGCTGGCAAAAGGTATGTTATCCCTGCAACAGTGGCAATCCTTGCCGTGGTTATTACGCTAATTATGTATAGTAAGCAGGAAAACACTGAACTGACAGCAGCAGTACATAAATGTCACATGGAATATATAACGAATAAGATAATCCCTTCGATAGAATCTGTATCTCCAGGCGAGGTAGCCAAATATTTTGCTGGCAAGTTTACTTTTCCAGTAGTTCTTTCTGAAATTCCGGATATTAAATCACATCATATCAGGCTATTTGGGGGAAAGGTATGTCACCTGAACGGGGTTTCAGCCGCATATATTATGTACCACTGTTGTAATACACCAGTTTCCGTATTCATCTTGAGCACAAAAAACATCGAGGACTTTTCTGACATTAAACAATACCTTAAAGGAGATAATATCCTTTTTAGGAAGACAGGAGGGATTAACTTTGTAGCAACACCCGCAAGTAAAGATACCTTTATATGTGTGGTTGCTGATCATGATGTGGAATTGCTCAGATGGATGGCCGATAGTTTTACAAGAACATAGAATATTTGGGGGTAAAAAATCATGAGTAGAAGTACATTACATCTTTCATTACCTGGAAAATGATGCCAGCGTTGAACTTTTCAAAGGTAAGAAGTATCATGGTGAAAATGTAAGTATTATAGGAAATGTTCATCTCGATAAAAGAGTGGTTGATGTTAAGAGTCATAAGCGCTGAATGAAGCTTATTAAAGAAGGTACAAGTTAAATTGAGCAATTCTTTAAGTTCAATAATGCTAACATTGTTTTAATAATGTAGTTACTTGTAAATTTATATCACTTAGTGAGTGACGTAAAAAACCACCCCTCTTCCCCTCCTTGTTAAGGAGGGGATAAAGGGGAGGTTGTATTAATTTTAGAAAAAAATAGCTCGACTTAGGTGTATCTAAAATGGGACTTGTTAAAATAGCATTTAAAAATCCATACCTTGTATTGGTACTCGCTATTATGGTATCGGTGCTGGCGAGTGTACAAATCCCCAGGATGCCGGTAGATATTCTGCCGCAGTTCAAAAAATCAGCTATGCAGATACTCACGCTCTATCCCGGAATGCCTGCCGAAGTGGTAGAAAAAGACATTACCAGCCGAATGGAGAGATGGACGGGGCAATCACCCGGCATAGAAAAACAGCTTTCTAAAAGTGTTATGGGAGTAAGTATCGTTACCAACTTCTATGGGGAGGACGTTGATCCTGCTGAAGCGATGGCCAATACATCTTCTTATGCCATGAGTGATATGTATTACCAGCCTCCGGGCACATTGCCTCCGATGGTACAGCCATTTGACCCAACGGCAAGCAAGCCACTGATGCTGTTAACGGTAAGCAGCGAGGTAAAAAGCGGAAAGGAGTTATACGATATTGCCTATTACAATCTCCGTCAAATGCTGAGTGGTGTGCCGGGCATTGTGGCTCCGGCAGCTTACGGCGGCACATTGCGAAGGGTACATATTTACGTTGACCCATTTAAACTCGAAACGCTCGGAATTTCTCAAACAGAGGTGAATGATGCCATACAGAAGAATACCACGATGATCCCGTCCGGTATTGCTGAAATCGGCATGATTAACTACGGCATTGATGCCAAAGGGATGATTGTCGATGTCAAGGACTTCAACGATATTGTAATAACTTACAAGAACGGCAATCCTATTTATATCAGGGATGTAGGATACGCTTCCGATGCCAGTGTGATTCAAACTAATATTGCCCGTGTAGATGGCAAAGAGCAGGTATATCTGCCTATATTTAAACGACCGGGAGCGAATACAATAGCATCTGTTGAGGGTGTAAAGAAGGCTATCCCTGAACTAAAGGAACGAATGCCGGATGATGTTCAACTGAACGTGATTTTCGACCAGAGTTCTTATGTGCGAAAAGCTATTGCAGGTTTGACCAGAGCAGGCATGGGAGGTTTGATACTTGTTGTAATTATACTCATCCTTTTCCTGGGGAATTTCCGTTCTGCCTTAATCGTTTCAATCAGCTTACCGCTATCAGTGCTCTTTGCTTTTTTGGTGTTGGCAATAACAGGACAGACGATCAATGGCATCACGCTGGGAGGAATTGTTTTGGTGTTGGGGCTATTGGTGGACAACTCCATCGTGGTGCTGGAAAATATTGACCGGCACTTAAAGATGAACAAGTCCGCATGGCAGGCTGCTCA
>JBHHYH010000138.1:0-2937 GCA_046757465.1 Candidatus Scalinduaceae bacterium | reverse complement strand
AAAGAAGAACCACTGGTATCCTCTTTTGTCGTTTAATTATGACACAGTCTCTTGCTTGGCGGGTCCCCTTTTTGCTGTCCAAAATCATTCTGCCTGAATCAGAATTACGTACCATCTTGTAATATATAAGAATCCGTTCCACCCGTAACCGCTAAATTATCTACATAGACGTTGTCTCTATTACCAGCCGCATCCGTCCAACCAGCAGTCTGAGTTGCAACCCATTCCACATGCCCATCAATGTAAACCAGATTTTGCCCATCACCTTCAATATCGTTACTGCCATAGGTACCAACAGTACCACCATGATTTGGCGACCTGTTATTTTTGGGGGTACCGAGTCCAGGATTATTTGAAGGACGGTCTCCAGCAATCGCAACACCGGGGTCATCCGCCGGGGTATGCGTTTTATCATAGCCGTAACTGCATTCATCCTTCTCAAAGGCATCGCCTGCTGTGATACCGGCGTTCGTAACATCTGTAACAAAGTTATCACTAGGGCACATAAACACTTTTCTTTCCGAAATGTAATCAGGATAAAGTTTGTTGAGATCCGTCATTGCAAGTGCACCACCAGTAGGAAACTGTTCGTTATTTTCATTTGAGTACATGATTAAGCCCATACCAATCTGCCTCAGGTTGCTGGTACATTGTGTCCTGCGGCCAGACTCTCTGACCCTGCTCAGTGCAGGAAGCAGTATACCGGCAAGGACGCCGATAATGGCAATCACAATCAATAACTCGATAAGTGTAAAACCCTTATTAAGCTTTATTGTCATATTCGAATCTTTCTTCCATTTTTTTCTTTTCAAGCAAGGATTGATTTATATTATGACTTGCTCGACCTGCCCGACGTGCTTTTTGGCGGGTCCCTATTTTTTTATTTTTTCCAATTCCACTCTATATTTATCATAATTTACACAGACATGTTCCACTCGTAAACGGTCTTCATGAACTTTTCTAATGAAATTAACAACCCTTTCAACAGAAGTGATATGAAAAATATTATGCATGTCTTTACTATCAAACAAACTTCTTGCGAGGACTTCTGTCCGCAACCACTCTATTAGGCCTGCCCACATGTCTCCGTATAGAACAATTGGAGTTTCACAGATATGCTGAACCTGTGAGAGCTGCCACGAATAAAACAGCTCAAGGAGTGTGCCAATTCCTCCTGTAGCAACTACAACTGCATCCGAAAGAGACATAAAAGTATCTAATCTATTGCTGAATCTGTCGAACTCTTTCTTGATGTCCAGATACTTATTTGCTTCTTGTTCAAAAGGGAGTTTTATCGTCAATCCCATTGAATGGGTATCCGTGTGTGCGCTCTTGTGGCCGGCATTAGCTGCCTGCATGATCCCTGGCCCACCGCCTGTCACGATATCAAACCTGGACTCAGCCAATCCTCTGGCAATAAGGTACACATCATTGTATTCTTTACCTCCTTCCTTGATCCGTGCAGAACCAAAAATAGCTATTCGATAATGTGGATCCATAAGATCACCTCTCCAATAAAACTAATCTGACTCCACCACCAGGAGTCTTCAATAAACCTTTGCAATGCCTCAGATTTCGCGGGCAAGCTTCGTTAATTCTCGGCATTTAACATATCCTAAATATTAGGGACATCAAATACTTGTCGATTCTTACGAGGTTTTATTATGGCAATACAATTAATCGTCAATCAAAAATTTTTAACAGAATGCAAGGTATGCAAGCAACTTACCTACGAATATAAATGTATGTGAAACGCTTACTTGTTTATACAAGCAAGTTATATTTGTTGTGTAGATGGTAAAAGTAGGAGAGTTAGATTCTCAAGCCTTAGATCCTGAATCAAGTTCAGGATGACAAAAAGGCGTTTATTTCTATTCTCGAACTGCATATTAGAATGTGATGAAAGAGGCTTTTAAATCTCCTTTGCCGATAGTCATTATAAATGAGTGCTTAAGTTTTGCAATATAAATTCATGTGGCTATTCGTCACTCGTCATTTGCTTGCCCCCAGTTAAATATGCTTTGCATTTCACTGGGTAAACCCCGTGCGGGCCCCCAATGCCCCAGCATCTTGCTTTCGCAGCGTGGCGCTACGGTGCAAGAAAGAGCAGGGGAAAGGAATGGGGGGCGAGTTTACGGGGTTACTCGTTATTTGGAAGAATTAGGGACGGACCCGCCAAGCAAGAGACTGTGTCATAATTGTCATCCCGAATTTATTTCGGGATCTCTTAGGTTGCTAAGTTATTGAAATCATTAGATTCTGAAATCGGAGATCCTGAATCCAGTTCAGGACCTGGTTCAGAATGACAGTGAGTATGTTTTTATAATTATGGCACAGTCTCCAAGACGGCGGGCAGGAATTTTCACAGATTGGCACTGAAGATAGAGGAGAGAAGATTGAAAGAGACTTAATCTGTTACCTACTCGTAGTGTGAAGGAATCCATACCTTCTCTTCATATTCCTCCCAGTAGCCTGAAGGCACGAGCCTGTCTTCGTAATGGGGTTCAATCCTTCGATCACCTTCAACACGTTCTTCAACCCAGACTTTTTCTTTTTGGGAAGTATCAATCCATTTTCTTTTCTTTACATACTCATAATGCTCTTCTATGTAATTTTTACCCTCTCCGGATCCGGCTTTTCTTTCAAGTTCAAGTTGTCTTTCCAGCTCTGCTTTTTCTGCCTCTTCCCTTTTTTTATCTAACTGGTCTCCGACAAGCGCACCACCCAGAGCGCCTGCTCCTGCACCGATTGCCGCACCCAGGGCAGGATCTCCCACTAATGCACCTATACCCGCACCAAAAGCCGCCCCGATCCCTGTCCCAATCCCAGCACCTTTTTGAGTAGTCGTCACGCAACCAGTAGCAAAAACTGAAATGACAGCAACGCACATAACTGTAACAATTATTTTATTTCGCATTTATTTCACTCCAAATTAAA
>JBHHYH010000137.1:0-3147 GCA_046757465.1 Candidatus Scalinduaceae bacterium | reverse complement strand
GCTCCAGCAATCCACATTGCATAAGCACCATGGTCTTCCATTCTTTATCTCCTACCCTCTTTTCCGTATCTTATGAATGCATCAGGTATGATTTTCAATTTTCCTCTTGATTTTTACCTTCCCATACTTCGAGAAATCGTCTGCATATATCAGCATTAGAAACAATCCCAATTAATTTGTTATTTCTTACAACAGGCAGGGCATTAATGTTATGCTTTTTTATCATTGAAAGCGCCCTTACCAGGGAACATTCTTCATCAACTGTGTACACCCTTCTTGTCATAATATCGCTCACACTCATAGTAGAAATCTTTTTTACATCTTCCGTAGAAAAGTCTAATGTTCCGTAGTCTTTTACAAAATCTATATCCACAAGAGGAACAAAATCTGGTATAAAAGTCTTTATTACATCACTTATTGAGATTATACCAATTACGGAACCCTGATCGTCAATAACCGTTATGGAGAAAATCCTATTTTTAACTAGTAACGATGCAACTTCTTTGATGCCCATTGTTTCTTTAGCAGTAATGATGTTCTCTGTTACCATGCATTTCTTTATCTTCAACTTATTTTCCCTTTTTTCTTAAAACCTTCAGCTATGTTTAGATTATAAATCTACCAAGAGGGAGAATAATAACTGTAAAACCCGTAGAAATCAAGAAGAAATAGGATGTCCTGAAAGGGTTAGTAAAAGAGGGGGTTCTACGTCGTATAATAACTATTGTAGCGCCCTGCCCGACTACCCGTCCCCACCAGAAAGGACTTGCCGCCGGGCGAAACGGCGGAAAGAAACGAGGCCCCTGCCATTATGGTAGTACCATTGGCGCTTACGGCCATAGGAACATTACTTTTATTCTTTGTACCATCATTATTCCTTGATCTTGCGAAGATGGTTGTGGCAAATTTAAATTAAAGACAGAAACCATTGATTTCACAGATGGCACAGATTTTTACTGCCGGTTCACGCTTGCCCGCCCGCCCGAACGAGATAGAGGCTGTGCCATAATTGTCTTCCTAGACAGAATATTCGTAGGAATAAATCCCCATAATTATGACGCCTGTATTGCTTGACATTTGCACATTTTATTACTATTATAAACCCATTAATTAAATATTATTCTATGTGAAAGTAACGCATACACATAACAGGAAATATATTTCATTATGAAACTAACTAAAAATGAAATATTTGCTCTTAGGCTGTTGGTTGAGGACCCGCTAATTACAAATAAGGATATTGCAAAAAAGCTTAAGATAACCTCGCAGGGTGTTGGTAGAATAAGAAAACAAATAAATGACAAAGGCATTATAAAAAACCAAGAATTAAGTTTGGATTATGAAAAATTAGACATAAACATACATGCAATTGCTTTGATAAAAATATTGCCTAGCGTATTTAAAAAATTTAAAAATAACAAACTAGATAAAGTATTAAAGCCGATAAATGTGATAAGGTCTTATGCAATACCAGAAACAGACATAACCAACATAATAATTTATGCATTTAGGAATATTAAAGAATATGACACATATTTCAGAAGTATTTTGAAGGAATTCGGAGACTATGTAGAAATAAAACACACCTTTGTTCTTTCATCAGGAAGCATTATAAAATCATCATCTAAGGATATGTTTTTGGATGTGTTGGATAAACTAAAGACTTGATAAAAAAAGGTAAAAACCGTAAAGATTAATTAAGGAAGATGCAGAAGGAGGAAAAATGCAAGAATAAATGGACAGGGTATTTGAAACTACTGAACAGGTTTATCAAGAAGGAGAAGATAGAAAATACAGCAAAGAAAAGCGTAGTGATAAAATTCCTAAAAAACTACTATCAAAAAAATTAAGATTAAAGTTAATCAAAGAGGCTTATAGAAAATTAAAAAAACAAAAAGAAGAAAAGTAGGCTAAATTAAGGACGAGCACGTAGTCACCGTCTACCAGCAAACAAAAGCCAATCAACGATACTTGAAAACACCACGGGTAAGTCCGCGCTCATTTTACGAAAACTGGATGTGAACAAAATGCCTTCAATTCAATAGCTCCAGTGAGGATTTAAGGGTTTCATTCTGAACAAAGCAGAGGTCCCTTCTCTCTCAGATCTCAGAATGACAAACTTTGGTATTTTGTGCCTCCAACAAAAATTGTGCCGAGCAGTATCGGTATATAAGTCACGTTTTTATTTTAGTAAATTAATTATAAGTTAGGGAGGTAAATAAATATTATGATTAATGTAAAGCAGCTTCTGAAAGATAAGCAGGGTAAGGTCTTGACAGTTACACCAGAGGATCCTGTATGTAAGTCGTTGAAAGTTATGGCCGACAACAATATTGGAGCGCTGGTTGTAGTCAAAGAGGAAAAAGTAGTTGGAATTTTTTCGGAACGCGATTTTTTGCAAATTACGGCCAAGCATGAAAAGATATCTCTGGACATACCAGTTAAAGAGTTGATGTCTGTTAAAGTCTGCTATGTGCGCCCTGAGCAAACTATAGAAGAATGTATGGCATTGATGACAGACAAGCGTACTCGCCATTTGCCAGTTATAGATGGAGAGCAGCTGATTGGTATTGTTAGCATTGGAGATATATTAAAGAACCTCATATCTGAAAAAGAATTTACTATTCATCAACTCGAAAATTATATTACAGGTGGGTTTTAGGGAAAGAAACAGTATAGCTCCATAATAAAAATGTGGAAAAGAAAACGCTGTTCCTATTTATTGTATTTATTCAAGAAATGAAATATTCACTCATGATTTCGGCCGTAATCCTCGGAATAGCCATTGCTTCCTGTAAGAAGTCTGAGGAGGTGAAGATTGAAAGTGTTGAAGATGTACAGGAAAACGCGCCCAGGCCATGAAAGTTTTAACAAAGACGCAGAAACAAAATTAGACTTTACTGATTCAGGGTAAGGTAGATGTTGGGATTCTATGGAACTTCAGAATTCTTCTTTTTGCAAATGGCCAAAAAGATTCGATACCATTGATAGGGCTCTTTCCTTTTGCAAATTCATTGGTTCCATGTTGTACACGATAATGCTTTTTATAACCCAGATCTACCAGGCCCTTGTAGCCGCACCAACTATCCGAATAGATAATACTTTCTGGCGATACTCTCCCTCGAATTATAGGAACATATAGTGTCA
>JBHHYH010000136.1:0-3395 GCA_046757465.1 Candidatus Scalinduaceae bacterium | reverse complement strand
AAAATATCAATTCCTGGAAAAGATTATCCGGAAATCAAGTTCCTTTGTTGTCAGGCTTAGAGATAACGCATCATATGAAACTATCAAAGAACATACACTAACTCAAGCGGATCGTGAAGCCGGGGTTGAATTTGATCGTACCATCTGGCTTGGAAGCAAACAGAAAGGTAAGGAGCTTTCCAAACCTATAAGAATTATACAACTTCACTATTATGATGAACGGGTACTCTCAGCCTACTACAAACGTAAGTCTCGTGTATCAAGCAAGAAGACATTCAGGACTCGATCTGCCGGGCAAACAATATTGATTGCCACTGACCGCATGGATTTACCGGCAGAGATCATCGGGCTTATCTATCGTTATCGCTGGCAAATTGAACTCTTCTTCAGATGGTTTAAGTGTATATTGGGCTGCCGGCATTTATTGGCACAATCTCAAAACGGAATTACCATTCAAGTCTATTGTGCTTTGATTGCCAGTCTGTTGATCAGGCTTTGGGCAGGCCGCAAACCAACAAAACGTACCTTCGAGATGATATGCCTGTACTTTCAAGGATGGGCCACACTTGATGAACTCATAGCACATATTGAAAAACTTAAATCTGGCAATCAAAAATAAAGGTATATGGTTCATTATCACCATTAACCTCTCGTGGGAGAGGTACGCCTTCACTCTCTCCTTCTAATCCTACTATATCTTAACTACCTCGAAGTATACTTAACATCCATGAAAAATAGCGCATGATTTTATATAACTCAAACTCCGTGCCGAACAGTATTGGAAGTGTCCCTATTTTATTATTAAAGCTTCTTGTATGTGCTCAGATAATTTCAGGAAGTCAATAGGTTTGCCAACAACAAAATCTACACACATATCTTCATTTTTTAAGGACTCGAGCATATCTACCCATCCGGTTATCAAACCTATCTTTGGCTTCTTATCAAGTGATTCGACTGCTCTTATCATATCCCAACCAGAGACTTCCGGCATACCTAAATCACAGAGAAGCAGGTCATAACTTTCCTTTTCAACCAGATTAATGGCCTCAGCGCCACTTTCGACACTATCAACGTTATAACCCTGTCTGTTCAAGAACATAGACAGCATATCGCTTATCTCCTTCACATCATCCACCACCAGGATTCGATAATTTTTGGCCTTTATATTAATATTATTTACGAATTCTGAAGATGCTTCTGCATGTTTAGTTTTCGTAGCAACAGGTAAACTTATTATAAAAGTAGCACCCTTTCCAATCTGACTTTTTATGTCTATCTGACCGCCATGCTTCCCTATAATGCCATATACAACACTCATACCCAATCCGCTACCTTCAACACCCTTGGTAGAATAAAATGGATCAAATATCCTCATCTGTGCTTCTTTAGAAATACCACTTCCATTATCGGAAATACTCATACAGACAGTATTATCCTCATTCCACGTCCTGAAGAAAATTCGGCCGCCTCCAGGCATTGCATCAAGGGCGTTATTTATCATGTTTGTTATTACTTCTCTTAACTCTGAAGGTCTTCCCAATACATTCGGGACTGAATCCAGGCCTTCAAGGTCAAGATAATAAGTTGCGCCCCTGGCATGGGCTAAATCTTTCCACTTGGGTTTTGAAAAATCAACTGCTAATTTTACCATTTCCACCATACTAACCGACACAAACTTAGACGTATCCTTCTCCATCCTGTTAAATTCACTCATTCTACGCACAGTTTCTGTACCGTCGTTTACTGCCCTGCAAATAGTACGAAGCCCACTCAACAATTCTTTATTACCATCACAGCCACTTTGCAACAACTGCGCATAACCGTTGATAATTGCAAGCACATTATTAAAGTCGTGAGCAATTCCTGCCGCCATTACGCCCATAGCCTTTAATTTCTCCGACTGTAACAGCCGCTTCTCAAACTCTCTTTTCTCGGTGACATCCATAACCATTCCAGTTAATATGTCCCCGACAAGAGACCCACTTATGATTATGTTTTTAGTTTTTCCTGTCATTGTAACTACTTTTATTTCGAAGTTTTTTACCTCACCTTTCTTCTTAAGCATGCCTATTAAGACATTCCAGTTATTTTCGTTTTCAGGTACTTTCAGCACATTATCCAACATCATTTCCTCTGGTGACTTATATTCAAATATCCTTGACAAGGCTTTATTTGCATAAAGAACATCGCCCTTTAGATTGGTTTTGTACACTCCCACAAGAGCGTTATCCACAAATGATCTATATTTTTTCTCTGATTCTTCCAGCGCTTTGTTGGCTTGGGATAACTTCTCCTCACTTTGTAATTCCTCAAAGACCCGTTTTACCACCGAAGGTAAAAGTTCAAAGAACTCACCATGTTTCACTATATAATCTCTGGAGCCACTCTTCATCATCTCTACTGCTATCTTCTCATCTCCGTGCCCCGTCATTATGATGAATGGAACGGCAACTTTTCGCTCTTTAAGGGTGTCAATAATCTGTTTCGCTGACATATCCGGCAACTTGTAATCCAGCAACATAAGTTCGACCGGATTGTTAACAACCCGGTCAACTGCACGAGCGCCATTATGGACAGCCTCCACATCAAAACCTGTGTTCTTCAGGCTCTTCACAATCAGACGAGCCAATCCTTCATCATCTTCCACAACAAGAATATAACACGGTTTGTTTAACCCAACCTCTACACCATTATTTTGATCTTTTTCTACCATCTAACTAAGTTATCCCATTTAACGCGGGTACTCTTACCACTTTAAGAAATAATCCCAACTTCATAACAGCATCAGTAAATTGTTCGTAATCGACAGGCTTAGTGATGTAAACATTACAGCCCAGTTTATGACAATTTTCAATTTCCCGCGAATCGTCTGTTGTAGTAACCATGATCACAGGCAACTTAGACAGTTCTGAATCCTCCTTGATCTGACGCAGGACATCAATCCCATCTACCTTAGGCATTCGTATATCCAGCAGCAAAAGATAGGATCTACCTGTTATCCGGCGAGGCCCTTCGCCCCTCATAAATAAGAAGTCCAGTACTTCCTGACCATCTTTGAAATGCAGGAAATTATTCTGAAATCCCGCACGCCTCAAATTCCTCAAAATAAGCGTAGCGTGCCCTTCATCATCTTCTGCAAGAATTATGTTTACTTCTTGTTGATAATCTTTTCTCCTTTCTACTATTATTTCCTTCATTCAATACTCCTATTACTTTAACATTGGTATCTTGACACTATTTTACGCAGAAATAATCGCAAAATAGCCGTGACATCTTGCCCCGGAACAGTAAATGGTCTGACCTCTTGCCTGACTTTATTATTAGAATACTTTCTTCGTGGTATCCTGAAAAAGTACATTTTACTTAGTTTACTTACATCAAAAACAATTTTCAAG
>JBHHYH010000135.1:0-3401 GCA_046757465.1 Candidatus Scalinduaceae bacterium | reverse complement strand
CCAATTACACCGTTGCAAGTGGCACGTGCGAATCGTTTACCGGTAACGACGTATCCTCGCAAACTCTTCAACTGGATATTATTCTTGTCAATTACAACCCTACCCATGATATCCGATACCTTAATAGGAAATATTGTAGATTCAAACTCGTTGCCCTTGCAGTCAGCCGTAATTAAGTATTCATCTTTACTACTATCTTTATAACCGGTGTAATTAATCGTTAAATCAACTTGTCCCGTAGGCTTATTTTTAGACCATATATCTTCACCCTTTTCTGGTATGCTTTTTATTATCTCTTCTGTTAAATTCAGATTTGGGATTGAGACCGTAAATCTCTTTTCCTTGCTCTTCAAATCTATGACTCCATCAAACATCGTGCGGTTAGTCTTGGATCCGTTTAAGAGATAGCCACTCATATTTTTGAAATATACATTATCTCCGTCCATCTTAATAAGCCCGACAATGTTAGATAGGCGGTAAGGAATGTATGGAGGGGTAGCTTCGATTCCCTTACATATTGCTTCGACTGAATAATCAGTTACTGACTTGTCTTCGTTACTTTCATATTTTATTGTAACGTCTATATTGCCTTTTGGATCATAATCTATCCATGTCTTTTCTCCTATATCAGGAATCATCTTCATAAGTTTTTCCGTGATATTGAAATTTGGGATGTTTATCTCTATTTTTTTTCTTGCATTACCTACACCAAAGAAGGCATCAATCTCTCCAGGTGCCTCCTGTCCTTCATTCTGGACATCTCCTTTAATACTTTTTAAGAATACGTCTTCTTTAGAATACTCTATCGTGCCGTTTGCATGTTTTATTAAAAAAGGCCACTTTATGTACGTAAACGTAGCATCATTAACATCTACATTCATATTGTATTTCAACTTTTTCTCGTTATTCTTATTGTTAAAGTCAAGAAGGCAATCGAAATCAAACTTTCCTACAGGTGAATATGTCTTCCAGAACTTCTCTCCTATTACGGGAACTTCTTTCATAAGTGCTTCTGTCATAAATTTGTTTCTGAGATGTGCTACTAATTTTAATTCTGGTGTGGCAAGATTTGTATCAACGTTAATCTCGAATCCCTGCCAAAATCCATCATTTATGATACCTTTAATATTTATATCCCTTAATGAACCCCCAAATGGTTGGGCAAACAAATCCATGTTTTCTATATTCAAAGTGCCTTCCCTGAATATTACTTCATCAAAGACATGTACATCAGTATCCTTGGCGATAATCCCACTTCTCAGCTGATCAGTTGGATATTTAAATTTTGCATGATCCAAAAATGCCTTAAAGCCGTTTAGAAATTTCCATATTGCGTCTTTTTCCCTGACTATGAATAATTCAGGAGACATAATCGTAATGCTGTTAATCAAGATCTCCCCTCTTAATAAGGCCAATGGTTCATATCGGATAATAATCCTTTCTACCTCGATGCGCAAATTTTCTGGATTTTTTCCTTCAAATTTAACCTTGCTTAAATTAAGTCCTCCTTTAAACAGGTCAAAATGAGCATTCTCGATCTTTAACTTGCCACCAGTGGCATTTTCCAAAGCACTAGTGATCTTTGTTTTTATTGCCTCTTCGGAAGTAAATATTTTCAGAAAAACATACCCACCTATAAGGGCACACACGAAAACAGATAAGATTATGATTAATACCAGTAAAACTTTAGATTTTATCAAAAAATGCTCCTCTATATAGGTACGTTAAATTCCAGTAACATATAAAGATACAGCCATTTTACACCTATTTCAAGTATAAATTCACCGCTGATCGCCGTTGTAAGTAGTTACCCGCCTGACATAGCTTGTCGGACAGGAATGACTTTAGGACTTAGGAATGTTAAATTTTAGAAGATAATTCAACCGAGTAGTCCTTCGTTGTTTTAGGGTAACACTTTACCACTGTAAAATTCTAACCAATTTTTTACTAAAGTTCCTATTGGAAAGTCCGATATAAGAAAAGATACCGACAGAGAGGTTGCATTGGTACGTAATATCGACGATGTTGGGCCTTATTAGAGGTTAATCGCCTTATTCATAAGATATATTGATTGAAAACTAACTTAATGAGAAAGGTGCATGTAAGATGCGAATCATTAGATTTTTTCATAACATATTCCCCGAGGTTCGTGATGAAGAAATTACTCAAGAGCAGGGAAAATCATTTGACAAGATTCTTCAAGAAGAACATGCTCGACTCATACGGCTAATTTCCGATGCGCAGGAAAACGGAACTACTATAGATCAACTTTATCTGGAATATAATCCAAGAATGACAGATTATAAGTTTCCCGAAGAATAGCTCTGTGCGGCTAGGCAGGGCAAACATATAGCCTAATCTTTTCGGTTTACCAGCCAAGGAATCACGGATTCAATCCAATATCACCCAACATTTTAGACATAAACATCTTCAATGAAATAAACATTCCTCTTAAGCACCATTCACATATCAATAGTAATTAGTGGTAAATCTGTAGTTCCATGTTGACAGGAAACTAATAAAGAATAAAATACATTATTTATTGTAGCAAAATAAAAAACGACAATGAGTAATTATCCTTCAAACCTACCAGATAAGATCAAAGAAAAACTTGACTCTCTAAACCAGGAGATTGCACAAATAGACACTGGAGCTTTAAATATTATCCAAACAAAAATTGATGAGCCCGTATCGTTTATATTTAAAAATAATACAATTGGTGACTTTTTAAGTGACTACGAAAGAGCCCAGTCAATTAGCTTTGTATCAAGATTTGAAAACTTGCCAGTACTTAAAACCACCCATATCATAAATCATCAAAATAATTATTACCTCAAGAACATAGCTTATATTAGACATATCCTCAATGAGTACCGTTCAATAATTCATAATGAATGTGATTCAGTGTATTATCAAAATGTCCATAACCTCTGCTTCAAAATGCTGAATTTAGGCGATCCCCAAGAAGGTACAACCATAAATGCAGTGAACATAAAGGATGAAGATATAACCCATAAAATTATTAAATGCCTGCGAGAATATAATAAGGCAATTAAATTTGTTTTGCGACCACTAGAATTCGACTACATCTATAACGGAATCTTACAACATTCAGACGAGAAACTATCGAAACGGTTTACAAAAGACTATATGTCAGGAGAACTCAATTATATTTTTTGGAAGCATGCTTATTTACTTGGACTTATAAAAGAGCTTTTAGCCCCTTACTATAAAATTCTGAGTTTTCTTTCTTTTCCAAAAATAGGGCCTTTATAATGGCAAGGAGCTGCTTAGTTTAGTCGTTAGGCACCTACCCCACCCCAAACCACATCTCACCCGCCACACTAGAGACTGTGTCATAATTAAACGACAAAAGAGGATACCAGTGGTTCTTCTTTAAA
>JBHHYH010000134.1:0-3439 GCA_046757465.1 Candidatus Scalinduaceae bacterium | reverse complement strand
CCTTAGAAGCCTTCTATCCTTTAATTTTAAGAAAGATGTTACCAAAGAAAATATATAAAGGTAAAGTAATTTAATAGACAATAGAATTGAGAGTAAATAAGGTACAAGTCTTTCCTAGTAGAAAATACTTATAATTATATCTAATAGAGGGGCATATATATGTGGTATCTTACAATAAAGAATTACAAAAAGCCGCCTTTGTAAATCGAGGTGGGAAGGGTAATCACAAAAATTATGTTCACCCAAAAGGGCCAAAACCGATTACAATATCAGGTAAACCTTGGTGATGATGCACGAGATTACCAAGAAAAAGCAGTTAAATTAGCAGTAAAGGAATCAAAAAAATGAAAGATGGTGCAAAATATGTAAAAATCGTAGAGTGGTCTGACAATGACCAATGTTTTGTAGGAAGTTGCCCTGGTTTATTTTATGGTGGTTGTCATGGTGAAAACGAACAAGATGTTTTTCGCAGAATTGTGTGAAATAGTTGAAGAAACAACAGAGTTATATAAGCAAGATGGTAAACCATTACCACCGCCTACTTCCGGTAAAGACTACGTAAATAAAATGCTGAACATAGCATAATAAATTTCTAGAGCTATTCTTGAGAAATTGCAGGCAATTATTCAAGATAGGTTACTCCTCTTGCTATACGTAAAGCTTCCTAACGTTGCTATTGTTTCTCGACTGATTCTCTTACCCTTAAGAATCCTTCGGTTCGCAAGAGTTCAGCCAGGAATTTTGAATCTATGAAAGAAATTTTTCCTCTAAAAAATGCCAACACTATCCTGTATTGTAAGAAGTGGCAGGAAACTGTCGACTTCTATCAAAATCGTTTAAAGTTGCCAGTCAACTTTGCTTCAGACTGGTTTGTTGAATTTAAGTTAACCGAGACGGCCCATTTAAGCATTGCCGATGAGTGTCGAGCGACCATCAAGAGCAGTGGAGGTGCAGGTATAATGCTTACGTTGCAAGTTGAAAGTATCACTGAAGCCTGGCAATATCTACACAATAATGGTTTGACTATCAAACCTATCCGAGAACATCCCTGGGGAGCACACGTCTTTTATTTCCTTGATCCTGAGGGACATAGGCTTGAAGTTTGGTCATTAAAATAAAAAAAAAGCAGGTGAATGGGCCTACCGCCTCGAGGGATATAGTCAATAGAGTTATCCACAAGTTAAGTATTGACATTTGTTTATGTGTAGTTAGAATGAGTACATATTTTATTCTCGTAATTCACAAACATCAGTATGATAACACTTAATAAAGGATTAAGAGAGTTTGTTATTGTAATATCCTGTCTCCTGGCTGTATTGTGTAACGGTTGCTTTTCTGAATTTAAGGAAGAATTTCTTACTTACAAAGCCAAGCAGGATGCAGCCAAGGAAGATGCTCCTCCCCCTCAACAGAATACGACCGAAGAAGTTTCCCCTCCCGTTGATCAAAAAACTGCAAGTGTTACCACCTCTGATCAGCAAGGAAAGGGATATTTAAAGGATGGCTCTACGGTAAGTCTGGGCGTATTAGATGGAGATGAGGAACTAAAAATATTAGAAAAGATTAAGAGGTTAGAAAAAGAATTAAACAAAGAAATACAAAAGCGAGAAGCTCTCGAAGAGAGTCTAGCAGAGATGAAGGCTGCTAAAGATGAGATTGAGGAAGAATTTATTACTACCAAGAAAGAGCTTGAAGAGGTTAATAATAAGCTATTAGAAGATATTAAGGCCTTGCAGGAAAAGGTTGCTGCTGCGGAACAGCAATCAGAACAGTTAGAAAAGAAGATATTAGATTCTCAAATAGCCGAAACAAAAGCCCAGCAAGAGTTATACAAATTAAAGATTGAAGGATTGGAAGAAGAACAGAAAGAGCCATAACAGGTTTTCAGGGATTATTAATGCATAAAATATTATCCATACCCATAATAATTCTATTATCTTTTACTGCCATGAGCAATGAAGGATGCGTATTGTTTCACAGAGAATTTAAGTCTATCAGTTTCTACAAATCAGATGAGTACAACAATGCCAGTGTACATAGAGTCTTATTGGTTCCCTTTGCTTTTGAAACTAACAGGGAGAAGGTAGTAAAAGAAGTCACAGAAGCTTTTTCTATCGCGTTACAGAAGAGCGCAAAGTTTGATGTAGTTCCGCCTCAAGGATTCCCAGACGAGTTATTGCAGCAAAATGATCTTTGGATCAAAGGACTTGTCAGGGCTGAAACAGTGATTGAAGCAAAGAAGAGATTCAAGGTAGACGCAATTATTTTTGGCACAATTACCCATTATAAGCCGTATGAACCTCCTATCTTAGGCATAAAAGTGGGTATGTTTTCGACCATTACCGGAAATGTTATATGGACTGCTGATACCATACTTGATAGCAGTGAGGCATCAGTTGTAGAACTTGTAAGGAATTATTATAGAGTTAATTATCAAAGAAAACAGTCGCTGTATGATTGGAAAATAGTATTGTTGTCTATGAAGCGTTATGCACAATTTGTTGCACATCAAGTAATCGCCACCTTATAAAGACCATATCCCTTTCATTTCTACGAAATCACCAGACATCTTTAGTAGAGTCTTGCCCAAGCACCACCAAATATCCTTAAACACGGAAGGTTTTTCCGTAGCATGCGGAAAAAAATGTCTCGGATATCAAAGTAGGGGAAAAAATCCAATGAATGATGTCTAACTCAACTAAAATCATTATCCACCTATTTATTTGGAACATCAAGTCTTACGAACATCTGCGAAAAATATCTTAATTTATGTGCCTTGAATTTGTTTTTGGCATAAAGGTAGCGTAGACAACGCTCGTATCTTTATGTTTCGACGAAAAATTTCAATTTAGACCGCAGGTTATAAAGTATGTCTGAACAACTCTTAAGCGCACTATTAGGAAAAACGACTTCGGAAGAAGCGCTTCGCGGAATGTCATCTAAGCGAACTGAAAATCCCTTACAGGCTAATCTGGGAGAAGAGAGCTTTAACGCGAAGCTGGCATATTTAGTAAAAAACATGTCAGCGTCTAACAACAAAGCCCCCGCCTCTACTGCACCAGGACTAACTTTGTCGAACCAGGAAGATATTAACCTCATAATAGAAATGGTTTCAAAAGGCATATTACCTGACATCGCGGGTTTGCGAGAACAAATAAGCGAAGTATTGAATAATAAAACAAATGAAGAAAACATTATAAGTAATGGTAACAACGATACTTCGGACAGTCAAACTGCGCCTGTTCCGGCACAATTACATACATTATTAGTAAATAGTGAAGGAACATTATCCCCGGCTAAATCAATGAATATAAATGGTGAGGAGACATCATCCTTAGCAAAGGCTATGCAGGGTGGTGAGGAGACATTATCTTTAGCAAAGGTTATGCAGGATGGTGAGGAGACATTATCTTTAGCAAAGGCTATGCAGGATGGTGAG
>JBHHYH010000133.1:0-3485 GCA_046757465.1 Candidatus Scalinduaceae bacterium | reverse complement strand
GGTGTGACCCTAATATCTACTAATATCTAAGAGAATAAAGCGGTAAGTTCTAAAATGGAAGGTACATCGCTACTTATTTGGGGAATGCTGTTCGGGACAATTGGTCTCGGATTCTTTATATATGGTAAAAAGCAAAAGGCAGTGGTGCCGCTATTTATCGGTATTGCTCTATTTATCTTTCCCTATTTCATATCGAACGTATACCTGCTTGTGATTGTCGGTGTTATTTTAGTGATCGTACCATTTTTTGTGAGAATATGAAATATAGGGTTACCTATTGGGGTGATAGTTGTTGGAATACCTTCAACATCCTTGGTGTATTTGCATCGAGCGAGTAATGTTTAATAACCTTCTTTCGTCCCTCTTTCCCCATTCTCTTCCTGAGGCTATTGTCGTTTATTAAGATTTCAAGTTTCTTTATCCATTCCTCCGGTGTGTTTGCCCAGAAACCATGTACACCATCTTCAACAATTTCCTTATTGATTCCAGCCGGGCTGCATACCACCGGGACGCCCGTAGCAAGGCATTGCAATATTTTCAGTCCACACTTCCCGTGTGACCATGGGTCATCTAAGAGTGGCATCAGGCCAATATCAAAACTTTTAATATCTTCTACTTCATCCTTCTCGTTCCAGAATTTCTTCTCCACAACCATATCTTCGCAATCGAAAAAGGTATCACATACAATCTTCAATCTTAAATTATTGTGTCTTTTACCAAGGATTTCAAATACAAGCCTCATCTTTTCCAGATAATGTATACTCCCATGCGCACCTATCCATCCCAATGTAATGTTGTCGTTATTCTCCGAATATTCTTTTTGGGCGTACCGGGTTATGTCTATGGGTGACGGGATGTTTATAACATTATTTGTGTAGGGCGCAGTATTTCTCTTTAAATATTCATTGCCCGCTATTACGTAATCCGACGCATTAATCATATTCTTAAACATCTTGGCTCGTGTGTTTGATTCAGCACGGCTTGCCTTTGAGTTACGGTACATTACAGAGTCATCAAAATCATAAACAATTTTCCTTGCGTTCCTTCTTATATATTTAAGCCAGGGAATCGGAAACCTCTTTCGCTGTATAAACAGGACGTCGTATTTACTTATACTCTTAAACAGTCTAAGTTTTTCAAAGAACCCTTTTGGAAAAGGGGTAACGGTCGGCTCTATTCCGTGTTCTTTTAGATACGGAAGATATTGAAGCACCCTGTATCTACTTGCTGCCACATCAAGGCCTTGAACTAAGAATAATATCTTCATAGAATTTAGCTCCCTTAAGTCGCTAACTTCTTGGTTTTACTTCGTAAAAATTAATATAAGCTTGCTTTATTAAACTACACAATTTGTTGATAATTTAAGGTTTTAGGAATTCTATATTTGATATTGATATGTAGTAGAATTTCCTATAGTACTATTTATTACTTCATTATAAACTTCTATCGTTTCCTCGCAGTTTCTCTCTACAGGATATTTTTCGGCCTTCTTACGAGCGGCAATGGAAGTCTTTTTTCTGAATTCATCATCAAAGAATAGGCTTATCTTTTCTGCCAATGTCTCGTAGTCCATAGGGTCTTTCATAACAAATCCATCTATACCGTCATCTATCACTCCGCTTGCACCATCATATCTAGTCGTAATAACGGGCAGGCCACTCGCCAATGCCTCTGTAACCACGAGAGAGCATGAATCATAAAACGTAGGATGAACATAAAGGTCCGATGCAGCATAATATTTTTCAATTCCATTTACATGTCCCAAAAATATCAGATTTTCCATGCAATTTAGTTTTCTTGCCAATTTACAGTATCTGGATTTTTTCCCCCTTCCTATAATTAATGCCTTAAAGTTCTTGTGATACTTTTTAAGCTCTCCAAGGGCCTTTACCAATATAGTCAGACCTTTCAACCTGAAGTTGTTGCTTACGTATAAGATCACAAATTCTTCACTTATAAACAATTTTTTTCTTACAATTCCTCTGAATTTTTTTTTAATGGTTGGATTGAATCTTTGAAGGTCCACACCATTATATATCACCTTTATCTTTTGTGGGTTGACATGATGATATTTAATAATATCATTCTTTATCATTTCAGATATAGCGATAATCCTGGACACATTTTTATTTGTGTACTGTTTCTTGTCCAACCATAAAATAAATCTTTGTCGAAGGCTAAAAAAACTGGTTATGTGTTTTAAAACCCTGTAAACAGGGTTGCTTATTGATAAAAAATCCTGTTTTAACCATGCCTCTTCCACTCCACAGTGTGGATTAAACACATTCATTCCCAGTGCTCTGCCAACAACCTGTACTATGTCAAAATCATTTTCAGATAATTTTCGCCGGCTATTTATGACAAATGAGACTTCTTTGAGAAATTTTGGGTATCTTATAACGGGAATGGTGTGGAAATGTATGAGGTTATGATTTTCCCACTCGTTAGCAAATATATGGACTTCATGACCTCTCTCTATCAATCGATTTGCAAGGCTGGCGAGGTACCTCTCTCCCCCTCCTTTTGACGGTAAGAATTTATAAATATTTAAGGCTATTCTCACAAATTAGCTACCTTCTATTGTCAATTCCTGATCTTCTCTGGTTGAGATGTCCTTTTGGCCTAATAAGGTTCCTTTATCCGAAAATAGATTCCCGATCGGGGTCGGGAATGACAATTTGTGATGCTCTAACTTATTTCCATAATTCAACTTTTCTGTCATTCCCGAGGAATAACTACTTGGAAAGCCCGTCCGAACGGCGTGGCCGAGCGGGCAGACAGGGAATCTATAATTTCCATGCTTCGTGGTGCCCTGAAAGGGCATGAAGGTTTAATACCAATATGGTACAAAATTCTTTATGGTCATCTACAAATTCACACATCTTGCTTGACAGGCATCTTAACAGTCAAAACCGCACAGGGAGCCTTTCTTACCACCTTTTCTGCTACACTGCCAATTAGTATATGTGAGACCCCAGTTCTTCCATGTGTACCCATTACAATTAAATCAACATCATAATCCCTTGCAGCTCTTATAATTTCAACAAATGGAACGCCAAATGATATTACCATTTCAACCCTATCTTGTATCTCTTTCGGAACCTTTTCCAGTAACTTATCCCTTAATCGATCCTTTGATGCCTGATCAATCTTTGATTTCATAGCAGGTATCACTGGTTCGTATATAGGCCCACCATAATCGTATACTCTACTATCAACTATATGGATCAGGTATAGTGTGGCATCTTCCCTTAACGCCGTATGCGTAGCATACTTTAGCGCTTCAAGCGAGTTCTCTGAAAAGTCTACCGGGCATAAGATTTTTTGCAATTTTATCATAGGAATCTAATCCTTCGTACCCCTTCAGGGCACGATGAATTTCGAAAATTTAACATAAAAACTGGATTCCTCCCGAAAGGCCCGCCTGCCGTGAGACTGTGTCATAATTAAACGACAAAAGAGGATACCAGTGGTTCTTCTTTAAA
>JBHHYH010000132.1:0-3679 GCA_046757465.1 Candidatus Scalinduaceae bacterium | reverse complement strand
TGCTATATTGTTAAAAATTTGTAAATAAAATGTGCTGTTCTAGTCTAGACCCTAATTTATATATAATATATTTGGAAGACGTTTCTGAACATGGAGGCTATAAAAAATGTTAAAACTATGGGGATCAATAAAATCAAGGTTTTTGACGTGTCCAAAGGTGTCTGAGTGTGTTAGCAAATTCATAAACAATCTTTATGAAAAGACAAAGGGAATCAGGCATAAATTTACAGTCCTTTTCCAGGAAAGCTCCAGAAGAATCAGGAGTGCACATTAAAAAATCAAACGTATCAATACCTCAACATTCTCAGATGTTTTTCGAAATGGATTAAAAGAAGGATGAGTCCTTCTTTTAATTTTCCAATTGACAGATTTCTCTTACTAATATAGTATAAGTTTTATTGGACGCGGGGTAGAGCAGCCTGGTAGCTCGTCGGGCTCATAACCCGGAGGTCGTGGGTTCAAATCCCACCCCCGCTACCATTTCTGTTTATAACGCTTCCAAACTCCCTCAACTTTTACTTGCTTTTTCCATCCTACGAGAATAAAATAAAATATAAGCTTGTGCAATAGTTAGTCTTATATATACTGGCCTTTACATGAAGATAACCTCAAGTTTTTCCATCAGCAACAAGAATAAACCCTCCCGCCCGGATGCCAGCCCGACATCGTTCTGGCGGGCGGCCGGACGGGTAATAATTTGAGACTTATCATGCCATCCAAAGAGAAAATAATCTCTAATTTAAGCTTAATTCATCGATTAAAAAATACACTAAAAAATGTTTGTAAAGTAAACATCAATACTCATTCCTCAAATGATATGATTCAAAGCGAGAAATTTTTGCAATCTGTATTAGATGGGATTGAAGATTCCATCAGGATAGTTGACAGGGATTTTAATATAGTTTTTCTGAATGAAATGGCTGTAAAGAGGGCAGGCAACTCGGGAAAAAACATGATAGGTGGGAAGTGCTATGAGGAGTCCTGGAATAACAGTAAACCTTGTTCTCATTGTGCTACCTGGAAGTGTTTTGAATCTAATAAACCTCAACAATCATTTACTACTTACGAATCAAATGGAAGTAAACGTTATTTAGAACTTCTTAGTTTTCCAATAAGAAATGACATTGGAAAGACTGTTTATGCCATTGAATTTGAAAGGGATATTACAGAAAGAAAGAAGTTGGAACAAGAAAGGGAGGAACAAAGAAAGGAGCTTAGCGAAAGGGTGCAAGAGCTTAAGCTTGCATATAAAGAGCTTCAGTCTATCCAAAGCCAATTGCTTCAAGCAGAGAAATTGGCATCTATCGGGCAGATTACGTCATGCCTCGCACATGAGCTTGATAGTCCATTAACGACAATATCAGGACACTGTGAGTTGCTTGAAGAGGATTTAAAGAATGAAAAGGCTTTATCTAGATTAAAAATAATCACTAACCAGGTTTTGCGGTGTCAAAAGACTATTCGTGAAATTCTGGATTTTTCCAGGAAATCAAGAGGCATAAAGACATTACAGGATATAAATACATTGATAAAGAACACAATTTCTCTTATGGAATATGTTCTAAAGGTCAACAAGATTCGAATTAACTTAAACCTTGATGATAAAATACCGCAAATAAGTGTGGATGAGAATCAAATGCAGCAGGTATTCTTAAACCTGTTGAGGAATTCTATAGATGCAATGCCTCATGGGGGAGAGATTAAGATATCAAGTATATTTAAACAGAACACAAACACTCTGGAACTCTCATTTGATGATACGGGATATGGTATACAAAAGGCAGATATGAACAGTATTTTTGAGCCTTTCTTCACTACCAAGGAACCCGGCAAAGGGACAGGGCTTGGGCTCAATATATGCATTGATATTATCAAAAACCACGGTGGGGACATATTTGTTAAAAGCAATGAAGGTAAAGGTACAAGCTTCATAGTATTTTTACCTGTTAATGAAGGTAACACTACATGAAGTTGAAAAAGAAAATACTTGTTGTTGATGATGATACTGCGTTAGCAGAGATGTGTACAGAACTTTTAAATAGTCGTGGTTATGATGCTGAAGCTGCTTATTGTGGGAAAGACGCCTATGTTAAGGCAAAAAACAACAATTACTCAATCGTGATAACAGACTTGGTTATGCCTGATATGGATGGTATAGAATTATTGAAAAAGATCAAACTCCTGAATGGTCAGATTGACGTAATCGTAATGACAAGTTATGCCACAGTTAGCAATGCCGTAGAAGCGATGAAGTTAGGAGCGGCAGATTATATAACAAAACCTTTCAAACGGGATGAATTAGCCCTGATTGTAGATAAGATTTTACAGATGCAAAGTCTGGAAAGTGAGGTAGACAGACTGCGTACTGAATTAGAATTAAAATATAAGTTTGAAAATATCATTGGTGAGAGTCACAAAATGAAGGGGGTTTATGCACTGATAGATAGTGTCAGTGATACAGAGGCTAATGTGCTAATCCAGGGTGATACCGGAACTGGAAAGGAACTGGTAGCAAGAGCTATTCATTACAATAGTATGCGAAAAACCAAACCATTTATAAAGGTTGATTGTGCTTCTCTTACAGAAACACTGCTCGAGAGCGAACTTTTTGGACATGAGAAAGGCTCCTTTACGGGTGCAACGAAAGACAGAATCGGAAGGTTTCGTATGGCTGACAAAGGAACAGTCTTTCTCGATGAGGTAAGCAATATACCTTTTCCTATCCAGGCAAAATTGCTCAGGGTATTGCAAGACGGCGAGTTAGAAGCCGTAGGGAGTGATAAAACATTGAGGGTGGATGTACGAATTATAGCTGCAACAAATACTGATCTGGAATCACGCGTGCAAAAGGATACGTTTAGAAAAGATCTTTTCTATCGTCTTAAGGTAATTACAATTAACTTACCTCCGCTTCGTGAAAGGCTGGACGACATTTCTCTCCTTGTGGCACATTTTTTAAGAAAATACTGTAAAAAGAATAATAGAAATATTAAGGGAATATCCAGGCCGGCATTACACAAATTAATGTATTATGACTGGCCGGGGAATGTTAGAGAGTTAGAGAATCTAATTGAAAGAGCAGTGGTGCTTTGTAAAACAAATACCATAGAGACGGAAGATTTACAATTACCAAGTGAAAAACGGTTATTCGCTACAGACGCAAATGGCAAGACCTTTCATGACATGATTGATATTGCGGAAAGGCAGATAATTTCCGATACCTTAAGCAAGCTTAATTGGGATAAGGAGAAAGCGGCAGAATTGCTAAAGATATCAAGGGCCAGTCTATATAATAAGATTAAGAAGCATAGGATTCAGACAGTTACCGATGATAGATAAGTCGTGAAAATCGGCAAAAGGTAAATATTTCTAAAATTTATGAAAGGAGAGGGTTGGGAAATGGCAAATATAGAGGCTGTGACAAACGAAGATTTTGAGCAGAATGTTATTCAATCTAAAGTTCCTATACTGGTTGACTTTTTTGCAGATTGGTGTGCACCTTGTAAGACACAAACACCTATTTTAGATGAACTGGCCAGTGAATTCGATGGTAAGATTAAGTTTGCGAAGGTAGATATTGACGTAGGTGGAAACAAAGAACTGGCTACTAAGTACGGTGTCTTGTCCGTACCAACTCTAATACTTTTTAGCAATGGTGAAATAAAGGATACTATGGTTG
>JBHHYH010000131.1:0-4007 GCA_046757465.1 Candidatus Scalinduaceae bacterium | reverse complement strand
AGGAAAAGCCGGCAGCGGCAAGACACACCTCGTCCTTCAGAAATTTTCCCGTTTCGTTGAAGAACACAAAGAAGATAATGTAATCTTTATCCTGCCAACCTACAGTCAGGTTGAACACCTCAGGGCCCTGACCCTTAGACTTCAAGCCCTGAACTTGTTTCAGGGTCAGGGTTCAAAGCAAACATCCCACCTACGAGGTGGAACTTGTGGACGATACTCGTTTCATAATACAAACCAATCCTTGCTTTAAGAGAGAAGAATGAATAAATATAAAATCAATTAGAAGATTCTAAAAAGGAACGATAGGGGTTATAGCAAGGAAGAATCAATGGATTTAAGGTTTTGTCTAATCATTGATTGTACGGAATTTTCTGTTTTATAATCTCTTTCAGTATATATAGCAACCATTAGCATCTTATTGTTGTCTTCAACAACTATATAAATTATCCTAATTCCACCGCTCCTCCCAATACCGTATTCCTTCAAAGGAATACGCACCTTCCGCATGTGTGCATTACCAAAACCTGGGATTCTATTACCCTGAAAAGGATTGTTTAAGATTGAATCGATTTGCTTAATTATGCTTTTTTCGGATTTTTTGTATTTTTTTATTAATTTTTCTAATTGATGTGTGAAACAGGCAGGACGGCTTATTTCAATGAATGGCATGCATTTTCTTGATTTTACTTGAGATGGAATTTGTTAATTCTTTTATTTCTTTATCGGAGGCTATCCAATAATTTTCTATTTTATCCTCAAGTTCTTCAATAGTACGGCCTTCCAGTTTTGTTACTAAAGAAGGGATAAACCATACTTCTTCCTTTAGTTCTTTTGAAGACTTCATACTTTTTACTATAGTTTCTAAATCTTTTTTGATTTCGAAATTACACTCATAATCACAATCTATGCATTTATATTTTATTAATTTATCTACTGTTTTTAAGATACTCCTAATAACGTAAATCTGATAAAGGCATTTTATTATTAAATCAATAATTGAAGCAGGTAAAGATATAGCAATGGCTAAGGCTTTTAACTCTTCACTATCAAGTGTTAGTTTTTTAAGTAACCTATTGTACTCGTCGTAAGTGAGTGCTTTCATAATAATTTTCCAGTTAGAATTATATACGTAAAATTTGAAGTAATTGCTTCTAAATACCAAATTTCTTAAAGTATAGTCAAGAAGAATTATTGCAGCAAAAAATATGCCGCTTTTTACATTATTATACACTCTTAACCATTTATACACCAAATAAAATCTTACTAAAAAACTGTGTATCCCATTGAATAAAAAGAGATTACGCTATATTGATTTCTGTCTAAAGATTGTAGTTTTTAAAAATGGAATTGGGAAATGTAACCTTTAATAATTAATCAAAAACTGTTCAATTCCTACTACTAAGTGTCAAATATTGCATATGCGCCCTGGCGTATTCCGTACATAATTAGTTATCACCCTTTGATTCTGAAAACAACTGATTTATGAAATCTGCACAAATTCTTACTGATAAATAACCACGGTTATGAAGCATATCATTTCCATGAGCAAGTGCATTGCGTAATTTTGGCATAGCTTCCACCAATGCATCACAGTAATTATGGGCTTCAGTATTATCTTTTTCTATTAAATGATTTTCTTTAGATATATCGTCATTTACTTTAATATGAGAGAAGCCCTTCTCATTTATCCACTTTTTCTTGACTGCAAGTTTAAGTAGCTTTTTAAAGGATGCATCAGTTTCGCAAGTTTTTTCTTTTAAAGCAAACTCAACGCTAATAAAGGCTAGAAGTTGTGCTGTAACATTAAAAGGATAGAAAAACCAAGAGTAGACCAAGAGATTCCTTGCGGTATTAAAATGACTTCTAATTTCTTCAGGTACTCCAGAATGCAATTTTATGCTTTTTGCCTCGGCGTAAACATCTTCTAGTTTTCTGGAACGCTTGTCACCCGTTTCTGAATTGAAAACAACAAATAATTTTTGTCTTTCATCAGGCTCGCAAAGCTCGTCTAACAATTTTAATTTTTCCATTTTATAGCTCCTTTTGTGAAGGTTGTCAGTTCAAGCTTAATTCATCTTTTTTACTGTCCTTTTTTACCAAAAGTTTGTCTTGAAAACAAATAAATCTGAATATTTCATTTTCCCCCTTGACTTCATTCTAAAAAAGTGTAGAAAAAAATAGGGTTCCGCCAAGTAAGACGGCGGCCAAGCAGCGACCGTCAGACCTAGTTACTAGATACTGCATACTCGATTCTCGATGTGGGCGTTGGAGGATTTAAAAAGTTGGATAGGGAATAAAAACGCCCCAGCTACCTAATTTAACAAGATAACCAGGGCATATCGGATGTAAACAGTGAGAATTCTACAAAAAGATGCTAAATTATGCAAGAAAAAGAAGTAAATATTAACAAACGCTTCAATCCATCAAGCCTGATCTTCGATCAGGCCATAATATAATTCAATCCTTGTCTAGGCGTGTTACAAACCAAACACGGGGCCCGTTTACGATGTAAACGGGCCGGGACGCAAAGGGAAGAAAATTATATGCAAGAAAGGTTCAATAAATGCAAAAAAGTAGACAGTCTACAATATGCAGTAGGCAAAGAATGAACCTGGAAGTCTTTTGTCATTAGTCATTCGTTGTTCTCTGTGTCCGCGATGAACAATCTTTTATATTACAAGATATACCTTGTCCTTCAGAAATATCGCCTTACTAACTGTTGCTGAATGACACACAGTATGGTAAAATTACTTAGCAAAATATTTCTCATGAAGAAAAATAAAAAATTGAAATAAATGATTATTTGATAACCAGATTTAATTGGTGTATTATAACTAAAGCTAACATAGGAATAGATCATAGAATGAATAATCCATGAAACTTCCTTATAAAGAATTCGCTTGTGTTCCACGTTCAAAACTCAAAGATTATTTACTCTCTGAAACTCACATTGTTGGCAGATCAAAAGCCAAACTTTTGCGTATGCTTGGATTTAACGAGGCGAATTTAGACTCATTGGAGCAAGGCTTAATCACAATAGCTCAAACTCAGGAGGTAAGCGAAATTATACCGTCACAACATGGTAAAAAGTATACAATTGATGGGTTACTATATACTCCCATCAATAAGTCTATAAAAGTTAGAACAGTTTGGATTATTGATAAGGGTCAAGATAAACCGCGTTTTGTAACGGCATATCCGAATTGACCTGAGAAAGGAGTATAATATGATTAAAGAATTAGACTTGGTCGTGTTAAAGCATGATATTGAAGACCACAGCCTTAAATCAGGTGACGTGGGAACAGTAGTGCACTGTTATGAAGATAAAGAAGGGATCGAAGTAGAATTTGTTACGGCAGAGGGTAAAACTGTTGGTGTGCTCACACTAACAACAGCAGATGTTCGCCCTTTTGAAAATGCCGAAATATTACATGTCCGAAATGTTCCCTACTAGCGGCCTGATAAAGGATTCCTCTAAATTGCAAAATCACCAATGAAGAACTAATTTCTAGGGTCAGACCTTGAAAGCAGAATACGCACTTCCAGGATCAGGTCTTTAATATTGACAAACGCTTCAATCCATGTAAAAAAAGTTGGCAATTAACAAACATTAACCAAGTTTGAAGTGACTAAAGTGTGAAGTGAACTAAAGTGACTAAAATTAAGAAAGAAGAATCCCGCCACACAAATCGTCGCCCGCCCGGATGAATCCCTGCCCGACTAATGGCAGGCGGGCGTGGGTGCAAGTCATAATACAAATCAATCCTTGTTTATCCTGTTAATCTCGTCTAAAATTAGAAAATTATATGCAAGAAAGGTTTTTAGTCTCAGGAAAAGCTGGCAGCGGCAAGACACACCTTGCCCTTCAGAAATTTCTTCAATTTGCCAAGAAACACAAAGAAGATAACGTAATCTTCATCCTGCCAACCTACAGTCAGGTTGAACATCTCAGAGACCTGATAATATGAGAGATGATTCCTCACGTAAACTGTTAAAATAAGGATGAC
>JBHHYH010000130.1:0-4097 GCA_046757465.1 Candidatus Scalinduaceae bacterium | reverse complement strand
TCATGACTAGACTTATAGCATATTTGAGTGTGCTGTTCTAGTCTAGACCCTTATTAATTACTTTTCATTGCTAACATCTTTCATATCTGGAGATTAGCAAACTCTGGAAAAAACATTCCTGTACTTAAAAAACAACTTGAATGAAAACCTTTTTATTATGAAACAAACTTAACTCGATACAATTTAATCAACCTCAATAGTAAAATAAATTCCACAGGTATGGGCCCTAAAAACTCAATAGTATGTAAGAAAGGAATTTAATAATAAGAAGTGGGAAATTTAATTCAAGATGAGATGGTTTTATAGTATTATGGAGCTCACTGGTAAACCAGTGGTACCATTTATTACGCCATATTGGTGCAACATTCCTGCCCGCCGTACAAGACTTTGGCAGGCGTGGCACTAAAGTCCTCCTCAGCCTAAGTACTCTGATTCATAATTACGTTGACGTATTTTGATTCAGTGTAATATGAGACTCTTCACTTCGTTCAGAGTGACAAGCGATGTCATTCTGAGGAACGAAGTGACGAAGAATCTCTTGCTCAAGAAACAATACGTAACCGTATATATGAAATGAAGCACTAAGACGACGGATGGATATGGATGACGGGTACCAATCCACCTTAGAGGCTGTGTCATAATTGTCATCCCGCCCCCACAGCTTGCTCGCTTGCGCTTCGTAAGCTAGCAGTGGGGGTCGGGGGATCTCTTAGGTTGCTAAGTTGTTAAGATCATTAGATTCTGAAATTCCTGCCTTGCCGGCCCGTCCGAACGGCGTTGCCGGGCGGGCAGGCAGGGGAGCTCCTGAAAGAGATGCTGAAATAAATTCAGCATGACATTTTTCAGGACCTGGTTCAGCCCCCAATGCTTCCTTGCGGAAGCAAGGAATGGGGGTAAAATGACGTATTATGTGTTTTCTCTATTGTGACACAGCCTCTAAGGCGGATTGCAATAAGAAAAGGATTATTAACTGTCTTAAGCATGCATTTGCATCTAACGTCCCAACACTTGAAGTTGTTGATATTACATCAATAAATATGAGAGATCCACTCAGGACTTTTTATACATTAGCGGTCTTGAATCCGCAAGAGGAGGACATTCTAGCTCTCCGAACCTCTCATGTCGACTGGGACAACTTAGTTAAGATTTCCTTTGAATTAAATTCTTCTTATATATTTTATACAAATATAAAACGCTTCGGACTCGAGGCTTGCTTCAGTTCCACAGACATCAAACGACTTCAAGCTAAAAAAGAATCAGCGATTCTCAACAATCTAACCCAGATAAATCTTTTTTATGAGATTACGGGATTATTGCAAGCAGAAAACATTAAATTTATTCCGTTGAAAGGGATATCTCTTACCACGGACACATATCCGGATATCAGGATGCGAGTCGGTTCGGATTTGGACATCTTCATCCATCCTGCTAATATTGACAAATGTGTTGAGGTTTTAAAGAAATCTTCATACAAATTTGAGCCTTTCATACCTTCCTCAACCCGTGGAGTGACGTCCGCTCATGGTCAAGCGTGCATGGTGCGTTCTCAAGGTGATATTTATATAGATATACATTACAGATTGTTTACATGGTATGAGGAAAAATATATTTTTAAAATCGACAGTTCAAAATTTTACGAAAATACCGTGAACAAACCCTGGAAAGGCTATGATCTTGCTTATATGAAGAAAGAAGACGAATTTTATTACCTTCTGATGTGCATCTTTAGGAACCGGTTAGGCGCTTTCCGACACTACCTTGATGCGGATGCGATCCTTAAGATCCATGGGGCGAATTTTGATTGGAATTTGGTAAGATCATATTTGTGGAGAAGCCCGCTTAAACAATACTGGGAGTGTATCCTCAAATTCATGCGAGAACGACTCAAGACACCCATTCCCGATGAGCTTGTGCTACCCGAAAACGATGTGTCCGGGAAGGCATATTTATCCTTAATTGACAAGCGCATTATGAAGCCAGATATTGACGACACTAAACTCCGGCTCTTTTATCTTCACGCTGCTCAGAAATTCGTAGATAAGTTAGCGCTCGTGTTGTTATTTCTGAAATGGAATCTCTTCAAACGGTTTGGATGTTTCAGGAGTTTTTTTATTGCCCATAATAACCCGAGACGCGATGGAATGTAACTATCTACGGCATAACTCCCCCTCACCCTTCCCTGCCCGACGAATGGCAGGCGGGCCTCTCCCCATAGGGGGAGAGGATTAAGGTGAGGGGGTTACCCTTTGGGTAAACTTACATTTACTAACATGCAAGCCCCGCTTAATTCTGCCCTTTGGGTTAATTGGCATGACTTCGCTACTGGATTGCGTCACAATGTCGTTCTGAGCCCCCACTTCTTGCTTTCGCTCCCCCTAAAGGGGCCTACTTCTGGTTACAGAGCCTACTTTCGGCAAGAAAGCAGTGGGGGCGAAGAATCTCACACCGCTGGTTCAGCTTGGACATATTGGAAGTGCTATGATAAAGGTGTCATTGTCGGTTCAATCTTGTAGATTGAACCATACGTTTTTTAAAATGCCATCCCGCCTACCATCTGTCGGGCAGGCAGTTCGCATAAATAAAGAGTTGAACGAAGGAATCTACTTTCTAACTTTTACAGTTAAACGGTGGTATTATCTATTTGATAGACACAACAGATGGGACATACTCTTAGACTCTCTAAGATACTGCCAGAAAAATAAAGGACTAGAAATCTACAATTGGGTATTTATGCTAAATCATATTCATTTGATAGCAAAGAGTGGTGATATGATAGGATTCGTCAGAGATTTTAAGACATTCACTTCTAAAGAATTAAAGAAAAATATTTTAACGACTGAGCCTAATATATTGAAACTATTTGAAGAAAATGGAAGGTATCAATTTTGGCAAAAAACAAATATGCCTGAGTTGATTGTTAATGAAGAGTTTTACATTGCAAAAGCAAATTATGTTGAACAAAATCCAGTAAGAAAGAGTTACGTTAGGGAATCTGAAGATTGGGTTTATTCATCTGCTAATAAAGACGAGCGTTTATTGGAATTAGATAGCATTTATGAGTAAGATAAAAATATAAGGTTCAATCTACAAGATTGAACCAGCAAAGGCATATTATGATGAGCCTTTTTACGAATAGGATATAATTTGGAAGTTACAACTTTTTTAGAAAAATTAAAAGTAGACATTTCTGAACTCGAAAAAGAATTATACATATCTTCTATAAGAGAAGTTTATCCAAATCTTTTTATTCTTGGTTTGCCTCGCTCGGGTACTACATTTTTAAATCAGTTACTATTTAATTGTTTAGACATTGTTTGTACAAATAATTTAATGGCAAGGTTCCCGAAAACACCTTTAGTAGGTGGTTATCTTTCTAAAATTGTATTAGGTTATTACAAACCTAAAAGATTTGATTCTATCTATGGAAAAACTACTGATATAGCATCTCCACATGAGTTTTTATACTTCTGGGATCAATTGATCGGTATGGATTCTAAGAAAATTGAAACATATAATTTAGTTGAAGCAAAGAAACGTATAAATTGGAAACAAGTGAAATTAAAGTTATTAAACTTAAACAATCTGTTTGAAAAACCTATGGTGTACAAACCATTAGAGCTAATTGGATTCCATTTAAGGGAATTTTGTGAATTGTTTAAAAAAGGACTCTTTATTTATATAGAAAGAGATCCTTTAGACGTAGCTTTATCATTAGCAAACGGGAGGTTGGATTATTATGGTGATTTAGATACTTGGTTCAGTTCTTATCCCCTGAACTATAAAGAGCTAACTAATCAACCGTATTGGATACAGATTGCAGGACAGGTCTATGGTTTACGAAAGTTTTATGAGGAAAAATTACAAGAGGTTTCAGACGAAAAAATAATATTTATTACATATTCAGATTTATGTAAACAACCAAAGCATTTCCTGGAAAGAATCATTGAGAAAAGCAAACAACAATTTGATTATAATATTAAACTACTTTATGAACCGCCAGAATCATTTCTTGTTTCTAAGCCTAAAGTAAATAGTCCCTTGATAAAAGACAAGCTGATAGATGGACTAAAGCATTTTAACATTAAAATATGAAAAAA
>JBHHYH010000129.1:0-4585 GCA_046757465.1 Candidatus Scalinduaceae bacterium | reverse complement strand
TAGCAACCTAAGAGATCCCGAAACAAGTTCGGGATGACAATTGTGACACAGCCTCCAAAGGGGGATAGGAGGATTATTATCGGAAAAATAGATTCCCTGTTTACTATCCGGGTAGGCTGTTTCCTCGGGAATGACAGGTCATTATATTTTATATTATTCCTACAATTTCATTTGCTTGTCATTCTTGTGAAAACGGGAATCTAGAATTTTCATCCTTCATGCCTGTCTTTCTCCGCCTGCCCTGTCCGTCCGACAGGCGGGCGTCGGGCATCGGGCATGGACATACATTATGCCACTTAGTGGCGTGAAATTTAATATGAAATTATTATACTTGTGATTCTGCTTTACCTACAGTCTTAAGCCACAGGTGTTTGATAACACTCTTCATGACTCTAAAGATATCAAAGCCTATCGGTGATAATTCCGGGAGGATAAAATCGCGTGGTTTAACAGAAGACAATTCTTCACCGGCTATCTCTATCTTTGATAAATCCTGTTCACCTACACGTAATCTTCCTGCGGCTCTGAGTATTGGAACGTCTTCTGGATTGACTGAAAGCAGTTCTGCAACTACTCTATCTATTGCGATACCATCTATTCCACCGACAATCAGCGAAACCTCCCTGGGCAAACCTCCGGAAGGCCCTTTCTTTTCCATAGCCATAATACCATCAACGATGGTGAATGATGGTTTAACCAACTGGTAATTGGCGATCAGCATATCTGCATACCAGTCCAGATTATTTCTTGACCTGAAATGTCTCCATACCTTTCGTTTGCCGCTGACGCATCCATACAGGTTTTTGACACCTGCGGTGAATAGTAACTGGACATGGGCCTTTAACTTGGGAAGGTTGATTATGGCATCAACATCCAGAGCCTTGCCTGATACAGTCAGGGAAAATTCCTTACCTCCACAATTGACAGATACCTTTCGGGGTTTATCCAGTTCAATTATATTGATACCCATCTTTTCAGCAACCTTATCCAGTCCTATGCGTCTGGTTATCTTTTTTATAGAACCAAAGGCGGGGCTATCTCCTATGATTGGCGTTGCCCCTGCTTCAAGGACTTTCCTTGCCACCATTTCTATCACAATCGGATGCGTTATCACACATTTTCTCGGCTTACTTTCTTTTAAGAAATTTGGTTTCAAGAGAACCCTTGATCCCTTGTGAATAATACTTTCAATCCCACCGAAGAAAGAAAAAGTTCTATCTATTGCATCACTTACATTTTCAGGAGAATAACTTGTGCATTTTACTAATGATACCTTGTTTAGATTTGTCACTTTGTTTTTCCTTATATTGAAGTACTTATACACTCTCATAAATCCATACTCTTCCACCATTTATTATTTCTTCAGTCCTTTTTACGAGTCGTTTCTTATGAAGGTTTAGGAGCCTTGTCCCACTTGTATTGGCTTCAAGTTTCATGATATCTGAAAGTTCCCTGGCAGTGATCTTATCTTTTTCAAGGATAAGGTCTAAAGTTTGTTTAAGGTAGTTATTGATATTTCCTAAAAGGATTTTCTTATTGTTTCTTGTCTTTGCCATTATGGCAAGGCCCTTTCTCTCAAGGGCAACCTCTATATTTTCCTTCTGGTTTTCATTGAGCCCCACAAGGAGGATATATTTATCACCATACTCACCACCGAGCAAGCGAGAGACAAGTTTTGCAACAATTTCATCTGCGCATGAATAATCTATTACGCCAATCTTTGAAAAATCCAGGACAACTACTACTCTATCACCTACTTTTACAATATCCCTCTCTATTCGTTCTCTTATCACCTGTCCCGATGGTCTTGTAACAAGGTCACTTGAGCCATTCTTTAATTCTTCTTTTAATATTTTATAAAGATCGTATTTAATCATATTAACTATTCATTGACCATTAATCTCATTAAACCCCAATTTGATTAAGGCTTTGTTGTGCTATGGCAATATCCAACTTTCAAAGCTTCATATTTTATTATCCATTCTTTTGACAGGATTAACAGGATAGACAGAATAGATTTATTTTAAATTACTTTTTAATCTTGATTATCCCGTAAGTCCCGTCTAAAGAATTAAATGGATTTATATCATGTCAAGTATTCTCCCTTTGCTAGTCTTTTACAGGCTTTATTCCAATGCTATTTAGCCAATCTGTTATTTCCTCCTTCATCTTCTCGTCTTTAAATGAAAACCATCTTTTCTCTTCGTCAGGATAATTTACAAGGACATTCTTGAATCTCCTGAAGGTGCCTTTTCCATCCAGGGCTATGACAAGCTTTTCTCTAAGATTTTCATCTTCAACAGCATCTGCAAACTCCGCCATGAGGTTATAGCCTTCATAAGAAGGTCTCTCTTCAATCCAGACGTATCTATCGGATTCTCCCAGTATTTCTTCTGCAATCGTAACTTCTCCCTTTTGCCAATCAGGAAGGTCTTCCAATGCCTCATCGTCACCATCCTCCAGAATTCTTATAACCTCCCCGGATATAGTAACCACCTCGCCTGTTTGAGTATCGAGACAATGGTCATGGTCGTAACGATTCTGGTCTTCCATACAAATTGCAATCTCTTCAAAATCTCTACCTTGAGCCTTTTCATTCATTATTCCCCCATATTTACAATATACTCCTTTATTTCCTTGACAATCTCTCCAATATCTCCTATATCTTCCTGAATTATTTGGAAAAGTTCTTCGGGGGTTACTTCGTGGTAGAAATGAACCAAACGATTTCTGTATCCCGCCATTTGCTGTAGTTTCCCTAATAGATTGCCTGGAACAATATTCTTTTCAGCCATTCCTTTGGCTATAGATTTATACTCCATAGAATACTCATGCCAGCCTTCATGTACTAGAATGTGTCTTCCTACATCAAAAATAGCTTCTAAAGATCTGCGAAGAAAGCTTTCCGCAGCAGCAACTTTAGTCTTGTCTTTAAGGAATACTTCCTTCTCCATTGAGCCTAAAGCAATCAATTCTTTTAATGCATCTTCAATAAATGCAAGTCTTGATACAACCCTGGATTTATTTACCATACTTTCCTCCAATCCCAAGAAACTCTCTATCTATCCTATCTCTAAATACTTTCCAATCAGCAGCAAATTTTAAGACATATTCTATGTAGTTTTCCAATATTTCCTGATCACTTTTATGGATACAAACACCCTTTATGGCCTCAAACTGAAAGGTGGACTCTGTCTCTTGCAGAAACACAAGGTCAATCTTTAAAGGGCTAAAGACCTCGCAAAGTTCAAAGTAAAGTGGACCAAAGACCTTGTATGGTTTTTGAGGAAATGATTCCTTTTTGAATACAACACCAATATCCAGATCTGCTAATGGGTCTATCACATCCACTTCTTCGACTTTCAAAATTGAAAATCCCTTGTCCCTCTGAGAACCAAAAAGAAATATGAGGTCTATGGAAAAATCACGGCTGATCTTCGAAAGCATCTCTTTAAATTTATTTTTTATCATTACAACTCCCATACAAGCTGTATCTTAAGAAAACTATCACCTCACAATTTCCCTTATCATTGCTGCCTTTTTCCTTCCAATACCCTCCACGATAGCCAATTCACTCTCATTGGCTATTATGGCCTTTTCAATACTGCCAAAACGTTCCAACATTCTATTCGCTATCTTTGGGCCTATTTGTGGAAGCCCCTGAAGGATATGTAGTTTGAGTCTTTTTGTCCTCTTTGGCTTCCTGCCAGCTCTTTTCCCATATTGTGTTTGGTATTCTGTATCCTGAATACCCGTCATCATAAGAAAATCAGCAGTACCATTTACATCTTTCGAAAGGATTACGGGGATATACCATGAAGTTGACAAAGAAGTAATTGCTCCTTTGATTGCCTGAGGTTCTATTGCGTAATCTGTGTGATAGAGGTCTCTGCCCTCAACGACTATAATTGGTTTTTTTGCAAACTTCTTTAATCTTGAAGCCTGGGAGAAGAGCCTTCCATCGATTATGGAGATTACAAAGTCCTTTGTAGTCTTTCTCTCTACAATGATATGACCGTTGATACGGTAATCACCGAGGGACAACCTTTTCTCTTCTACTATTACTCCGTTCCTGTCACGCAAGACATTTAATATCCCTGAGGGTTTCTCTCTATAATCGACTTCGATCTTTACATTCATTGTTTGCTATCCTCAAAAAAACTTTTTGGACGCAGATTATCAAGATTTTTATACACATAACCTTATCTGTGTAAATCAGCGAAAATCTATGTCCTAATTAATTCGATTTCTTACTGCCTGCTTCGATTCAATATCCATATATCTTTTCATATCTATATTCCGTCCATTCCCATATTGAGACATCCCCTAAAGGGACTACCGCATAATAATCTGATCCATTTATCTCTTCAGGTTCATAACCATAATCATTGGCCATTTCTCCAAAAGTCCTTTTGGCTTCTTTCAGTGTATCAAAATAGTCGACTTCGACCGTTATGCCCCTATCTACTACAACAACTATATATTTTGCTATACATGGTTGAGGTAATTGATAAGTGATGACACTGGTATTTTTAGTGACATATTTTTTACTCATAATAAATTCTCCATTCATTGGTCAACATGT
>JBHHYH010000128.1:0-4632 GCA_046757465.1 Candidatus Scalinduaceae bacterium | reverse complement strand
CCATGGCTACCGTAATAATGATAGTATTTTTTAAATTTTTTACGTAGGCATGTTTCTTGATATCTTGTAAGGAAAATGTAACGGAAGGCTTAAGACAATTTCCGATTGACCGCCTTCCATATTGATTACGAACAGACATTTCAGAATTTGTAAATGGCTCTAACAATCGAACAACTTGAATCATGGGAAAAAGAGACAAGGATTCACCTTGACAAACTTCATGAAGTAGATGAGATGATCAAGAGGAAACTGGTAGATAAGAACCTTGCCAGGCGTATGGGAACTGTTGCAGAGGATAATGTACAGATACTGATTTCAAAATTAAGGGATTCTCTGGAGGGTTCTGATATATTAGGAATATGTGACGTACTGGATAAAGTTAAGAATAAAGAACCTGATAATGAAGTAAAGAATGAGCTAGAAAAGGTAGCAAGAGATAAGGGCTGCGATGAAACATTTATTGAAACCATTAAGGATTATGATGACCATATACTTCTACTGGTAATGCAGGTAATAAGGAAATTGTTAAAACCTGTATAGACCCTTCATGGTTAGGGTTTGGCGACTCTCTGTTAAATAGCTTATTGATTTTCACATTCCAGTTTATCGACAAACCTCCTGATCACATCAAAATATTCCTCTCCACCCACAATATAGGTGTCATTATGTGTGGCTCCCGGAATTGTATAAAATTCTTTTGGTTCATTGGCGCTCTCATATAACTTCCTTCCTTGTTCAATTGGGACCAGTTCGTCTTTATCTCCATGCATGATAAGAGTTGGCACTTTTATGTCACTTATCTTTGAAATAGAATCATATTTTGTCTGTAAGATATAGCCAATGGGAAGAAAAGGATAAAGTGATTTGGCCAGATCTTTCATGGATGTGAAAGGAGTTTCAAGAATCAGTGCACAGCATTTCCCTTTTACGGCGAGATCAACGGCAACTGCACTACCGATAGAACGACCAAAAATAATAATCCTCTCGTGGTTTATGTCCTTTCGTGATTGTAGATACTTAAGGGCTGCTCCGGCATCAATATATGTTCCCTGTTCAGATATCTTACCCTCACTCTTGCCATATTGCCGATAATCAAAGATAAAGATATTTATATGCACTCTGTCATATAACATCTTTATGTTTTCAAGTCTGTGACTTATGTTACCTGCATTACCATGAAACCATAGTAATGTAAATAGATTATCATCAGTCAGAGATTTCGTTTTACCGGGGATAAACCAACCGTTAAGTTTCAATCCGTCTTCTGTATGAAAGGCAACATCATCATATTCAAGACCCCAGTCGCCAGGTGTTGTATATAAGTCTTTATCCGGGATAAAAATGAGTCGTTTCTCTATGAAGCTCATAAAAACCATTATAAACAAAATAAATACGATGATGAAAATTAAAGATTTTGCAGGTTTTATCAACATATTAATCTTGACTAAACTTATAGCACATTTTGGCACTCTGTTCTAGTCAAGATCCATAAAGTATTTTTGGTGTAACTGTTTTGGAATGTATCAATGAAGATTTTGTTGTTTTGAGCATTACGTATACTGAGAATTTAGAGTTTTTAGGTAAAGAATTTTGGGAATTGTGACGATAATAGGATTAGTTAATTTATGCTTGTCTTGCTGTATAAAAACACGATTAAAGGTTTGTTATACAAAAAGGCTCTTTAGCGCACGTGTTTAGTGGATTTTAAAACCCGAACAAATATCAAAACTTAAACTAAATAGGGGGTTAAAAAAACTGCACGGCATACTTGAGGAGCCTTTTTATTTTAATAATAGGAAACAAGAATACAAGTCATAGTTCAAACATACGGAATGGAGGAAAGATAAAATATTCCTTTTTTGTGGTGGGTTAGGAATGTATAAACTCTAACATTGTTACAAACTCCTTCTTGCTCGCTGGAAATCTCTAATTGCTTTTTCCATCCCTGTTTCCCGTTCTGATATTTGAAAGTGGAGTTATAGAGATTATATACTAGCAGGGATTAGGGATGAAACCGTCTCAATCGCTTTCCTGAATTTTGTATTTCTAACATATCTCCAGCTTAACTCTTTGATCTCCTTTTCATCTGTTGTAATATTGTTTATAATTGGCAAACCCTTAAGCCCCTTTGCTAATTCAAAGGAGCGTGTCCTTCCCGATGCTTCACCCCCAGGTATCACATCCGTTACAAAATCCAGTACTACCTGTGTATTGTCAAAAATCGTGGTTGTTGCTTCTCTGCCCGCCTTACAGTTGCCGATTGTCGCATCCGGTATAACCTCAATAGAATTTAAACCCGCCAACATTATGTCTTCCCCAACATAAATCATACTTCTCGAGACTCCCATCACAATATCATCGACTATTGCATCTTTAAAGATTTTCTTAAACAGATGTTTAGTCCTGCCAATTCCACCATGAGGTTTCGCCTCATCTCCTGGAGTATAGGCCCCTAAGGTCAATCCACTTGCAACATTCTTAAAGAAATTACCCAGTGTCTTTGCAAAACCGACTTTTATCCCCTCCTTTATCTCTCCGTGATTATCTACATATCTGATTTTAGCGCCGATACCCATATCCTTCACCACATTCAGGAGGTTACTGCCTGCATCTGTTAAATCCTTCCCGACTCTTTTTGAAAAATTGCCGTGGTCATAATCATTATCAATTACTCCAGAGACCTTATTTAGAAAGAAATTATCACCACCTGGGTTTGATAATAATTGATCTTCCTTATATAACTTATATTGGAGCGATACTGAAGGCTTTGGAAGTGTTTCCATGGTTTTGTTTGGTATATATGTTTCACGATAATGACTATTCTTTGTCCAGACTAAAGGTTTTATCATGTTTTTATCAGCAGGCGTAATCATTTCCGCCCCCCATACGTTTGGCGGGTTTATATACTGTCTTTGAGTATCAGGTTCTTCTGTATCACTTAACCCTTCATTGGGGGCGCCACCGAAAGGGGTTGACTCTAATTCGCTGAGAGATACAAGAAATAATATTACTGAGAGCTGTGAGAGTTTTTCCGATGTATTGTTTGGTATATACATTTCTGAATGATAATTTACCTTCTTACTGTCCAAACGCCTTGTCATATTTTTTTCAAGTGTAGATATTCCTGTATTCTGTTCTTGAACATCATACTCCTTTGCACCATTTAACTCTTCATTGGGGTTACTACCGAAAGGAACTATCCCCAGTTTGCTGAAGGATACAAGGGATAATAATATTAATGTTAGGGTTACAAGAGATACGAAACCCAAATGGGAAAAATAAGAAAAGTAAGATCTTCTAAATTGTAAAATATAACGGAACAACATTTTGATACCTCCTTTATTTAGTCGTCCAAAACGCAAGCACATAATAAGTGCTGGATTTGTCAGACATTACAGCAACTATATTCTGAAAAAAAGAATCAGGTCTTTGCTTCGCATCTCGCTCTTTCAAGTGATTTGCTTTTATGCCCAACTCTTAATTACACAAAATTCGTACCAAAAGTGCACTGATGATTATCTAAGAAGATAAAACATGTTGTATGTTGTTATTATTATGCGCTTTAAAGTTTAGAGTTTAAGATGAGAGAAGAAGTGGCTCTTTTGGTTAGAGTATGTTTTTTAAACATAAACACACGTTAAAAATAATAGATTTATAACATAAGTGTTTATTCTGTAAAATACTAAAGTGTTTTTGTATTTCTTGACACCCATTCAACAATAGTTGACAGAAATTCGGTTTTTTTAATAAATTTTAGAAATTTTCAGGTATCAATGGATTGCATATTAAAACTAGTTGGCTGTTTGAGAAGCCTAAATAGGGAGAAATAGATATGACTTCAACTTGTGTTCTTCAAGTGAAACTTAAGAATGTCTTTCCAGGTTACAATTCCCTCAACACTGCCCTGGGGCGAGATAATCGGAAGGCAAGATATGTTATTCTCCAACAATAAATTACTAGCTTCTTCTATGCTAGTTTCTGCATCTACAGTAATTGGTGTTCTATTCATAATCTGATGGGCTTTTTTATTTAGGGTGGTAGTATCACGCTCCTCCTCAGTAGGTGTGTCTAAAAATGGACTTAGTGCTTTTATAAAATCACGATCGGATATTACGCCAACGAGTTTTTGTCCATCCACAACCAGGATATGATGAAACTTAACATTATGAAAGATCTCACTTATTATCTGAAGAGAATCATCCATTTCTACCGTTACTACTCTACGTGTCATAATCGAGGAGATTTTCATTTGTGTTATCCTGCCAAGCTAACAGTTAAATTCATTCTACTTTGTGTACTTAAACTTGTAGCCTTAAGGATAATAAGTGCGCCCTGAAGGAATCGAACCTTCGACCCACTGATTAAGAGTCAGTTGCTCTGCCTGGCTGAGCTAAGGGCGCTATTTTTATTTAGGAATTGGAATTAAACGCAGGGAAGTTTTGAACAAAACACCGTTGTTGTTCGATAAATGGCACAGATAATAATTCACGTTTCCTAATTAAGTATCTGGCACGCCCGGCAGGACTCGAACCTGCAACCATTGGATTCGAAGTCCACTACTCTATCCAATTGAGCTACGGGCGCATATTCTTTTTAAATATACTTACCTGGATAATCTTTGTCAACTTTTAT
>JBHHYH010000127.1:0-4684 GCA_046757465.1 Candidatus Scalinduaceae bacterium | reverse complement strand
TCTACTCTCTACTCTCTACTCTCTACTCTCTACTCTCTACTCTCTACTCTCTACTCTTTTATTCAGCACTCCCAGTACAGTAGTTCCTGCATAAACCTTTTCACCTTCTTTTACGGCTAATTTGAAATCAGCTGTTTCAGGGATGAATACTTCTAACCTGGAACCAAACTTGATCATCCCAAACCTCTGTCCACGTTTAACATTATCTCCAACTGTGCAAGCACATACAATCCTTCTTGCTATTTTTCCGGCGATTTGTTTTATCATAATCTTTGTTTGTCCATCATTGGTCAGAATCCCTATCATATTATGCTCATTTCGACTAGAGGATTTTGGAGAGCGTGCATCAAAGAATCTTCCAGCTACGTGTTTTACAAATTCAACCTTCCCACCGCATGATACCCTGTTTACGTGGACACTGAACAGGGACATGAATATTCCAATCTTGATAGCCTTACACGTTAGAAAGTTTTCCTCCTGCTCATGTGAAATTTCAATTACTTTACCATCGGCCGGGGCAAGTAGTTTTTCTTCTCCTTCAGGGGGGAATCTGTTCGGATCCCTGAAGAAGTATAGAATAAAAAATAGACAGAGGACAACTAGTATGCTTACCCATGGATAAAAAAAGAGGCTTAATATTAGGATCACGAACAGGAACATTCCAAAAAAAGAGAGCTCTTTGGAACCATATTCGGCGAAAGGTAAACGCATACAAATTATACCCCTAAGGCACCCGTTAGTATATGGAATAAGTACATCGTTCTACGAATAGACAAATTGGCAAAGCTGAGATTGGTTATTCGTTATTGGCCATTCATCATTTGGAAGGCTAAAGCCTTCCGCTACATCCTGCCTATTGATATTAGGCTGGGAAGCCTGACCTACTATTTACCACGCACGCCCAATGGAATACGAAGTCCTATTCCTTAAGGGTGAAATGACTCATCCCTGCCTGTCGGCAGACAGGTATTTCACCATGGCCTACCAGCTTCTACCTAATTAGTATCTGTTGCGGAAACACTACTTTGTCACCCTGAATCCTGTGCGGAACACGTTTCAGTATTGTTTCAGGGTCTCTGATCCTGAACTTGATTCAGGATTGATATATATAGATTCTGAAATAAATTCAGAATGACATTTTTTGTTATTTGGGCTTTCCGCAACAGATACTAATTAGCGCTGGCGAAGTAAGAACTAATTTCTAGCATATAACTAACAGTGTGTCAACAAAATGCTCTCCTTATGGAAAGTATTTGACAGGTTTTGTGTCTTTCTGATATAAAGTTGTCAAACATGGCAAAGATAGAAAAAACTACTGCAAGAGAAATACTTGACTCTAGAGGTAATCCAACAGTTGAAGTAGACTTAGTATTGGATGATAGCACAATTGGCAGAGCTGCTGTACCGTCAGGCGCATCTACAGGCCGTCACGAAGCCTGTGAACTAAGAGATGGTGATCAAAAACGATATCTTGGAAAGGGCGTTGCCAAAGCCGTCAATAACGTAATCGAAATGATTGGTCCAAAGATAAAGGGTATGAACCCTTGCGATCAGGAGACGATAGATAAGCTTATGATTGAAATCGATGGGACAGAAAATAAGAGTAATATAGGCGCTAATGCCATTCTCGGTGTCTCAATTGCAGTAGCCAGAGCTTCTGCAAATATATTAAATAAGCCTCTTTATAAATACCTGGGAAGTGATGATTCATGCATTTTGCCGGTGCCAATGATGAATATAATCAATGGTGGAAAGCATGCCGACAATAATCTGGACATACAGGAATTTATGATTATGCCACTCGGTATGGATAGCTTTAGGGAGGCGTTGAGGGTTGGAGCTGAGGTCTTTCATTGCTTAAATGGAATTCTTAAATCAAAAGGTTGTAATACAAATGTGGGTGATGAGGGCGGCTTTGCCCCGGAACTGAGTTGCAACGAAGAGGCATTGGGAACTATAATTGAAGCAATAAATAAAGCTGGTTACAAGCCGGGTAAAGATGTGCTACTGGCGCTGGACGTGGCTGCAAATGAGATTTTTGAAAATGAAAAATACATTTTAAAGGCTGAAGAAGATTCAGAAAAAACTATTGAAGGTATGATTTCGTTTTATGAAGACCTTATCTCTAATTATCCCATTTATTCGATAGAAGACGGCCTTGCAGAGGATGATTGGGAGGGCTGGCAAGGATTAACGGAACAACTTGGTAACAGGATTCAGCTGGTAGGTGATGACCTGTTTGTCACTAATCAAAATAGATTAAAAAAAGGCATTGAATTAGGAGTTGCCAATTCTATATTAATCAAACCTAATCAGATAGGCACTCTTACAGAGACGATACAAACGATTGAAATGGCCAGGTCAAAAGGTTATGCTACAATAATTTCACATCGCTCCGGGGAGACGGAAGATACTATCATATCTGATATTGCCGTAGCAACCAACGCAGGACAGATAAAGGCTGGTTCGCTTTCTAGAACTGATCGTATTTGCAAATATAATCAACTGTTAAGAATTGAGGAAGAGCTTGGGGATAAAGCGGTTTATGGCAAAGCCTCTTTGAAGATGGATTAATTAGACGCTTGATGCTGGACCCTTGATACTCGATGCTGGATCCTCGATGCTCGTGAAAGGAGAAAGAGTGGGATACAAAAGTTATAAAGATTTAAATATACATAAGACAGCTCACAAATTGGCCATAGAGATTCATGAAATGAGTCTAAGACTTCCAAAGTTTGAGATGTACGAAGAAGGAAGCCAGATAAGAAAATCAAGTAAGTCTATCAAGAGTAATATAGTAGAGGGATTTGGAAGACGAAGATACAAACAAGAGTTTATCAAATTTCTTACTTACTCTTTATCATCCTGCGATGAAACCATAGACCATTTAGATACTTTATATGAAACAAAATCATTAAAAGAAACAAAGAAATATAAATATTTTTGTGAGGAGTATGACCACCTTGGGAAGATGATGACTAATTTTATCAAATCTGTAGACCGTGGTCACAAAACTAAAACGAGTATCTAGCATCTAGAATAGAGGATCAATTCTAATTATTTATTGAAAAGAAGATAAGTTTTTATGTTAAGGCGTTTCCTTATTACGTTTTGCATAGTAGTGACAATTGTGATTATCTTTTCTGCAGCCGTTACACAAAAACGGGAAGAGAGGAGAACCCTTGAAGCAAGACAAAAAAACCTTGCCGAAAAAGTTGCTTATTTAAAGCAAAGAAACCCTGAATTGAAAAAGGAATATGACTCCCTTATTAATGATCCAATACAAATAGAAAGAGAGGCAAGAGAGAATTTTGGATATATTAAACCAGGAGAAATCACCTACAAAAAATACAGATTTTCAATTTCAGAACCAAAGAATGAAGAAACCAAACAATCAAGTATATTAAGCAAAATGGATTCGTACTTATTTGAAGGGCCTTTCCCATGGCAAATACCTTTAGGCATAATTTCAATAGCCGCGATATTTTTGTTAATTTCTTACAGATATGAACGTTGAGGATTACGTAGATACAATCGTAAAGGATGCGAAAAACGCATCACGCGTAATGGCTACTGTTAGTAGTTCAGCAAAAAATGCTGCACTTGAACAGATAGCCCATAATCTCTTGAGCTGTAAAACGACCTTGATGTCAGAAAATGAAAGGGACATAAAAGCTGCTGAAAAGGAAGGATTATCCTCTGCCATGATTGATAGATTAAGGTTAACGGATTCACGAATAGAAGATATGGCGGAAGGCATAAGAGAAGTCATAAATCTCTCCGATCCTGTTGGTGAGATAATGGAAGATCGTGTCCGCCCAAATGGTTTACAAATTCAGAAGGTTAGAGTGCCGATAGGTGTTATAATCATTATTTATGAATCCAGACCAAATGTTACAGCGGACGCTGCATCTCTTTGCTTAAAGACAGGCAATGCAACAATACTTCGTGGCGGTAAAGAATCAATACATTCTAATGTGGCTATTTACAGGCAGATAAGCTCAGCACTTGAAAAGGTAGGTCTTGATAAAAAAGCTATTCAGGTTATTGAAACTATTGACAGAAAGGCCGTAGACTACCTGCTCAAGGCAGATGAATATGTAGATTTAGTAATTCCCAGAGGTGGAGAGGGTCTGATACGAAACGTGGCTGAAAATTCCACCATCCCTGTCATAAAACACTATAAGGGTGTGTGCCATATTTATGTAGATGAATTTGCTAATCTGAATATGGCAAAGGACGTATGCCTCAATGCAAAGATTCAGAGACCCGGCACATGCAATGCCATGGAGACCATGCTGGTACACGAAAAGATAGCAAAGACATTCCTTCCAGATATATCCAAGGACATGTCAGATGCTGGTGTTGAATTGCGAGGGTGTGAAAAGAGCCGCAAGATTCTTCCTGATATAAAACAGGCCACCGAGGAAGATTGGTCAACAGAATATTTAGAAAAGATACTTTCGGTAAAGATAGTCGCATCTATAGAAGAGGCGCTTAAGCATATTTCTGTTTACGGTTCTTCTCATTCAGATGCCATAATAACCGAAAACAAAACTAATGCAAAGAAGTTTACGGACGAGGTTGACTCTGCCGCCGTGTACGTCAATGCGTCTACCCGTTTCACTGATGGTTTTGAATTTGGGATGGGGGCAGAGATTGGCATCAGTACCGACAAGCTTCA
>JBHHYH010000126.1:0-4689 GCA_046757465.1 Candidatus Scalinduaceae bacterium | reverse complement strand
GTTATTGGTTATTCGTTATTTGTTATTCGTTATTCGTGCTTCAATCCGGATAAGCGCGAAAAGCCTTATTCCACTTCTTAATCTGTTCTATCCTCTGAACTTTATCTTTATGAAGGCTAAGGGGCCTCCCTCGTGCGTCAATAACAAGTCCAACTACGCCCCCACTAACCTTTTCAACCATCTTTTGCCCCTTACCTCTGCCTACATCAAAGTGCCTGGTTGGTGTTATTTCAATTTCTGCCGTCTCTCCCTCTTTTAAATCAATGAGTTTAAGTTCTCCATACAAAAGCGAATCAGACTTTTCCTGGCCATCAGGTAAAGTTATTCTATAGTCAAGGCATTTACTTCCAGGTTTTCCAGTATTTGCTAAAGAAACACAAGTGCCTAGATTGATCAGACAATCTTTTTCAAATACCTCAGTTGCGGCTTGTTCGTTTATAGTGGAAAGCACACCAAGATGAGGCATCATAAATATACTATCTACCGCGATCATGGTTACACCTTGAGGTTGAAATGCATCAATCATCATCATCATCGCTTGAGTTCTTCCCGGGGCATGTGACAAGACACCACCACTACCAACAATAAGATCAAGCTTGTTCATATCAATAATTGTTTCTTCCTGTGCGATTTGCTCAAATGTTTCAGAAATATCTCTTTCCTTTTGAACACCTTTCAGGCCAACAGCAAGCGATTTATGCTGTCCAAAGGATAACCTCAGGGCCTCCCGTGCTATAGCATGTTCTACCTTAAGATCTTCCAGTAACTGTGGTATGGTGGTAGGACGAATCATCTTGTTTTTTATTCTGTTGCGAATATCCGCTTCATCTGCCTCAAAAGAAAGCCATTTCATAATATTCTCAATACCAGCTTCGGCAATCACGTTTGATATACTATAGCTCATTCCAAAGTTGGCGCTTACGGTGCGGTTAAAAACTCCAGCGAATACTGAAAATACATCTGTAGTTGCTCCACCGATATCTACTCCAACTACGTTAATATTTTCTTTTTTAGCGATTGCCTGCATTATTGTGCCAACTGCGCCTGGTGTTGGCATTATTGGGGCACCCGTCCAGGACATTAATTTTTTATATCCAGGTGCATGTGCCATTACGTGCTCTAAAAAGAGGTTTTGAATCTCCTGTCTTGCCGGGTTAAGATTTTCTCTTTCCAGCACAGGTCGTAGATTTTCTGTTATTCTTAACGCCGTTTTTTTCTCCAGGGCGTCTTTTATCTTATCCCTTGCCTCTTTATTACCAGCGTATATAACCGGTAATTGAAATGTAGTTCCAAGTCGGGGCCTGGGATTAGCAGCAGCAATATATTCTGCCAGTTCAACAACGTGGGTGACTGTACCACCATCCGTTCCTCCAGAAAGGAGTATCATGTCTGGACGAAGTTGTCTTATTCGCTCTATCTTCTCGTGAGGAAGGCGCCTATCATTCGATGCAATTACGTCCATAACTATCGCTCCAGCGCCTAATGCTGCCTTCTGGGCACTTTGTGCAGTCATCGTCTTTACTGCACCGGCAACCATCATCTGCAGCCCTCCTCCGGCGCTGCTTGTTGATATATAGATGTCAACGCCCTCATTATCTTTTGCAGGAGTGATAAGAGCCTCGCCATCGAGTATCTTTCGGCCGGATAGTTCTTCAAGTTCCGCAAACGAATTAAGTACACCCCTTGTCACATCCTCAAAAGGCGCTTCTACGGTAGTTGGCGCCTCACCTCTAAATGTTTGGCGGTATTCGCTGCCCTTTTTTTCTATAAGTATCGCTTTTGTAGTAGTACTGCCACAATCCGTTGCAATAATTACATTGAAATCATCAGGCATTGTTTAGGAATGCTGTTTGGAATCAATTCTAAAAAATTAGCTCATTAAAGTTGCTAACTTATGCTTATTTTGCTAACAGAACTTGTAAGATGTGGAGCCACACGGGCGAAGCCCCTGGTACCTCCACATTCTTCGTCGGGCGAAACCCCTGTCCGCCGCACAAAGTGCTTTGGCAGGCGGGCGCCGAAGCATAGCTACCTTCGTTCCGTGTCGCGAAACTACGGAGGACGACGGGCACCCATCCGTCTTAGGCGGTTAGCTCTCCGCGTAGGTGGGTAGATTTTCTAAACATACAAAAAAGAGGGAATATGACAGGATATCCTATTTTTATATCGCTTGGTATAGTTAAAGTGAAATAATATCAAGGTAGGATTTTATATCAAGAAGAAAACTAAAATATTATTTACATCTGGATTGGGATACAACCTAAACTTAACTAAATATTCGTATATAAATATCGCCATCATCTGAATGCTAGTTAAACCAAAAAATAATCGCTCCATGCCCTCGTTTTGCCATTGACTCTCTGGGCACACTATACTCATTCAGTTATGACCATAGTTAGACCTAAGGTATTTCTTGAATTCAAGAAGTGGTTTTAAAATTTTATGTGTTTTGTTACTTAAATATTTAAAAAAAAATCATTTTGCCCATTGATTTTTTCAATTTGTATAGTATGATACTTGCAGAGTACAATAGTTGATTTATGAAAGGATACTCCATGAAGAATAACTCACTTAATAAAGAAATTAGAGACTTGATGGATACGGTTATGAAGGATATGTACCTGCTAGATAAAGAGATAGAAGCAACTTTTGGCTTAACTTCTGCAAGGGTCTTTACACTACTTGCATTTAATTCAAGAGAGACAATGAAGATGAAGGAATTAAGTGATGCCCTGTCTTTAACATCAAGTACTATGACAAGAATGATTGACAATCTTGTTAAAGAAGGCCTGGTTGAAAGAGAACATGAACCACGCGATAGACGCCTAGTAATTGTAAAGCTAACTAATGAAGGCAAAAAATTAACGGATAATATTAAAGTATATAAAGAAAAATATTTCAAATCCGTTATGGAAAATGTTGAAAGTGATGGAAAAGAAATGGCATCATCATTGAAAACCTTGATAGATGCCTTTGAACGATTTAAATCAAAATTATGATCTTTAACGAAGTTTATTTTGTTTAAACTCTAAATCTTTAAAAAGGAGGTGAATTAAAATGACTACCAAAATAACAAAATGGGACAGGTTGCCTATGTTTTCGTCATTTCAGGAAGAGGTAAATAGGATGTTAGATAATTTCTTTGGACGTGAAGCTTATTATGGTATGGGATGGAGTCCGAGCATAGATATTGCCGAGAATGATAATGAGATCATTGTAAAGGCTGAAATTCCGGGAATAGACCCAAAAGATATTGACATCTCTATTGCGGGTGACATATTGACAATAAAGGGTGAGAAAAAGGAAGAGAAGGAAAATAAGGGTAAGCATTATCACCGTGTCGAGAGGTCTTACGGTAGCTTTAGACGCTCAATCGATTTGCCTGCGCCGGTTATGACAGACAAAATAAAGGCGGAGGATCATAATGGAGTGCTTGAGATTACGCTTCCAAAGATGGAAAAAACAAATGCAAAGAGAATCACAGTAAAAGTTGCTTAACTAACGCTCTTCGAAACAATCCTCCTTTTTCCCCCTTTTCTAAAGGGGGTTAGGGGGATTTGAGACTGCTTTGCTGCAATAACATTCAAAAAAACATCTTATTTAAGACGTTTATTATGGTTTCTACTTATCTGCTCGCAAAATATGTATGTGAGCAGGCAGAGAAGAGTTGGTCTTAGAAAAAATAAGCCTTGAAGAAGAGATGCGAATAAATTCGCATCTCTTCTTTTACACATAGGAACGAACCGTGAGAAATTCCAACGGGGTTTACTTCCTGTAGTTCCATTTCTTGCAAGAATATTTCTTTTCTTTTATTTGATGTGCCAGTTTTTTCTCCTCAACTGTAAGTGGTGCAGACTTAAGTATTATTCCAAAGACTTCTTTAAAACCATTTACAAGATTGCCATATAACAAATCAATCATTTCATTCCCAGTGTTATTATGTCTATCTTTCCAAATTTCATATACATCTAAATATCCCTGACAGAGAATTGCATCTTGCCCCCTTCTTGCTGCATATCCGGCGACCTTACCGCCGTTTATCAAAATGTCATATTTGGCAGGTGTTACAGAGCAAATGGATTGTTGAGTTGAGTAGGATTTTAAATACTTTTTCGCAGATTCTGAAAGCGGTTCCGCCTTCTCTGGAATATAGAAGCTACACTTGAAACCCAATTTTTTTAGCCCCACTAATATCGATTCACCAATTAATTTGTAAAAGGAAGATACATCTCCCAACCTTTTATCATTAATTCTTTTTTGAACTATTGAAAATGTGATGTCATTGCCGTGAAAAGCGATTCCACCACCTGTAGGCCTGCGAACAATAGGAATTCCATTTTCTTTTAAGGTTGCAAAGACGGTTTCCATTTTTTGAAAATAACCGATAGAGCATGATGGTTCCTTCCATGTATAAAATCGTATTGTTGAAAATCCGTTTCTAGAATCTGCGCATTTGCTGGCCAAGGCTTCATCGATAGCCATATTCATATACGGGTCTTCATTTGGAGTAAAAACCAATCTCCAATTATTATTCATAAAACACCACCCATTAAGCGGGTAACGATTGCAAACTGTAGCGGAAACCCATGCCTGTCGCCTGAGGCGACCCTTGCGGCAGATTCCAGACCCGACTTTCTGGCGGGAGGCAGATCTGTCCTTCGGCACGACTTCTTGCCCGACGTGCCTGAG
>JBHHYH010000125.1:0-4895 GCA_046757465.1 Candidatus Scalinduaceae bacterium | reverse complement strand
CCCCAAAGCTGTCATTCCCGCATGTTTTTAGCGGGAATCTAGGATGAACGAGCCTCTGGATACCCGATAAAAGCGTTCGAGTATGACAAAAGTCGAGCATGCAAAAACCTAACCGGACAACGCTGAATAAAAAGCCGGTCCAGAGCCTCTGGATCGGCTTTTTTTATTGAATGGGTTTTATAAACCTGCTATATTTAGGCTTATAAATTAAATATAATTATGGGTTTAACCTAAATTGAGTGATTTTGTAGCCGCAACCTTGAGGTTGCGCGACTTACGAGGATCCATCAAATGATGAGAAACGCAGGCTAAAGCCTGCCGCTACAATGGCATATAATATAAAATCGCTCAATTTAGGTTTAAATAAGTATATACGATAAGGAGAATGAGAAAACAATGGCCTTTATGTCAAATGAATTAACGCGGAAGTTAATGGCGAGACACAGTAATATTGAAAAACTTTTCGAAGAATTCCTTTTGATGACTAAAAGTTATGATATTACTTCATCAACACCGTGGCAACCTCCTACCGATGTATACGAAACAGGAAAAGAAATTATCATAAAAATGGCCGTTTCCGGCCTTAAACCTGAAGATATATCTGTGGTCTTTTCTGATTACGTTCTTACCATAAGCGGTATAAGAAACGATAATTCGGTCCACCAGAAGATATGTTTTTATCAAGTAGAGATAAGATATGGATATTTTGAAAGAAAAATAAAGATTCCACAATATGTTGATGCGAACAATATCCAGGCCACATACGAGGATGGGTTCATAGTCATAATCATTCCAAAGGCTGAAAAAGCTTTCACTTCAACAATCGCTATTAAAATAGCATTCTAATTTATTAAAAAAGATGAAAATCAAAAAGGACAATTCAAAAAAACCAGAGGGGTTAGCGCCAGATACGCCAAAGCTCCCCGGGATTATCGAACCAGAAACAATAAAGATTCCCGAAGAGCTACCTGTTTTAGGTCTTAAGGACGTGGTAGTTTTCCCGCAAATGGTTACTGCACTAGGTATTTCTACAGAAAAAGAACTTAAACTGCTTGATAATGTTTTAGCATCAAATAGATTCGTAGCGCTAGTTGCACAAAAGAGCCAGGAAAAAGAAAAAGTGGACCCATCAGACCTTTATGAGTATGGAACAGCTTCTGTAGTTTTGCAAATGTTAAGAATGCCCGATAATACTGCAAAGATGCTGGTACAGGGCATATCAAGACTACATATTGAAAAAATTATTGAAACAGAACCCTTCTTTAAGGCAAAAGTAAAAGTATTAGAAGACATTGTTGATGAAGGGGACGTTGAGACCGAGGCATTAGCAACTAATGTTAAGAATCAATTTTCAAACATGGTAGCCATTTCTCCTAACTTACCAGAAGAATTAAAGATAGTTATTGTCAACATCAGCAATCCCAGCCGACTCGCGGATTTAGTATCTTCCCATTTAAACATTAGTGTCCCAGAAAAACAAGGAATGCTGGAAGCCTTAAATGTTAAGGACAGGTTGCAGAAGGTAAATACATTCATAAATAATGAGATGCAAGTACTCGAACTTGCAGGCAAGATACAGTCGCAAGTAAAGAGCGAAATGGAGAAGGGGCAACGTGAGTTTTACCTGCGCCAGCAACTTAAGGCAATACAAGACGAGCTCGGGGAAGGTGATGAACAGGCGGTTGAGGTAAAAGAATTGAGGGAAAAGTTAAAGAAAGTAAAGCTACCTAAAGAAGCCCAAAAGGAAGCTGATCGTGAACTTTCCCGTCTTTCAAAGATGCACCCTTCATCAGCAGAATACACTGTAGCACGTACATATTTGGATTGGCTACTCACCCTTCCGTGGGCAATTTCTACTGAGGACAATCTTGACATATCAAGCGCTCAAAAAGTGCTGGATGAAGATCATTACAATCTGAAAAAAGTTAAGGAAAGAATTTTAGAATATTTAGCAGTCAGGAAGCTAAAGAAAGATATGAAAGGTCCTATTCTTTGCTTTGTTGGCCCACCGGGAACAGGAAAGACCTCTGTTGGCAAATCAATTGCTAAAGCAATGGGGAGAAAATTTGTCAGAATGTCACTGGGGGGCATAAGGGACGAAGCTGAAATTCGCGGTCACAGGCGCACGTATGTTGGTGCACTACCCGGAAGAATTATACAGGGCCTACGCAAGGCAGCCTCGAATAACCCTGTTTATATGCTAGATGAAATAGATAAACTGGTAGCAGATTATCATGGAGACCCTTCTTCTGCATTGTTGGAAGTGCTGGACCCGGAACAAAATTTTTCATTTTCAGATCACTATCTTGACGTAGCATTTGATTTATCAAAGGTAATGTTTATTACAACGGCAAACATTCTTGATACAATACCGCCAGCTTTAAAAGACCGAATGGAAGTTCTGGATTTGCCCGGTTATACTAACGATGAAAAATTGGCAATTGCAAAACAATACTTAATCCCAAAACAATTTGAAGCTCATGGTCTAAAGGAGGAAAACTTAAAGATTACTGATGATGCTATTAAGGCCATTATAAGCGATTATACTAGAGAGGCAGGTTTGAGAAATCTTGAACGTGAGATTGGCACTGTTTGTCGAAAGGTCGCAAAAGAAGTTGCTTCAGGTAAAGAGGGTATAGTCGAAGTAAATGCTGAAAATATTATTGACTTTTTAGGCCCTGTTAAGTTCTTTGCTGAAGTTGCAGAAAGAACGATCGAGTCGGGAGTAGCAACCGGCGTTGCGTGGACTCAATCCGGGGGAGAAATATTATTTATTGAATCTACAAGGATGCCGGGGAGCGGAAAACTGACCTTAACCGGTCAACTTGGAGACGTTATGAAAGAATCTGCACAGGCCGCTATGAGTTACGTCCGTTCAAGAGCAAAAGAATTAGGCATTTCAATAAAGGACTTTTCCAAGTACGACTATCATATCCATGTCCCTGCAGGAGCTATTCCAAAGGATGGCCCTTCTGCAGGCGTTACCATGGCAATATCCCTGATATCATTGTTCAAGGGAGAGCCCACAAAATCTTTTGTCGCTATGACGGGTGAAATAACCTTAAGGGGTAGAGTACTGCCTGTTGGCGGGATTAAAGAAAAGGTATTAGCAGCGAAAAGAGCAGGTATTACCACCGTCATCCTGCCAAAGAGAAACGAAAAGGATTTAGTAGAGGTGCCGGAAAAAGCAAAGGAAAAGATGACATTCAAATTTGTGGAAAAGGTAGATGAAATGCTGCCTCTTATATTTAAAACTGAAAGACAAACAAAAGAAATCAAGGAACAAGAGATGTCAACTGTACATTAACACGCCTTAGAAAAACCCAATTGATGCAAGATACTGCAGCGCCAGGATACTAAACAAGTCCGTTTTCCTGCCTATCTTTTTTCCATCCGTGGCGATGGTATCTTTTTCAGGGGCAATACAAAGGTACCCCTTGGTTACAACTGATCAAGCTTCGGTTTCTTCTACAGGTTCTAAGACTTCGTGTCTGTTTTCTCTTCTTTTTGCCAGATAGAGGTATGCTAGAGCTATTGCGCCAATTGTGGATGCAATTATTATAAGTTTGATCTCTACGGAGTGGATGACGGCAAATGCCTCTTTTTCGTCTATCTCTGCCAGAAGTACCCAATCAACAAACTTAAGTTTCAGTGGTGCATATGCACTCAGTACAGGAACACCCCGGTAATCGTCCACAATCTTCGTGCCGGTATTTCCATCAAATGCCTCTCTTGTTGCCTCTGTATCCACCTCTTTTTGAAGTATTGTTGGTTCTTCAGAAAATCTGGAATTCGATCGCATAAATCCATCTTCACCTACCAGATACATTTCTCCTGTTTGTCCCAGTCCGGCCCTGAGAGTCAACATAGCATCGAGATGAGAGAAAGGGATTTCTATTACCAAGACACCTAGGACAACCTGATTACCATAGATAGGTGCAGCAAAGTAAGCAGTAAATTCTTCTACCCCATCATTCCATGTATAGTCCTCAAAGGTTACTTCCTCCATACCTCGCCTGAATACCTGGGCCATACTAAAGTACTTATATTTTCCCACAAGTAAATTAGTTCCGGTATATTCATCCTTCTTTGCGGAATATACCACATCACCATCTCTATCAACAAAGAATACGTTTACATAACCATAATCAGAAACGTAATGGTCCATTAAGGGTTGATAGATGCCTGCAGTTTCAAGATATTGGGGACTCTCGAAACCAGAAGCGCTAAAAGCCCTCGATAATCGAGTAAGACCTTGAGCAATTATGGGGTTTCTTGCTAGGACGTTTACATCGCCAAATCTCTCCTTGAAATAATTTTCTATCTGATTATTTAAGAGCTCTCTGGCAGTGATTAAGTGATTAAATGATTTCTCTTTTATGACTGACTTAAAAGCACTATAACTCAAAAGGGGTACGGCAATCAAGAAGACAAGAAACGCTATTCCAAATACAGAAAATACCTTTCTGGCTGTCATCAGTATTTTATTATGTTTTCAGACGTTAACTAATACGAAAAAGGTAATAGATTCATTATCTTTACACACATCCTTACTATAGTGGACGCTATAAACCGCCCGACCCCCATAAGCTTCCTTGCGTAAGCTAGGAATGGGGGCGTACAAGCGTTCTGGCGGGTAAGTAGACATAAAATAACGTACAACACTTGTCTATCATTATCACGCAAACACCTGTATTGTCATTCCAGCCCTGCTTCAGCCGGCATAAACGGGAATCTGATATAGATTTCCGATCCCGACTGCCAGCAGGCTGTGTCACAATAGAGAAAACTTATAATATGTCATTCTGAACTTGATTCAGAATCTAATGATTTCAATAGGTTAGCAACCTAAGAGATCCCGAAACAAGTTCGGGATGACAATTATGACACAGCCT
>JBHHYH010000124.1:0-4972 GCA_046757465.1 Candidatus Scalinduaceae bacterium | reverse complement strand
TAAGTTATTGAAATCATTAGATTCTGACCCCCATAGCTTCCTTGCGTAAGCTAGGAATGGGGGCAGAATGACATATTATGTGTTTTCTCTATTGTGACACAGCCTCAATATCGGCGGGCAAGCAGGCGTCGGGCAGGGATTCTCGATGCTAGATGTTATTCGTATTAATTGCTCTCGCAAAACAATATGCTTATACATCTATAAACCTATTAAGTGTTATTTGTTCCACTCTTTCTTCCTTTGTCAGTTCCTTTATTCCTTTCTTATAATTTTGACTTTTTGTTTCAGTTTCTCCTGGATTCACATTACATGTTCCAACAAAAACAACCCCTTCTTCCATAACTAATGTTTTTGCTTGCAGATCACCGATAAGCTGTGATTTTTGCTTAAGCTCGATTTTATCAGACGCTTTAATATTTCCATCCACACGACCCTCAACAACGGCACTTCTTACCTTAATGGTTGCCTTCACCTTGCCTGTCTTGCCAACAACAAGCTCTCCGCTATCGGTTATCAGTTCTCCTTCGAAGCTTCCATCAATCCTCATAGCCTGGCCAAATTTGATTGTCCCTTTAATTTCAGCGTCCTGTGTCAGATTAGCCATTTTTGCCTCCTTTCTGGATTCATTTACTTTCTCGAATCCGCTTTTACTAAAGTTTGTTAATTCAGATCCTTCCGCATTTTTCGGAATAGATTGATCTTGATTTGTATCCTTTTTTCTTCCTATCCCTATGTTTCTTCAATAATAAGCCGTAGCCCACAGTCAGGACATTCCCTGGTATCCGTACCAACATGGTGACCGCAAGCAGGGCATCGGCCCTGATCAACCAATTCCTGGGATTCCCTGATTTCCGGATGCAATATCATGTAATATTCATCAATACTAGCAAGCGCTGCCTGAACGTCCTTTTTGGCAACAAGGAGAAGGAATGTGCACCCACACGTTCCTGCACTGCATCCCGGAGCAAGCGTTATGCGGGAGGAAATGTCCTTTTCAGAAAGCATATGAGATAACTTCTGGATCCATTCCTGCGTTTCTTCCTTAATTACTACCCATTCGTTATGGGCTTCTTCTGAGATTGGAGTTTTCATATCTCAATATCCCTCTATAACATCGATGTAATTTTGTACCCGGCTATATCATATATGGCATTTTGTTCTGTATTTAGATTCCAGTCATACTTTATCTTCTTCTCGATTTAACCGAAATTACTTATTTTTCATCTTTCAAACATATAGACATTATTATAATTTTCTTTAATGATGTCAACAAGTAATGAAAGACTAACCTGGTGGAAATAGGTTGAATTTCATTAGATGTTTTAATAATATTTGTCGTGACTTAAAGAGCAATTTTTTTTTGAAAGAGGCAATGTTTGGACTCTTGACTGTCACCTCAATAAGCTTCCCCATTTTACGATGACGGTTACAACAATCAATCCAGCAACAGAAGAAGTGATCAAGGAATATAGCCATATGTCTCAGAATGAGGTGATGGCGATCCTCGACGATGTGAACAGAGCCTTCCTGAAATGGAGAACACTCTCGGTACAACAAAGAGCAGCATATTTTACAAAACATGCTATAGTCCTTAGAAACAACAAAGAGACGTATGCTCAATTAGTGACGCGGGAGATGGGAAAACCTATCACCGAAGCCAGGGCCGAGATTGAAAAGTGTGCCCGGACGGCAGAATTTTATGCTGAAAATGGCGAACAATGGCTTCAGGAACATGTCCTGGACGCAGGCGGAAAGGAAAAACGCGTAGTCTACCAACCCTTAGGGGTTATTTTTTCAATTATGCCCTGGAACTTTCCCTTCTGGCAAGCTTTTAGATTTGCTATCCCAACGTTATTGGCAGGTAACGCTTCTTTCCTTAAACACGCAAGTAATGTAACTGGATGTGCCTTAGCAATCGAAGATGCGTTTAAAGAGGCCGGTTTCCCTGAGAATGTGTTTAGGGTTGTTATTGCTGATCACGAAACCGTAGCCGGGATTGTGGCTTCAGATCTCGTCGCCGGTGTTTCATTGACAGGGAGCACCAGTGCCGGGAAAAAAATAGGAGAATTAGCGGGAAAGAATCTGAAGAAAGTAGTCCTGGAGTTAGGAGGCTCAGACCCGTTTATTGTGTTAGAGGATGCAGACCTTGATAAGGCAGCTGAACAGGCAACAATAGGCCGATTCCTTAACTGTGGTCAGAGTTGTGTCGCTGCGAAGAGATTTATTGTTGTGGAATCCGTCGTAGAAGATTTTGTTCAGAAGTTTGTTGAAAATGTGAAACGAAAAGTCTTAGGTAATCCAGCAGAAGAATCAACGCATTTAGGACCTTTAGTTAACAAAGCAGCTGTAGAGCAAATTGAAAATCAAGTTAATGATGCCGTTGATAAAGGCGCTACCATCCTCACGGGGGGAAAACGAGGTAAAGGGAAGGGATATTTCTATGAACCAACGGTTCTTATTAATACGACAAAAGAAATGAAAGTAGTCAGAGAAGAAGTATTTGGTCCTGTTGCCCCAATTATTGTTGTTAGGGATGAAGAAGAAGCCATAAAAGTAGCGAATACAACCGAGTTTGGACTAGGCGGAAGCGTTTGGACTAGAGATCTTGAACGAGGAAAGAAGATTGCACGACAACTTGAATGCGGCTGTGCCTTTGTTAATTCCTTTGTAAAATCAGATCCCAGAGTTCCTTTTGGCGGTATCAAAGAGAGCGGCATCGGCCGAGAACTATCAAAGTATGGATTGAGAGAATTCGTTAATGTGAAAGCAATCAGTGTGTATGAACCATGAAAGCTTCTAACTTGTTTATCAAATGTATGGAAGATGAAAGGGTCCCTTGTAGTTGAGTAAGTATATCTAATAAAGGTGAGATAGATGCTGATGCTTCCTTTTAAGCAAGGATTGATTTGTATTATGGCCTGATCGAAGATCAGGCCTGATCAGAAATGATAAATTGAATAATTTGTCAAGTGGTGAGAAGTGTGACCCCTACTTTCCCATTTTTCTTTAGTCTGTTACTTTGCGTACAAATGATGTATATCTTGAACGCTTAGCCGTATTTCTGAAAGCGCTTTGTTGATTCTTATCTCTGGCTTTATCGACCGAATCTTGAGTTTCAACTTCATATATTTTTCTTTGTCCTCCTTTTATCGCGACTACATCAGGTCTATAGCCACCAATCGTGTCTGGTTTACTATAACCTGAAATATCAGCTTTAACTTCATACCCCTGCCTTTTCATGCGATTTGCAATGTCTCTTACCTCTTTATCATGTTTCGATTGTGATCTTATGCTTCGTGCCATTGAATCCTCCTTCTTGAAAATTGTTAATATTTCTTACCCCAAAATATAAGAATAATAATTTAAGTATTGACCTTTTCTTCCCACTTAAATTTGTGTTTGAGATTGTTGAATCGGTTCCACTTATGAGTCAAATGCTGAAAACGCCCTACGACAACTCCTGGAGATAACTTCAGTTTTTTAGCGATTCTTCTTACATCCGCACTTGAACGTATACCGATAATTTCATGTTCCAGATCCTTAGGTATTAGCGTTTCTGCAGCAAAATCATTCGCTCTCCTCTCACGTGGATCATCCAGACTTCCATCATTAATATAAACATCTTTTTTGCTATCATGAAGGGTATGACCTGCTTCGTGAAAGAACGAAAACCAGAATTGATCCTCTGTTTTTCCTCTAAGATTGAGCAGAATCATTGCTTTAGCCGCTGATAACCATCTTGTAGCGCCATTCCAAGGCACTTTTTTCATCTCCGGAATTAGTGCGAGAGCCACTCCAGCCTTGGAACATAAAGTGCGCATCTCAGGTATAAACTCCTCAGGGTCTTTAACCGTAAGCAAGCGAATTCTTTCTACCGCCTTTGAAAACTTGTTTTTATCATAAGGCGTACAATCAATTTGATGTGCCTCAATTACTCCAAGCCTGAGCCAGGCTGAAGCGGGACCAGGACAAGTTTCAAAGCATTGAGAACGTCGAGCTGCTACAGCAGGCTTTTCCCAGATATCTTTCCATGCAGACACACTACTCACCCCGTAGAATTTTAACGTTTCTCTTAAAAGAAGTGACTTTTCCTTCTGGTGTGCAATTGCGTTGCGCTCTATAAGTTCATGGGTAGGGATCGTTTTTAACCAGTTAAGGTCTGACTCAAGCTGTTCACGTTCCCTAATCTTGGCCAGTTGTTCACGGTATTGAGATTCCAGGTTGTTCCACATTCGCGCTGAAATGCCTGTTGTTAATTCAAGCCTGTTGGCTGTTTCATAGGTAATAGGCTGTTCTCCCTTAGAAATACGATTAAGAGACTGAACAGTAAGTCCTGTGCGTATAGACAGTTCTTTCTGCGTCATGTTTAACGATTCCATTACCTCTTTAAGCGTTTCACCCGGAGGTATTGCATAATCGGGGTCAAACCCGTATTTCTTCTTTGCTTTCAGCATATTTAGCTATAACCTCTGTTTTAATGAGGATCGTCAATTTCGATAATTTCAATTTCAGTAACCTTGTTCCAATCCAGCCCTTCATCTTCCGTTTCTGGTATTGGATCATTTGCGGGAATAAAGAACAATCTATACGGATGTTTGAGATCTACTGATAATTGTCCATCACGGTCTCCTGTGAGCAGATGGCATCGCTGTGGTGGTTTTCGTGAAATATCATCAAGACAAGAAGCGGCTTTTAACTCCATTATCCTTTGCTGTAGTTTCCGGGCCATATCATGGCCAAGTTCCTTCTTTGACAATTTTGCGTTGTTGCAAATCTTTTGTAGCTTTTTAGTTCTAAAGTATATAATCATATGAAATTAATTGCAATAAAAATATTAACATAATATGTTAATATTTTTATTTAGCATTCCTATCCTCTTAACTGTAATATAAGTTTCCAAGACCTTATTTTTGCGTGTTTTCATCCAAAATACCTCTGCATAAGGGCGTTGAAGTGGTTGTCCATTTCGTCT
>JBHHYH010000123.1:0-5013 GCA_046757465.1 Candidatus Scalinduaceae bacterium | reverse complement strand
TATGAAACACCATTTGATAAACTTCAAAAAGTTACCGAATTATTGAGCTAGTACACCTGTCCCTATTATACTGGTAACACATAGGGTTTGTTTCTCAGGCACATCACAATTATAAACCCAAACCAACGTGTAAAATAAATGTTAAATCTGTGAGGATAACAAACGGTAGTATTAACCTAAAGAAGAGATTTTGCTCTTTTCTTCAGGAGGAAATAATGAGAGATGTAGAATCAACTAAAACAAGAAAATTTTAATATGTACTTGGCCATTATATAGTCAACTCCAACACCCCATGGTACCATTAAACCACCCTCTTGCACATGGACTGCTGTACTATAAAATTTCTCCTTGATATGCCTTTATTGCCTTGGTCAGATCTCCAAGGTCAGTATAACAATCACCTATCAATTTAAAAATCCGATTTCTTTCTTGTACGGTTACATCTTCATCAAGCGCCTTTATGTAAAATTTTATTGCCTTTTCATGTTGCCTTTCTCGATGCAGACAAATCCCCGCATATACATTAGCTTGATAAGCAGCCATATCTATATTCTTATTTTTAGTATCAATTTCTTCAAACACTTCAAAAGCTCGGTCAAAACTTTCATCCTCAAGATAACATAAACCTATCTCAAATTTCATGCTTTCCGTATATACAGTATCAGGATAGTTACCTAAACCTTTCCTGAGAGTATTTTTCGCGCTCTCTAACATCTTCATCATCCGTAAGGATTTCCCACTATAAAGATAACCGTACGGGGATAAATTGCTATCCGGAAACTCCGTTAACGCATTTCTGTACAACTGTAATGCCGTTAGGTAGTCTTCCCGTTTAAAAAAACAATCAGCCAGTTTATAATAAGCATCATCCCGCATATCACTTTCTTGTTCATACTGGACAAAGTCACTTAAGATCTTAATCGCCTCAGCATATTTACCCATCAAATAATAGCAATTGCCTATCTGGTATTCTATTTCACCTCTGAATTCATCAGACAAGTGTTTTTTCTTCATATCTAAAAATGTATTTAATGCAGAAGTATAATCTTTTAATTCAAGATGGGTATATCCCAATTGCATTTGTGCTAATCTGACTACATCTTCATCTGGATATTCTCCAATTACATATCTATAAACTCCAGTAGCATTTTGGTAGTCCTTCTGTTTTCTCCACAATTTACCCATACTAAAATATGCATCAACAGCATTTGAATCCTGGGGATATTTTTCCACATAATTCAAATAACTCTGTATCGCATTTCCTATATCACCCAGCATTTCATGACATTTACCAATATAGAACATAGATGTTCTTGCCATTGGCAGGTCTGGATATTTTTCTACTACAATTCTGTATTCTTGCAGCGCAACTGTAGGAAACCCTGAAGTGAAATGGAAGTTAGCTAGTTCATAATAAGCCCTTTCCATCTCTTTATAGTTAGGATATTTTATCATTGCCTTCTGATAAGCGTGTATGGCCTTCTCCTGATAATAATCAAAAGGAGAAGCCACGTTTAATTTAGCAGGCATTGTTATAAAAATAATGTCATCACTTATAATTGATTCAAGACCTCTGGCACCAACCGTAACATCTATTATATCTGCTAATGGGGCATGTTCCAAAAAAATCGAAATAACTGAAGACATTTCCTTTTTATTAATATCCTCATCTACAACAAGCTCTCTCCCACTCGTAGAAACCAGAGCGTGTAATATTTCATTTATAGATACCAAATTAGCCTTAATCGTATATGATACTCTCCCGTGCTCACTTGTTTCTTTGTTTATGGATAGATTTTCATTTTTGGCAACCAATTCCGAAGCTATAATCTTATCAGATATAATTTCACGTTCTTTCAAATCCAGCAATTTCATTAATCCGTCTAATACCTTCTTTTCATACTCTAATCTTTCTTCGTAATCCTCAATTGAAACGTCCAATAAGCCTGCGCCTTTGTCATTCTGGGCACTTGCATCAGTGGGTTTATCCATTGCCGTCAAGAGTATAGAAACCAATAACACACATATCGCTGTTAAGTACTCACGCAATTTCATTTTACTTTATTTCCTTCCCCACAGCTTTCTTGCGAAGCAAGAGTGGGGACCTTATTCATCTATCTCTATTTAGTTCTTATTTTTTGTTAAAGATTCCTACGTTATACTTCTAGAATAAAATATTAATACAAATTGTCTTTGCCATTTTTGTTCAGATGCGTCTTTGCCTGTTCAACATAGCTGTCAGCTATCTTATAATACGCCTCTATTACCTTGAGCTTGTTCTCCGCTTTTTCATATCTTGCTTCCTGTCCTACTAAAGTGTACAAAACCCTACGCGCCTCATCAAAATTTCCCATAAGAATAAGACATTCACCCATTCTTAACTGAGCGTTTAAGGCATAAGGGCTTTTTAAATAACTATTATATACTTTCCCGTATGCTTCTAAAGCCCCCTCAAAATCTTTCAGGTTATAATAACATTCCGCAAGACGACTATATACTTTATCACCCCATTTGGAAGTAGGATTCGTGTTGACCAACTTTCTATATATAATTGCAGCTTTTTCGTACTGGTCATAGTCAAAATACATATCTGCTTCTTTTATCTTTTTTTTAATATTAAAGGTTGATTTTTTTCTTGCACGTAAAGAATTAGTAAACACATCTACCTTGTTTTCTTTTTTAGCATCCTTTACCAGTAGTATTTTGGATTCTTCTAGAGAATTGGTTTTTATTTGTTCAATTTCATTTCTACTGTTATTTATCACGGATTTAATGGCACTTTTCTCTTTCTTAATCCAACTCTGCTGTATAACCATGAGTACTAATATCAACACCAGAATGGCAATATTTATAAATATAAAAACTTTATACCCACCGTTATCTTTTATGAGAGAATTTACCTTCGCTAATATATCTTTATTCATCTTTTCATCTCTAACAAAAAATACAGACTACTGTCATTTATTTCTATTTGCACTTTTCATCATGTATTGAAGATGCCGTATGATTCCAATCAAGGTCTATCAACAATACCGTCTCGTCGTCAAAATTTATTTCCTTTTCGCTGGTGAGTGATGAACTCAAAACAATTTCCTTGGATTCTTTCTTACGTGAACCTTTAACTGATTGCAAAATGTTTTCAACCATCTGCTTTATGAGTGCTCCTTTTTCCATAATTTTCGATATTGTACTGCTGCTTGATAATACCAATTTACTTCCATGTGAATATGGTATCGATCTTTCAGATATTTCAATTTCGGGATAAATACCCAACAGATAAGGGAAAGATTCCAGTATTTCCATCTGCCCATCTTGATCAAAAATAGAACATACCAGACTTTTCCCATAATTTACATATCTAATAATCCCCTTTCTCTTATCAATAAGTGCACACAAGATAGACATATCTATATGTGGTTGAATATTTTTGTGTAAGAAAGTGTTTATGTCATCTACTATTTTCTTAGGTGTATTTCTAACTTTTGATCTAAAAAGTGTCTTAATCATCACCCCTATCTGTTTGTTTTCCCACCATTCTCTATGCTTTTCATTTTGACCATCAACATTTCCGAATATTAATGCAGCCCTGTTATCATTTATAGCAACAAAATCAAAGACAACTGTACTTTTTGGCTGAGAGGCCGGGCCAGCGAAATAATACTGCAATCCAGCAGGCACTAAGAGATTATCTGCTAATTGTTCGCTATTTTTAACGTGCCCGCCTGTCGGACGGACAGGGAATTGTTTTACGCTACTATCATTCTCTGATGAGGTATTATCATCACAAAGATTCCTCGTTATGACATCTTTTATTTCCTGCATTTTAAATGGCTTACTAACAAATTCTATAACGCCCAATCTTGCTGCTTCTTTCACCATTTCTAAAGAACCGTATGCTGTAATAATGATTATTTTCAAATGAGATCCGTTTCTCTTTATCTCACGTATTAATTGAAGACCATCCATACCATGCATTTTAATGTCAGTTATTAGTAAGTCATATGACTTAAGCTTGACACGTTCCAAGGCCTGAAACCCATCGTTAGCTACGTCTACGCTATAACCTTCGCTAACTAAAGTCTCTCTAAGAACGAATCTCAGGGTTTCTTCATCATCCACTAATAAAATCCTGTTAGTCATTTATTGATTCCTCTTTACCCCCACTGCCCCTATTCCTTGCTTCCGCAAGGAAGCATAGGGGCAAACTGTGGGGGTCACTTATTTGAGAATGTTTTATAAAGGTTCTTCACTACCTTTTCCATACGATCAATTTCTTTAAAAATCATATCAAAATATTTCTCATTTGAGTCATTTGTTCCAACCTTCCCTCTAAGTACTTCTACGGCAGCAGAAATGCCAGCCAATGGGTTACGTATTTTGTGTGTAATGACACTAATCAACTCGTATAAGTCATCAAAGTACTCAGATTCCTTATATTTACCTGCAATCTTTTTTATTCCTTCTCCACCAAGGAGATTAGTTTCTAGTCTCTTTCCGCGTTCTGAAGACTGAAGTTGTCTGTTTAATGCATAAACCAGGTCATCCTTTGAAATCAAATCCTTATCTAATAAAATCTTACCTAAAAGCTTATGCTGAACATTTTTTTTTTGTATTGCCAATGAGTTTTCTATATCGGCACTACTAACTTTGCCACTATCAATCAAAATCTGACCTAGTTTCTCCTCATAAATATTCACATCTTTTCCCTTCATAGGATTGTTCTTTTTAAAACCTTCTTATAATTCCACATTATGTGGTAATTCATGCCTGCGGCTTGTCGTAGACATTTAGTTTAACATTTACATTATTTCTATTAATCATAGCCGATTGCCTGCCCGATGAGCAGCAGACTGTGTCACAATAGAGAAAACACATAATATGTCATTCTGAACTTGTTTCAGAATCTAATGATTTCAATAACTTAGCAACCTAAGAGATCCCGAAACAAGTTCGGGATGACAATTGCGACACAGCCTGCAGTGTGGCGGGAGTCGGATCTGTGAGTCACGCCTC
>JBHHYH010000122.1:0-5075 GCA_046757465.1 Candidatus Scalinduaceae bacterium | reverse complement strand
TTGTCATGACTAGACTTATAGCATATTTGAGTGTGCTGTTCTAGTCTAGACCCTATTTAAAATATAAGATACATCCTTTCTTTTAAAAAGTTGCTAAGCTTATCTTTGTCTAACAAACGCATCAAGCTAACCACCTTCTTATTGCCTGTTTATACTTCATAATGATTTACCTGTAATCCATGTTGCTCTCCACTTGCTCAAGCGTTGGTTGCTTATGTAAGTCGTTAGATTAACAAAACTCCAGTATCCATTAAAAAGCAAATCTTATCATGAGAACCAAAGAAAATTTATTATTGCTTTCAGAAAAAGGTATCTTAAATTTTAATAATGAACCATATCCCAACGTTCCCTTTCAAGGTATATCGGTAATTGCAGGTGATGTGTACCAGGACCACGTGGCAGTCATTGTAGATAAACACGAAGTATGGACATTCGCTTCTGGGGAATGGCATCAGGTTGTTGCAACTGAAATCAAATTAAACTGTATCTGCTGGACATCCGACAAGCAGTTATTAGTTGGTACCGAATCTGCCCGTCTTGCATGGCTGTCCGACGGTAACCTCAAATTTATTGACAGCTTTGATGAAGTACCGGAGCGTAAACTCTGGAACACACCATGGGGTGGTCCTCCGGATGTTCGTTCTCTAGCAGTCTCTAAGGATGGCACAATATATGCCAATGTTCATGTCGGCTGGATTGCTCGTTCGAGGGACGGGGGAAAGACATGGAAAAATCTCTGCAAGGGATTAGATATGGACGTACATCAGGTTGCGGCACACCCATCAAATCCGGCTATTGTATTTGCTGCCACCGCAGAAGGGTTCTATTTAAGCAAAAACCATGGGGACACGTTTACTCACCAGATCAATGATATGCCCTATCACTATGAACGTGCTTGTGCCTGCTTTCTGGAAAGAGATGTATATCTATTATCCACTTCCAGAGGACCTCATGAATATGCAGAGTCACGGATCTACCGGAGTGAGGACGAGGGAATACATTGGAAGTTAGTGAATGGTTTGCCGAAAAAAATCAGCAATAACATTAATACTTCTCAAATAATTATAGTCGGTGATGGCAATGCCCTGGTTATTGTAGATGATACGTCTATATATGAGACTAATGATTATGGATTGAATTGGGGGAAAGTGAGGAGTGATTTTCCAAGATTGTTCGGCGCTTTGGTGATACCGGAGAATTGCAGTATAACTTAAAATCAGAGGTCTCATCTCGGGCAGGCTGTCCGAGAATTGTCTTTATGACAACATAATAGTCTTATTTATTTTTCAATCCCGCTGTACGGGACAAGAAAATCAATATCTCTTCACTATGTTCAGCGGGCTTTACTTTTTTATAAATCTTCTCAATCTTACCGTCTTTACCAATGATAAAGGTCGTTCTCGCAATCCCCATGTGTTCTTTTCCATACATCTTCTTCTTTACCCATACCCCATAGTCCCTGCAGGTCTTTTTCTCTTCGTCGCTGAGGAGGATGAAGGGCAGATTAAATTTCTCTATAAATTTATTATGAGAAGACAATCCGTCAGGGCTTACGCCTAGAACTACCGCATCCTTTTTCTCTATAGCCTTTAAACTATCTCGAAAACCACATGCCTCAGTCGTACAGCCCGGCGTATTATCCCTGGGGTAAAAATAAAGAATGATACGCTTCTTGCCCTTGAAATCTTTAAGTGCAACATTCTTCCCATTGCTTGCCGGTAAGTTAAATTCTGGTGCATTAATTCCTTCTTTTAAGGTTGCCATCTTTTACTCCTTTCTCTGATATACCTAAAATAATATCTACAAAGATAGAGTTAGCAAATACACAGATCTCAGACAGAAAAAGAAATGAATTTGAAATAATTCAGCGGATTCATTTAATGCCTGCTGAATAATTAAATGTTTCATCTGTAAATGCCTTATATGAAAATGCCAATAAGGACACAAGACCCCAAATTAATCCGATTACAACTCCAATATCAATTATACCGCGCCAGGGTTGGGGTTGCATCCGTACAAGAACAACCAAACAAATAATACCGATAGTTAAAGAGATGGATAATATTTTTTGTCGTAATGGAGCATAAAAATATGACATACAGAAAAAAGGTGCGAATAATGAATTAATTAAATTCGGATTGTTCCTCAAGTACAACGCACGAGCTGCAACTCGAGGACAAAATCTCTTCTGAAATCCTCGATATCCTTCAGCATAACACATGAAAAATACACTTATTAAAATTGCTGACCAATGATGCCAAAATAGTTCCTGATTATAGAGATCAAGAGCATATGGTGTAAGGCGGTAAATTGCACTGCCAAGCAAAACTATAATTCCTGTTATTCCCCATAATGCAGCAAATATGCCCATCCTAATCCTTATGACTATTTAATACGAAAAATTGACTTTATGTGTTAATTATTTTTCTCTGGTTCATCTTAAGTTTATTTCTTTAAATCTGAAATACATTAGATCAACCTATTACAGGACCAATAAATTTATTTAAACCTAACATTACTTTTATATTATTGCAATAAGATTGAAGAATTTAGACTTTGACATATTTCGAAAAAAGATTTAACATAGGTTTATTAAGCAATATTTTAACATTCTTGAAATAGGAGGCTGAAAAAATGATTAATACAAGAAGAGGGTTGTTGGCCTTGGGCCATACGTTAGCGGAGATTACCCTATTACCTATAGCCTTATTCGCGGTAACTAAAAGAATTGCCGGTGGAGCAATCATAGGCGGAATCAAGGGAGGAATCAAGAGCGGACTTGCAATACAGGATGCAGCAAAAAAAATATACAACGAGGCAAAAGAGGAATACGAAGAAGAAAAGAAAGAGTCTCAATCCTAAATTTAGCAATAATATTGCTCATTTTTGAACCTGTAGTTAGCAAAATATTTTTTAACTCCAAAGAAATCTATTAACAAGCATGTAGTAAAGATGAGTCCCCGTTTCCAATAATTCCCTCCAAACTTAAGAGTCTTTTTTTTATTGCAACTCCAGACGTGTAACCACCAAGACTTCCATCAGAACAAACCACACGGTGACAGGGCACTATTGGAGCTACAGGGTTCTGTCCAACCGCATTTCCCACAGCCCTGGAGGCATGCGCACTACCAATTAACCGAGCCACCCATTTATAAGATCGTAATTCTCCGTAAGGAATTTCCCTTACCTTATGCCAGACCTTTCTTTGAAATTGTGTACCTCTACTCAAATCTAACGGAACCTTGAATCTCACCGGGCAGCCATTAAAATAATCAAGCAGACCTTTTTTTACATTCGCCAGGACCTTATCGTTTCTAATTATGTCTTTTTGAAATCTTTTCCTGAGAAGTAACAGAAATTTAGTCTCTGCAACCTTTGAAAACCTAACAAGGCATACCCCTTTGGAAGTACTCGCAACAAAGACAGGACCAAATGAAGAATCAAAACCGGAGTAATAAACTTTATCTGTCATCCACCTTTATGGCCAAAAGTTAATTTAATTACCTTAATAATACCAATTATTATTGACGATACAAAAAGAATAGTTAACAGTATTGAAACAATAAAGGTAGTTATTCTCCACGAACTATCCAGGACTCTATCCCACCATTTATAACCTAACAAAGATATTCCAAGCCACTCCAAGGCAAAGAGAATAGAGCCTACAACAATAAAGCCCAACACTATATACTTTATATCACTCTTGTGTGGCGCCATAGAAACAGTAAAAATAATGGATGTTATTATGAAAACTATCGAACTTATTGTATGAAAGCCGTGCCTCCAAAATTCGTTAAGTGTTAGCCATATCATATCTAAAAAGTTTTTTGCATAATCAAATATTGCCTTTATCGAAAATGTCACCTCACTGGGTAATGTTTCATTTACCCTGATAGGATTTCCCAGTATTATAGAAATTAATATAAGGATGAACGCACATCCAAAGATAGGAGCGGTTGCTATGAAAAAGTCAAAGAGGAAAGGAACCTTAGGCTTGTCGTATTTTAAACTACCATCCTTAAGCTTAAAGATATTTAGTTCTTTTATGGTAGTTCCTGTGATGAGACATAATAATGCGTGACTGAGTTCATGTACTACTGCACCCGGAAAAAGAAAGAACTTAATGGCCTTTAAATTCAAATACTTTGACCATAGCTTTTCAATGCCAAAGCTTATGAAGACAATCGTAATAAAACCAAAAGCAAAGGCCAGGTATACCGTTTCGGGACTCCCAGTATTTCGAGGATAAAGCTTATATAACAGTATGAAAAAAAAATGTAATCATTTTTTATTTAAAGCCTAATTTTAATTCAACTTACCATGTTTGGATTTTAAGTTAACAAACCTTTTATAAGATGTCAATTATATAATATACTTTTAACTTGCTTTTGCGTCTTTGGCATTTATTATTATTGTATTATGGGGACGTAGCTCAGCCTGGGAGAGCATCCCGTTCGCATCGGGAAGGTCGGGGGTTCGATTCCCCTCGTCTCCATGTATAATATAAAGACTTATGATAAGTGGTAGGTGTGTCACGTGGAATTTTGAACAAAACTTTCTCAACTATTGTGTCTATCAATATACTATCATCAATCTAGATTCTCATAATTTAGACTTACCAAACGCATAAGAACGGTGTATAATATTTATAGAGGAACTTAGCTTAGGTGCGTATGGTTTTTCACCTGTGAATGAAAAAAAATCGTATTAAAGGAAAGGTGTTAAGAAAAACCCTACGCACCTTAATGGATTTTTACTATACAAAAGCTTGTTATTTGTTAATATAAATTTAGAGCTAAATTTTATCCTTCCGGGAAACAACTAGGTGTGTTAAATCTGTTTTGGTCCGTCTGGTTGTTTCCCTTTTTTTATTCTCTAAAAATCTCTGGTCATAATTACCGATGAATTTGACGACACAGAGTTTCTCGCCTTTGCTATAGAAAATTATAGCGAATTGTTTGGGTATATCGCTACTGGAAGAGTAAACATCAGAATATACAGGGAATACGGCCCGCCAAAAAGGAGGCTGTGTCATAATTAATAGATAAGAGGAACATAGAAAACGTAGTATAGCG
>JBHHYH010000121.1:0-5084 GCA_046757465.1 Candidatus Scalinduaceae bacterium | reverse complement strand
CTAGTACTCTACTCCCTATACCCTACTACCTCTGACCTCTTCACAGCATCCTTTAATCTTCCTAATTAACTTGTTCCTCATCTTCCATATCTGACTTTCTGACATCTTATAGCTTGATAATTACGACTATTTTAGTATAATTTGTTTTTTTAACAATCGTATCTCCTTAGAAGGAAAAGAAATGAGAATCAATTACGAATTAATACACCCATTCTTGCGAATCAACAAGTTTTTTGCCATTATCCTGTTGGTTTTATTGATTTATGGATGCGGTAATAAAGAAACACCATCCATAACTGATGTTTCAGAAAAAACAGTAAAAGAGGAGGAAAAAGGGAAAGCTGTATTAACTTTGCCAGATTTAGGTAGCTCAGATGCCGAGGGTTATTACAATTTTGGAGTTGATATAATAAAAAAAGGCGATTTCGATTTGGCTATCATGGCCTGGAATAAGGCTGTAGGAATAGACCCCGCCATGGTAAAGGCACATAATTATCTAGGACGCGCTTATTATACACAAGGGATGATGGATGAGGCGATTACGGCCTATAAAAAGGTTGTAGAGCTAGAATCTGGAAATCCAGATTCTTACATAAACCTCGGTATTGCTTACCGCTATAATGGAATGCTTGATGAGGCCTTAGAAGAATATAATAAAGCAATTGAACTTAATCCCTTTTCGGCAATTGCATATGATGAGATAGGCAATGCACTGACAAAAAAAGAGAAATACGATGAAGCTATTGAGGCATATAAACATTCTATAACCTTTGATCCACAATACCCTCAACCACATAATCATCTTGGAGTTGTTTATCTTCTAAAGGGAATGTCAAAAGAAGCATCTGCCGAATTTAAATTATTTGAAAAATTAACGGCTGCTAAAAAAGCAAAATTGCCAAAAGGAATGCAACACTAAGGAAACAACTTATGAATAAAATTATATCTACCTTTATCTCAGTCGCAACAATCCTTGTTTGTGCTTCCACAAATTATGCAAATGAGGTTAAAAACCTCAGTATTGGAAAAAATGAGATTCAAGCGGAAGAACGTAAACGTGCACGGGAGGAAGAAGATAAAAAAATTATCGGATATGCAGAAGCAATCAAATCTAACCCTGACAACGTAGATGCACATTACAATCTTGGCATTATCTATGACAAACGCGGGAGATTTAACGATGCAATAATAGAATATAAAAAGACCATTAACCTGAAACCCAAATTTATAGATGCACGCTTCAAGCTAGCGCTCATCTTTGCTGAAAAGAATTTGTATGATGAAAGCATTCACGAACTTAAAAAAATATTAAAGATAAACCCTCAAAATTCAGATGCATACAAGTACATTGGACTTGCCTACTACAAATCAGGTTTATTAGAAAAGGCTGTTGAAGAAATTAAAAAAGCTTTGGAGATTGATCCCAATAATGCTGAGATTCACTATGCTCTTGAAAATGTTTATCATAGTATGGGTTCATTTGATGATGCTATAGCAGAACTCAGGAAGGCAATTGAACTTTATCCAGAATATAAAGAGGCTCACAACAATCTAGGGTTTATCTATTATGAGCAGGGTAAATATGATGATGCTATAGGAGAATTTGAAACTGTTGTCGGTATCGATCCAAAATTTGCAGAAGCATATAGTAATATAGGCTTAATTTATTGTGAAAAAGGCATGTTTGATGAAGCTGTATCTGTGCTAAAAAAAGCCATAGAGGTAGATCCCACCTTCCCGGATGCTCACAACAACCTGGGATATGCTTACTGGAACAAAGGTATTAAGGAAAAGGCTATGCGGGAGGTGTCAATATATAAACAGTTGATAGGAAAGTATTGATCAGGTGTAACTTGGTCAATATCATGTGAATTTTAAGCAATTAAGAAACCTTTTTTCGGAATTACCAATTTCTATATGTTAAACCAAGGTGTTACCCAGACATATTTCAAATGAAATACTAACCTTAATAGTATCTTTATAGGCAATCCGAGCATCGTCCAGAACAAAAGCGCCACTATCGAATACCTTATAATTCCCAGCTTATCAAGTACCTGACTCTTCCTTAATTTCATAAAAACAAATGGCACCGTCATACCAAAGAAATAATATATACTCACAACGCCACCACCTATTACGGAACCTAACAAAGATTTTGAATCAATACCAATTAATTGTGTTAGATCATAATTAGTTGCGGCAACTATCCTATGAGGGTCCCACTCCTGCCACGGCCAAAACCACAGCCAGCCAGGCCCACGCATAAATACTCCTACTATTGTCAATGAAATCCAGATAATCTGGAATCCAAAGCAAAATGTTAATATAGCAAACTTCCTCTCCTTAAATGTATAGTAGCCATTACCTTTAGGATTTATGTCTATATATGGAATTGCCATTAACCCCATTATTATAAACGTAGGGAATACTACACCTGCAATCCATGGATCAAAATATACAAGCATCTCTTGCAGCCCCAGGAAATACCAGGGAGCCTTCGCAGGATTAGGCGTCATAGTAGGGACTGAGGGTTCTTCCAACGGTGCATCAAGCGTAATTGACCAGACCATTAAGACTATCATTATAATTATTGCGGCAAGAAACTCCTTTCTCACCAAATATGGCCAGGTATGTATCTCATCCTCCGATATCTCCACATCCTTCTCCTTCGCCAGTGATTCCCCTTTAACAAAGACAAGGGCACGGTATCTTCCCTGCTCTGTCTCTTTCTTATCTGGCATTACTTATTCCCTTCATATAAAATATTAATCCCTGAAAAAGTTTAAAGTACCTAAAATGTGAAGTGAGCTAAAGTTGTGGTAAAAAGTCATCTTTTTTATTTTCTTAACTTTAGTCACCTATTGCGTCGATAATACCTGCGGGACTTAATTTGCTTGCCTGCCCGACTGGAGGCTGTGTCACAATAGAGAAAACACATAATATGTCATTCTGAACTTGTTTTCAGAATCTAATGATTTCAATAACTTAGCAACCTAAGAGATCCCGCCCCCACTGCTAGCTTACGAAGCGCAAGCGAGCAAGCTGTGGGGGGGGATGACAATTGCGACACAGTCTGCTGGCAGGCGGGCGCCTTCGCCACGCTAGGATATCGCCTCAGTATATGAGAACCTTTGCATCTTTATTGCACCTACCGGACACCTCTTAACACAAAGGCCGCACCTAATACACTTCTCTTCATTTATTGCCATCACGGCATCCCAATCATCAGGCATTGATCCCTCAAACATACCCTCAGACTCAACCTTATCACGCGAAACCATCATTATGCAATCATTCGGGCATATATCTACACATCCACCACAAAGCACACATTTTTGATCTATAAATATATTGAAGTGACAGCGCAAACACCTTTCCGCTTCCTCAAGGGCAATTTGTCTTGAAAATCCAAGTTCAATCTCCTCTTTAAACCCCCATCTTCTTTCCATTGGTATTTCATCCTGTTCCTGACGGGGTATCGCATCATAATCAAGCTTTTTCCTTACAGGCAATTTCTCCATAAAAAAGTAATCATATTTCCTCTCTTTACTAACATTCACGAATTGATCTATAGCCCTTGCAGCCTTTCTGCCAGATGCGATTGCTTCAATTGCATTTTTCGGCCCATGGGCAATATCACCCCCCGCAAATACACCTGGTCTTGTAGTTGCAAGAGTTTCACTATCTACCTTTATTGTACGTCTTCGCGTCAACTCTATATCAGGATACCCCTCTAACCAGGATACATCGGTAGTCTGACCAACAGCCAAAATCACAGAATCTGATGAGATGATACTTTCAGAACCCTCAAAAAATGATGGATTAAACCTGCCGCTACTATCAAAAACAGATTCAACATCCAGGGTTTCCAACCCTATAACCTTACCATTTTCCTCAACGATTCTCTTAGGCCCTCTTGATGGATGAAGTATTAGGCCTTCCTTCTCTGCCTCTACAATCTCAACCTCAGATGCCGGCATCTCTTTTCTAGACTCCAAGCATACTACATGTATTTCTCTTAACCCTTGACCAGTTGATTTTCGTGTTGCATCAACCGCAGTATCACCTTCCTCAGACTTTTGAGGAACCCTTAGAGCAGTTCTTGCGACGTCGAGTGCAACGTTCCCACCCCCTACAACGATAACTTTTTTGCCCAGCTTTACATCATGGCCAAGATTAACGTTTAACAGAAAATCTATACCACCAAAAACATCGTCAAGCTCCTGACCAGATAATCCGATATTTACACTCTTATGGGCACCGATGGCAATAAAAATCGCCTTGAAACCCTCATTCGTTAAATCATCCAGATTAAAATCTCTGCCTAATTTCTGCGATAGCCTTACCTCTACCCCCAATCTCATTATTTTTTCGACTTCTAACTCAATGGTTTTCCTTGGAAGTCTATATTCAGGTATCCCGAGCCGAAGCATACCACCTAAGACTGGTGTCGATTCAAAGATTGTAACACTGTGTCCCATCATGGCTAAATCATACGCTGCTGCAAGACCCGATGGACCTGCTCCTATTATGGCTACCCTCTTGCCTGTCTTCTTTATGACCGGCACCCGCTTGGGAAATCTATCATTTGCATAATCTGCAGCTGCCCGCTTAAGTGAACAAATCGCTATTGGCTCGTCAAGCTTACCCCTGCGGCAAGCATCCTCACACGGGTGCATACATACCCTGCCAAGTATGTGGGGAAATATATTGGCCATGTAGTTTAAACTCAATGCCCCATCGTAATTTTCTTCTTGTATCCTTTCTATATAGTTTGAAGCAGGTGTGTTAACAGGACAGGCATACTGACAATTTATATTCTCCCTGAACCAATTCTCATCTGCCTGTGCTATCTTATATTTCACCAAACCGTCCCTTTATTATACAGGTAACACTCAAAAGTAATCAAAAGATAGATTACAGATACATACATAATTTCGGAATTCGGATTGTTTCTGTACTGCATCCCTTTTAATACGTTGTCTATCTTTTCCCTTTCTCTTTAAGACGATCATTCCTGAACGCCTGGCTGAAGGACAACCATGTAAAGAAAAACACCAAAATTATCAACCCTACTATCGGTA
>JBHHYH010000120.1:0-5095 GCA_046757465.1 Candidatus Scalinduaceae bacterium | reverse complement strand
TTTTCCCTTCTAAAAAAACATTTACGTGTTTCTCTAATTCATCAGCAGCTATTTCAAGTTGATCAAAGATATTTTCTTTTACTGTTTTGTAAGTATAGAAATAGCAAAATGTCGCCGCTACAGTTGCAATTAAAACCGAAGGAAGCAGGAACCATAACAAGCTTTTAACTTTGATAGTCATTTTCTATCTGATCCTTGTCTTGATTTCTTATATGTCATTTAAATTAGCAGTTAACAGGAATGGTTGGTCGTGAACGATCTAATTTACCGTTCGTACATTTGTTTCCCTGTCGGGAAAATAAGAAGTTTCTCCTACCTCTACATAAATATCAGGCTCCATCCGCATGCGTCTAATCCAGGAAGATTCGGCAGGAGGCTTCCAGTATAATTTATAGCCTCCAGGAGGTACTTTCTCAAAGTGATAACGGCCATTATCACCAGTAACCGTCTCAAATCGTATGCCTTCCTTAACTGTTTTTAAAAACCCCCATTTTTCTAACATCACTATTTTTACCTGACATCTCGCCAGAGGTTTCCCTTTGAAAAGCATACGGCCCCTTACATCACCGAAGTTCTCTGCTTCATATGCCTTTTCTTCTAATTGTTTCTTTTCCTCAAACTCGAGCCTTAATTCTTCTTTAATTTTTTCAGTTGCCACATCCTCTTTATCTTGTTTTTTCTCAAACTCGCGTCTTAACTTATCTTTTAACTTTTTTTCAAGCACTATTTTTTCCTGTTTATTTTTCTTCTCAAACTCCAGCTTTAGCGCTTCCATTATTTGCTCCTTCAATATTTCAGGATCTACAGATGAATATACTTTTTCTCCACCTTCTTTCCTTGCCTTCGAGGCCTTATCCTGATCACTGCCAGGAAAGGTTATTTGTATTGCAGAAACCTTTTGCTTGGGAATTCGCAACGTTATACTCCCGGGTTTCTTAGTTATTTTCACAATCTTACAAACTACCTTGTCCTCTTTACCATTAACATTTATGGAAACAGTATCGGGGAATTTGTCATCCCCACCTGTCGGAGGGACAGGGAGCTCTGATTTCATACTTATTGACCGAATCTCCTTTTGAGGGATGATAACTTCAACAAACTCTTCGCTAACTTCGATTATCTTTGCATCAATTTCTTCATCAAAATTTGCCAGTCTTAAAGTATCTGCATATGTCCTTGAACTAAATATCAAAAACAATAGGAAAGATAAACAATAAAAGAGTCTGTAGGACATTTTACCCTCTTTAGGCCAAGTGAGTATTGCTAAATTAACCACCGTTTATCTAACAATACTTATGAAAATTATCTCGTAAATATCTTGTTCATAAAAGGTAATTAATATTTTACTTGTTATTCAAAAAAGTTAATTCCAAAAATTTTAGTATAAACTGTAGTCAGATTGTAGTCAATATGAAATACTATTGCAAATGAAGAATTCATACATCTTGTTTGCGATTATGTGTTCTTTGTCTATATAGAAGTGGTCACAATTTTCAAATATTTTAAGTCCTTTTGGGTCTGATATATTTAACATTCCATCTTTGACATCTTCAATTGACGGGGCAAAGTGGCCCTTGTGCTAAACGTATAACCGACAACCAAAATCCTAATAAATTACATATACCATCACTTGTCAAATCAGTAACATCCAGTCATTTTTTAGCAATACAAACGACTATACTTTTTATTACACTTCAATAAAGTTACCGAATCATTGAGGCAGTAGATATTGATAAAATATTCAACTAAACATTAATTCTACACACTTTTTACTTAATTTACAAAAAGATAGCGACATGAAGCTTCTTGTTTTGTGTTGGGGGATAGAGATTTTAAGAACTTCTCGGATAATGGAAATGGGTGTTCATTCAATGTCAGCAAAATAACACATGGAAGCAAACGGCGGATTTGATACCACATGGGGGTCTGGAGATGTACTCATAATAGATAAGGATGAAATTTATCAGGAATAGTTACAGAATTTGATCTTCTTAAGGTTCTAATGGAAGGGAAGGATGTAAAGAATATCACTGCTGTGATGTAATGACTAAAGATCTATCTGTGTTATCTGTGGGATCTCTCAAGCAAAATCTTATGGACTTTGTCCAAAACTCTATTTAAAGACATCATCAATTTCAACGACTATTTTATCTAACTGCTCTGACAGCGTATGGAAATGATGAACCATCTCTTTTAAACTGTTATCTAACGAAACAAAAATAGCCTCGACAAGTTCTGGTGCTTGACTCAAATATTCATCAAGCTTTTCTCTCTTTAATGATTTCGTTCTTCTCTTAACACCTAACATCTCCTTTGCAAGGAGTGACAATTCAGCGTTTAATTTATAAACTACCCTCAAATCACCCACAATCCTACTTACAACTTCATTGACATCTGGAGGAAGTTTTTTTAAAATATTTAGAAAATCTTCCCTGTATAGCATTCCTACCTCCATATCTGACCTTGCTACCACTGTGGCAGATCTAGTAGATTTGGTAATCAACGAGACTGCGCCAAAGACATCACCTTTTTTAAGGATTCTGATTTTAGTTTCTTTGCCAAAAGGACTTTTAATCACCTCTGCCTCTCCAGACATTATAACATATACATTATAGCTTTCCATCCCCTCCTGAACTATAGTTTCACCTTTCTTGAACTCTTGTTTTGTTAAAAGATTTTCCATATTTTTGCCCTTTAAATAGAATAATTTTGAAATAAAATCAGATTCTTCAACACGCTTGCCAAAATACGCTTCTAATATATAGTAGATCCTCCAAATGTCAACGAGATTATCATTGGATAGGCGCTTTCGTAAAAAAGAGAATGTGGAAGGAAGACGTTCCGAGTTTATGTTGGGGGGGTATAGATTTTAAGGATTTAAAGGCTTCCCAGATAATGGAAATGGATGTTCATTCAATGTCAGCAAAATAATACACGGAAGCAAATAGCGGATTTGATGACAAATGTTTCCACCTATCCTATTCCAATACTTTTTCCAGAGAGAGAAATTGGGTACAGATTTTTCCAAAAAGGAATCACAGCGACTCATGTTTCGTGCGAAAAAGTTATTTCTGGAGTTTATCTAATTCAGTATACTTAGAAAACGTCATACTATCTTCCCATTTGGCCTTTGCTTCTTCAATGATTTTTGATGTTATTTCTTGTACACCTATTGTCCTTGCATAATCCTCAATCTGTTTTACAACCATCTTCTTTACAAAGAAAGGAACCTTGGAAATACGCGTCTTTGCTTCTTCCGCCCATATAAGCTCTTCCTTCTTTTCAGAATACTGTCTACCATTTTCTCTTGATATAGAACTGTTATCTTTAGAAACTTTTTCAACCGCATAATTAGTTTTTTCGGATATTTTATCTTTAACAGCATCAAAAAAGTTTATTTTAGCATTTTCAGGGCTATTTGTTATTAATACGTTACATTTAGCCATGCGTATTATATTTTCCGTTGCGCTGCCCATATCTAACTCGTTCACAGAGTGTATTCCTGTACGTCCCAAAATAAGGAGTGCAGGATCCTCTCGTTCGGTATGTTTCAATATCTGGTCATAGGGTTTGCCTTGAAGGATTGTAGTCTTAATACTAATGCCTCTATGCTTCGCTATTCTCGCTGCATTATTAAGATGGTCTTGATAAATCTTTTCTAATCCCTTATCAATAACCTCCTTATGAAGCTTCTCCTGTTCCTCTGATTTGAATACTTCACCTATCTCTTCAGAAAGAACATTTGCTATACCAGCAAACGCTACAAGATGATAATGGTGGTCAAAGGCAGATAAGGCTTCTATGTTCATTCCATAAGTCTTTGCCAGAAAACCTGCAATCTTCATTCCACCGAAAGATTGTTCGCTTCCATCAATGGCAACAATTACTTTACCTTCAAGGGGTTTGTCATTTTTAACAATTAATACGTCAGTATTAATCCTCCTGACAACTCTTTCACAAACGCTGCCGATTAGATTGCCATTTACTTCACCAAGCCCCAGAGCACCTATGATTACGAGATCATAATCCTTATTCTTTATATCCTTTACCAACTCAAGATAATTTTTCCCCTCCAGTATATTTCTCGTAAAAGAAACCTTTGATTCCTGACATTTCTTTTCCAGACTATCCAGGTAAGAATCTGAAATCATTCGAAGCCCCTTACCAATCAGAGTGTTGTGAAATTCCCTCTGCTTCTTAAGCTCATTTTCTTCTCTATACTTTTCGGGTAATCCACTTTCCATTTCCCTGAACCTCTTGTGATGCAAGTTTGCCGCGTAAACGTGGCCTCCTATCAATTCAGAATCAAATTTCTTTGCTATCGATATCCCTAAATCTTCACAATAATTTGAATATTTTGAGTTATCTAACGGAATAAAAATTTTCTTATACATTAAATTAGCTCCTTCCAGTCGCTAATTTATGGCATTTTGCTTCGCAAAATAAATTCTATCCTTAAAAATGTATAATAATGCCATTAACACTACTAATAAGTTTTATAAGATTTAACATTTCAATAAATTGTAGAATCTCCGAGATGTCAAATTTGATTATTACGAAAGTACAGGTGTTACATGTTATTATTTCCGTTTCAAACTAATTATTTCCCATTCATTCAAGGCTCCTACTGCTATACCAGCACATACCAATCCCAATATTCCCCAAATAATGGCTCCAAAAATACCTTTTGGCCCCCCACTTACAGTAGTAACTTTCCCCTCTCCCACAGTTTTTTCTTCTACAGGTTTTTCTTCTAGAATTAACGAAAGGCTTCTTACATATACAGCAAGTCCCTTGATTCTATCCTCACTGAATGTCTTACCCCATGGAGGACACAGATTCGACTTTTCCACCGATGCAGTACCACCACTTATAACCCGAACAATATGTTCGTCACTTATTGTCGACATGTAATCAGTATCAGTAAGGTCTCTGGGGCCAGGTTCAAGAACACTTGCAAAGTTCTTACCTTCTCCATTTCCAGTCTCACCATGACACGGCCCACAAAAATGCTCAAACATTTGTTTAAATGTGGTACGCACCCCTTTCTTTTTCATGTTTTCTTCTGTCAGCGAAAATACCAGGTCGGTAACCA
>JBHHYH010000119.1:0-5175 GCA_046757465.1 Candidatus Scalinduaceae bacterium | reverse complement strand
CAATAGATAAATCCTATTAATATTTATATCAAAAGGAATGCCAAAGAAGAGTAAATAAAATGTGCTGTTCTAGTCTAGACCCTTATTTATTTAACCAATAACACCGATAAGTAGCGGTATTGCCTTATCTTATTACATTTGCAGTGTCAAAATAATATGTCTAAAAAATAAACATTTTTCATGGTTTTAGGATATCACTACCATGGCATGATGATCATATATAGCTTACGTAACCGTCCATCTGACAACATATTGGAGGCAGGAAACTGATATGAAATATATAGAAAGAAGAGAGCTTAAGAACGTAATCATTGAAAGGTTATTTTTAATATAATTTGCTTTTTAATAAATATAACATATAATTTGGTAATAATAATTCCTCAGTCTTTTTAAGAAAAAGGATGAGAAAAAATGAAGTCTGGTTATAGAATTACAAGAGACAAGTATATGAATGATAAAGAAAGGGATAAGTTAATAAAGTTTTGCAAACAAAAAGCAGAGCTTGATTTAATGAAAGGACGTATAACGTGGACTGTAAGGAATATGCTGGTCAATCTTGCTTTGTGGTCAGGGCTTAGGGTAAGTGAGATTGCAAATTTAGAAATACAAGACCTGCATCTTTATAATGTAGAAGACCCATGGTTAAAGGTTAGAAATCGTAAACGTAGAATGGAACGAGGTGTGTATCTGGATAAAGAGTTAGTTAAGGAATTGAGAAAGTATGTTTCTTATAAAAAGAAGACCTTAAAAGAATCCGTAGATCCCGAAGCTCCTTTACTTCCCGGTAGAGGCGGAAGGCATTCAACAACAACGGCATTGAAGATTAGCTTTAAAAAAGCCATAAGAGAAGCTGGATTAGGTTCCAAATATTCAATACACAGTGCCCGTCATACTTATGGTATTCATTTGTATCGTACGACAAAGGATTTAAGATACGTACAGAAACAACTGGGACATAGTAACATCATGATGACAAGTTTATATGGAGACGTCCTGCCGGGCGAGAGCCGTAAATCGGCAAATGCGGTATTGGAAAAAGGTAAGTAATCGTGATTGTGGTAAGTGTTGTGCTAGAAGAATGAAAAGAAACAGAATATGAAATTAGACTTATAAAATATCTTTAGCTGAGAGGCCTGATTAAGTTTATTAAAGTCTCCACCACCTTTTCACTATCCATCTGGCTCATTGCCATAACAGCCTTAGAACGCACCAGGCTATCTTCATGCCTGTTTTTTATTATCATCATCAGTTGCTTAATAGCCAATTCGTCATTAAAGGCCCCTAAGGCCTTAACAACTTCTAATCTAACATTATCCCCTCTATTCCTTAGCACTTTTACCAAGTGTAAAAGTGCCTTTCTATTACCTAAACGGCTTAAGGACAAGACTGCACCTGAGCGAACTAGATCGTTTTCATTTGTGTCTAGTAATATCTTTACCAAAGCATCAAAGACCCTGTTATCTTTATATCCACCTAAAGCCAATACTGCTTCTCTCCTTACTTCTTTATCTTCATCGGTTAGTTTATTGATTAAGGATTCTATTACCCCTTTATCCTTTAAAACACCCAAACACCTCGTTGCTTCTTTTCTTATCTCATAATTACTATTCTCCAATAGATCTATCAAGATTTTTGGATCTGTATCCTTTCCAATTTTATTGAGAGATGAAAATGCACTTAATCTAACGTATTGATTTTCATTCTCATCTTTTATAACCTTCAATAATACTTCAATAACTTTCTTATCCCCAAAGGTCCCCATTGATATCACTGCTTGTCTTCTAACTTCAACGTTGTCATCTTTTAAGGCATTCATTAAGTATGGAATAACCTCATTGTCCCCTAATGTGCATAGAGTCAATATCGCCTCCGTCCGCACTTTGTAATTTTCGTCTCCTAAAGCATTCACAACATCAGGGACAGCATCTTTTCCGACAATATGTCTCAGGGATTTAATAGCCGTTTGTCTTACTCCACTATCTTCATCCGTTAATGATCTCATTAAATGTTCAGTAACCTGCCTATCCTTAATCAGACCCAGAGCCTTTACGACCTCTCTACGGACTAATGGATCCCCATCATTCAAGGCTTCTAATAAGGGTTCAATTGCTTGTTTTTTTCTAAACACCACTCCCTCATCATCTTCAAATAAGGCAACAAACACAGAAGCCGCTTTTCGCCTAATTTTACTATCCTCATCTTTTAATGCCTTGAGTAATGGTTCCATAGCAATCTTGCTTTCTAATCGGTTTAAAGAAATTACGGCTTCAGCTCTAATAGAGGCTTCTTCATCAGTGTCCTTTAATATCTCAATTAAGGGTTCAATGGCTCTTCTGTCTCTAAGTAATCCTAAGGTGATTGTCGCATCCTTTCTTACTTTCTTAATATTATCGTCCAACATCCTTGTCACAGGGATACAGGCTCTGTAACTCTCTGAAAATCCCAATGCCTTTACAGCCTCCCGTCTAACTATAGAATCTTCATCTTCTAAAGCTCTCAGCAATGGAGGAACTCCCAACCGTTTTCTCTGAATAGAAGCTTTACGGATAGTTTGTTCCGCCTTCAACAAATAACCTAACGTAGCTGCAGCTTCCCTTCTCACCCCCACATCGCTGTCCGCTAAGGCCATAATAATCGGTTCAATAGCCCGATCACTATCGAAATACCTTAATGCCTTTACTGCTTCCCTCCTAACCCCTGCATTCTTGTCCCTTAAACATATTAATAAAGGCTTAAGTGCCCTCTCATCTCCTATATTCCCAAGGGCTATCAAGGCTTGTTGCTTTATCGCAGAATTTACATCCATTTTCATATCTATTTGAGGGCTTACAGCTCCAGACAAATATAAATCGCCCGTCTTTTTAATAGTGTTAGCAACGTTAAATTTTTTCTCTCCTTCAACTATAGCCATAAACTGGTTTGTCTTTACATCCCTGAACGATTCTGTAATTCCACTGGGCCATCTTACCTCAACCAAATCGACCCTGGAAAAACCTCCCAGCCCAAAATTCAAACGAGTATCACTTTGAGACAGATAGCCAGAACCACTTCTAACCTCCTTTGTCTCACTTAATGGGCCTGCTACTACCTTCACTCTTGCCCCTATCGCATCCCTATTGCTCCTTATACCTATCAGCTCGATATTGAGCCAGTTGTTGGTATTCCCACCCACATTCTGGAGTAAGGTAGCATAATTGTTATTATTTATGACAAAGATATCTATATCTCCATCATTGTCATAATCGCCCATGGTAACCCCTCGACTAGAATTCTCGAGCCTTAAACCGTATCCAACACGGCTGGAGACATCAAGAAAGGAACCATCTCCACTATTTCTAAATAGTTGATTTCTTTGGCCTATAGTTGACCTGGGATTGTCAAAATCTGGCATTCCATGCCCATTTGCTACAAAGAGGTCTATATATCCATCGTTATCGTAATCAAAGAACTCCGTACCCCAACCAAAATATCCCACGCTCACGTCTTCGCCCAATCCGGCATTCATCGTAGCATCGACAAATTTCGAAAGAGAATATTCCTTTCTCTTCTCAGTACCATTCACCAATGTATTTTTGTAAAGTATATTAGTATCCTTCTGAGTATAAGTAGAGAACACGTCCATATCCCCATCGTTATCATAATCGCCCACGGTAACGCCCATACCGCTCAAGGGGGAATCTGCTCCCAGAGCCCCTCCAATGTCCGTAAATGTGCCTGTGCCGTTGTTCAAATACAGGACATTACGAGACTTATCATTGGCGATATAAATATCCTGATAGCCATCATCATTGAAATCAAAAAATACAACCCCCATACTCTTGCCGGGTGAATTACCCACACCTGCCTCATTAGTAACATCCGTAAACGTCCCATCACCATTATTTCTATAAAGTACATTTCTCTGGCCATCAAAAAGTTTGGAATTCATCAGCAATGGCATATTTATCCTGAATGCGCTATTTGGTTCGCCAGGATTCATTGTCTTATCAAATACCAGATAATTGGCAATATATATATCCAGATCACCATCATTATCATAATCACCCCAGGCCAGAGAGGTTCCCCACCCTTCATCTCCTACCCCAGCTTCTTCTGTAACATCGGTAAATGTCCCATCACCATTGTTATGGTATAAGATATTTGCACCATAGTTTGTTACGTAAAGATCAGGGTTACCGTCATTATCGTAATCACCAAAGGCACATCCCATACCCCAACCACTATCTCCAACTCCGGCCTTTTCTGTAACGTCAGTAAAAGTACCATCACCATTATTATGATACAGGGTGTTATATGGATCCTTATACCACCACCATTTTTTACCATAAAAATGGGTGTATCCCGCCCCATTAACTGCATATATATCTACAAACCCATCATTGTCATAATCAGCCATACACACACCTGAACCTACAACCTCTGATATTGCATTTAACATCTTTCCTCCCTGTGTGTGGGAAAATTCAATGCCGGACTCCAATGTGACATCCTTAAACCTGATACTTGTTGAAAGATTATTGTCATCTTCCTTTATCTTATCATCCGAATATAAATTATCCTTTCCAGCAATAGAAACAGGTCGAATGTTATCCGGGCTATTGACTTCCTTGTAAACAACGGGACTCAACGAACCCAATGTCTTCCTTTCAGAGATCTTTACATCCAGAGCCTTATCCTCTGCTTTATGTTTGACTATCAGGACGCCCGTTGCCAAAAGCAACACTAAAAAAATAAGACCCGGATTCAGACAAAAACTATAAATTGAAATCTTTTTCTTGGCTTTTTTCATTTAATAATTTTTATGATAATAGTTTACCGCAAAGGGTGGGAGTTAGGAGTTAGAAGTCTGAAGAGAAGAATAATATGCTTCCAGAACAGTACAATTCTCGTTTAACTGTGCTAAGGCAATTGAGTACGCAAAACACTGTATGAGAACAGCCAACATTAAGTACTTTATTATTGATACAGATTTTTCCGGCATATTATTCAAGTTTTCTAACCTTTACTAATATAAAAGTACATCACATTTAATAATATCTTTGCATTGACATAGGATTTATTTTATAGTAAATTAGCAAATTAGGAGATAAATAATGAAAAATCCGAAAAAGGCTAAAGAACATCTGACAAAGATAAGAGAAAAAGTTGCAAAAAAACCTTCCTCCATTTTCAAGA
>JBHHYH010000118.1:0-5248 GCA_046757465.1 Candidatus Scalinduaceae bacterium | reverse complement strand
ATAAATATTATTCCGTCAACGAAAACATTTCTTTTGAATTAAAGACATTTTTTGATTCAATAAATTTTTATTATTTTGAAGAAAATAATCAAGTAAACTGCTTTATGCCATACCTTAATGTTAATTCTATTGGGGAGGTTGTAATGTGTTGTGTTGATTATATTGGAAAAACTTCCATAGGCAATATGAAAGAAAGAAAAATAAAAGAAATATTAATTGAGAATTATAATGTCTTTCTTAATAAAAACAATGAAAAGGTTAAGATAGAACTATGCAGAAGATGTTGCGGAGAAAGAACATATAGAGGATTGCTCTTTAGAAAAAGTATAAACTACTTAAGAAAAATTAGGAAGAAACATATACTGTACCCTATTAAGTAAGCAGGTGTCACTTCAACTTCTTAATAGTGAGGGTATATATGAAGCTGATTTCTTTAAATGAGACGCACAGGGTTCTGAATTTATTATCCTAAAGAGTGCACAAGATTTACTTAATAATTATATTTTTGATGTAGATCTTGTCTGCGAATTAAAGAAGGTAAAAGGGTTTTAAGTAAATCCGTAATAATCAATAGGTCTAGAAGGCACAATAAAGAAATGAAAGAAGAGGAGATCAGAAAGCGTGATGTATTCAATAAGTATATAGAACTTGTAGAAAAAGATGTAAAGGATTTTTTTGAATTCAGCTCCTTTCTAGAAACGAATTGCCCTGCTTGCGGAAGTAGTAATTTTATCATTGAATTTGAAAAACTAAGTTTTAAGTATGTTTCATGTAAAACATGCTCAACCCTCTTCGTAAATCCGCGACCACCACTTGCTGTTCTTAAAAAGTTTTATTCAAAGTCTCCATCAACTAGTTTTTGGGTAAATGAGTTTTTCAAGCCGGTTGCAGAAGTGAGAAGGGAAAAGGTGTTCAAGCCACGAGCAGAATATATAAGTAAAGTAATTGACACCAATAAGAAGTTAGTTATAGGTGATATTGGTGCTGGTTTTGGTTTATTCCTTGAAGAAATGAAGAAAATGTTGCCTGACAACCATTATATTGCGATAGAACCATCAGACGATATGGCTTTTATTTGCATTGAAAAGGGATTAGAAACAAAGTGTATATATCTTGAGGATTTAGATACTTCAAAAATAGGCTTTGATCTTCTTACTATCTTTGAATTAAGTGAACATTTATTTGAGCCTATATCTTTTTTTAAAAAGGCTTATTCCTTGTTGAAGCCAGAAGGATGTCTATTTTTAACCACACTTAATGGTAAGGGCTTTGATATTACGTTATTGTGGGAGAAGTCCAAAAGTATTGCACCACCACAACATCTTAATTTCTTCAATCCAACATCAATTAAATATTTGTTAGAGAGGGTAGGGTTTGAAATAGTAGAGATTTCAACTCCAGGTATGCTTGATTGGGATATTGTTGAGGGGATGATAAAGAATGAAGGTGTTAAACAAGGAAGGTTCTGGGATTTGTTAGCCGAAGAAGGCAGTGAAAAATGTAAAAGAGAATTGCAGGGTTGGATTTCAAAAAATAACTTGAGTTCTCACATGAGAGTAGTTGCTAGAAAGTTGTAAGATAGTTGATAACGGATAATAAGACCTTGCCAACCATAAACAAAACACTATGGGTTTGCTGGAAGAAACCAGAGATATTGCCTGGGAATAATGCCGTTATATTAAGCTTTTTAAGTCCTGGTAAAGAAGAAGAGTTGAAGGAAAAATTTAACGGTAATCTAATTTCTGCGAGACAGGTTGCACCTCAGATAAGAGAAAAGGCCCTTAAGGTTTATACAAGTCTTATAGCAAAGACTGCAGCTACCCCTTTAAAAGGAGGAAAGACCTTAAGGCAGGCGTTGAAAAACAAGGAGGGAGTAAGCCTATGGTGGTTCAACTATATTCCAGCTAAGAATTGTGAACATGACATGACTTTTAAATTTATTATAGAAATATTTATCATTATTTCCGTTTCCAGTTTGGTAAAAAACAAACAGATTGTATTCTTTGGTGGTTACAAAGAGTTGGCAAGTGCTTTAAGGGGAAGATATGCAATTAGGGAGATTCAATGCAGAAGTAAATATAATTATTCATTTCTGTTTATTAGAGGAGTACTTAGCAGGATAAAATATTCATTAACTTTTTTAGTAAGATGGTCAGTTGTAAAGGCTACTGTCAGGATGCCCCAATTCTTGCCAGATGTTATTTTTTCTGGCTTTTGGGATTGGAGTGTTAAAGGAAATGAATTGAGTGGCTATGATGATCGGTTTTTTAAATCTCTACCGGACAAATTGTCTTCAAGGGGGTTAAGAGTTGGCTGGTTCTTATGGTTTGCCCCTCACCAGATTCCGGCTTCTAGGCGGCATAAATTGAAGGAAGTGCTTGAGCCTGTGAGAAGGTGCAATGATGTTGTGATATTGCAGCATTTACTTAAAATTACAGATTTGATGTGGGCAATATCAAATTATAAACCATACATAGTGTTTCTGCGTTTCTGCAGAAAGAAGGAGTTTAGAAAGGTATTTGTTAAAGAGGGAGTTAATTATTTCGATCTCTTAAAGAAACAGATGGCTTACAGTTTTTTGAGTTCAACAATCCCAAATTGTGAACTGGTTTATAGGTCTAGTACAAAAGCATTCAGGAGATATAACCCAAAGCTGTCTATAAGCTTTCAAGAACTCTTTATGTATTCAAGGGCATTTTATGCTGGAGGTAAGCAAGGAAGCCCAAGTGTTATTCATTGTGCTGTTCAACATGCAAGTTATAGTAGAGAAAAGACTATGGCGGTTCTTGATCCAGAGATTGAATACCGGGGACATCCGGATAACTGTCCTACTCCCAAACCTGATTATATATTTGCTATGGGCGAGATTGGGAGGGAAATATTCATGGAGAGCGGTTTTCAAGAAGAAAGAGTGTTTTTAACAGGCTCATCACGATATGAACATATCACAAATCATACCATTGTTCGAGATGGAAAAGGAAGCAGGACTAGAAACTTGCTCTTGGTAACTTCTCTTGATAGAGATTCGGAGATGGAAATGATCGAGGCAGTATATGAAGCTACAAAGTGTTTTACACAGCTAAGATTGTCTTTAAGAAGTCATCCTTTTGCAAAGATGGAAGAAATTCCGGGCTTCAAACGTTATGAAGACAGGATACTGGTTAAAGATAGAGCATTAGAGGAGGATATAAAAGAAGCAGACCTGATAATATTTTCTTACTCTACAGTGGCAGAGGAAGCTTTGATAAAGGGGGTTCCTGTCTGGCAGTGGGTGTCTGCTTCGTATGATGCCTCTGTTTTCCGTGAACTGAAAGTTGTTCCATCTTTTTGCACCATTTCAGATTTAAGAGAATCACTAAAGAGATTTATTTCCAATCCAAATCCGTTTATTCCTGACGAAAAAACTAGGAGTCTCACATTGAGGAAGTGTTTTTTTCTTGCGGATGGAGGTTCTAGTGAAAGAATTGCCGATATCTTAAGCTCGAAATTGTAGCAATAAAAAATAGAGCATCGGGTTTAATTTTTGAACTGGTGTCATATAGTTGATTGCTCCATATCTTCTGATATCATTGTATCCATGCATGAATCTCATAAATTAAAGATAAGTATACCCACTATTAGGCTAGAGCACGGGATATTAATATTAATATTTGTATCCATATTTATCCTGATTATCCTAATATCAGGGAATGTAAAAAAGTTAATTGTACTTGCGAGCTTGCCCTCTTGTGCACTGTTGGTTTTGTATGCAGTCCATAATCCAAAACGTGCATTTTGGGGATGTCTTTTTGTCCTGCCATTCATCCCCTACGATTGGGGTATAGGAATATCACCTTCATTACCTAATGTGGCTCCACAAAGATTTCTTTATTTTCTTATCTGGTTGACATATTTGTTATATAGGAGGGAAAATCGTAATATGTATGAATTATCCTTGAATATTATAGATATGCTATTGATATTTCTATTTATTTGGTTAGGCATATCCATGTTTATCGCTAATCCTGTTCAAGGTGCATATTTCAGATGGCTAACTCGGGGCATAACAATATTTATGTTATTTTTGGTTGGAAAGGAAATGATTAGAACCTCGGATGATCTGTGGACAGTGACAACTATTTTTGCCGCTCAAGGCCTCATCATGGGGGTAATGGGAATTATTGAAGGCTTTTTCCAAATTAATATATGGCTTCTACTTAGTCCCTTCTTGACCCCCACCTGGAAGCCAATCTACATGGAATATCATTTAGAGATGCTACTCGGGAAAATCGTGCGTATTAAAGGTCCATTTTTTCATCCAGTTCATTATGGTCAATATCTTGCCTTCTTGTTGCCATTTTGTATCGGGATAATGTCACGCAAGAGGATGCTTGGCATTATTGCTTTCCCCCTTGCTCTACTAGCCATGATATTTACGCAGACAAGGTCTGCTTATATAGCAGCAATTGTGTCTCTTGTTGTCTTTATATTTTTCGCAAAGCTCAAAATAGCTGTAAAAACATTGGTGGTAGTAATACTGGGAAGTACAATAATAGCTTTTTTCTTTTCCCCATATTTGATTGATCTTTACGAACATAGAATCTTGGAGACGGTACACTCTGATGGGATTTATCATAGTGAAATGCTTGCTAGAATCAAAACACCTGGAATAATTTTAAATGCTGTAGTGCGGGAAAGTCCTAGTTTTGGTTTTGGGCCTCACCTAAAGGATAATGATTTCGTGAATATATTCTCTGAGGGAGAAATTGTTATGAACGAAACGCCTTATGCCGTAATGGGGGCCTTTGAACATGGCGTTCCTTACTTTCTTGGAGTCGAAATCTACTTCGGTGGCATAATGATGTTTATGGTATATCTGGTAATGCATTACAGAAAGGGAAAAGATATGGACAAATATGGGCTGTCTTTGATTTTTTTAACAGCTTTTGCAGCAAGCATGGTAACTTTGCATATACAGCAACTGGGCGAAACATTATCGAATATTATAATTGTGTTTGCTGGGATTCAAAGTGTTTACTATCATGAAAAATACATACTGAAAAGCATGAGTAATAGGTAGGTGGTTAATGTTAGAAGATAAAAGGATTCTTGTTACCGGAGGATTTGGTTATCTAGGATCATGGATGGCTAGATACCTGAAGGAAGATGGGACTTGGGTGAAAATACTGGCTAGGAGGATCCTGATTATTTTGAAGAATGGTCAATGAACTTTGAGATGTTTATAGTGGATATAAAGAATTATGAGTCG
>JBHHYH010000117.1:0-5574 GCA_046757465.1 Candidatus Scalinduaceae bacterium | reverse complement strand
CTGCTAGCTTACGAAGCGCAAGCGAGCAAGCTGTGGGGGCGGGATCTCTTAGGTTACTAACCTATTGAAATCATCAGATTCTGAATCCTGTGCTGAACTTGTCGCCTGTAGCGCCCCTTGAAGCAACTATCAGATTCGACTCAGTCGGGTTTCAGTATTGATTCAGAATCTGTATTTTCTTTATTACGACACAGTCTGAATGTCTTTCGGGCAGGTACCGTTCGGTACGGGCGGGGTAGTATTTAAACCTTATTTTCCTAACTGCTATGTTCGACGTCTTAACCATAATTAGATCGATTACCGCAAAGAATAATAAAAAAACGTTTTTAAGATTCCCTTGCAATTTAATCAAGCTCGACTTAGTATATATTTCGAGGCATTTAAAATGAAATTCATACCCCACGTAATTTCCTGGAATCTCACCAAGACATGCAATCTGGAGTGTTCACACTGTTATCTGCTAGCAGATAACACCCAAACGACACTCAACCAGAACATTCCCTCCTCTGATGAATTAGACACAGACGCTGCATATAAGGTAATAAACGACATCGCCGAAATAAATCCAAACATAATACTGATCTTAACAGGTGGCGAACCACTTTTGCGAAGAGATATATTTGATTTATCCAGACATGCCTCCGGGAAGGGAATGATGGTCCTTTTGGGAACAAATGCCTGTCTCATAAACGATGACGTTGCCAAAAGGTTAAAAGATAGTGGTGTTGCCGGGATTGGTATAAGCTTCGACTCTATGCACCCTGATGTCCACGATTCAATTCGAGGACTAAAAGGTTCGTGGGAAAAGGCAATTGAAGGGATGAGGGCGTGTAAAAGAAATGGACTCGAAATACAAATACAAACCACAGTGTTTAAAAGGAATTATGATGAGATTCCAAATGTCGTTGACTTTGCAAACGAGATGGGGGCAAAGGTCTTTAACCTCTTCTTCCTTGTCTGTACAGGAAGAGGTCAGGACATAACAGACATCACTTCAAAACAGTATGAAGACGCACTTAAGCAGATTTATAAACTGAACAAACAATACGAGGGGACGATGCTCGTTAGCGCAAAGTGCGCACCACATTATAGAAGAATAGCGTATGAGATGGATCCTGAATCGGCGCTGGTAAAATACTATTCAGGCGGATGTCCTGCAGGCACTAACTATTGCAGGATTACGCCAGAGGGAAATGTCACGGCCTGCCCATATCTGGATACATCCTGTGGAAATCTTAAAGAAAAAAGCTTTGGAGAAATCTGGCGGGATTCCAGCAGCTTACAGGAGCTCAGGGAATCAAATCTTAAAGGTAGATGCGGAGAATGTGAATTTGAATCAATGTGCAAAGGTTGCCGTGCAAGGGCCTATGCCACTACGGGTGATCAAATGGCAGAGGATTCCTGGTGTGAATATGAGCCCGGAAAATACGGAGGAAAGAAGATAATGCTAAAGGCTGAAAACACCTTTGGCCTGGAAAAAGGATTTGAGCTTTCATGGAGTGAGGATGCAAAGAAGAGACTGAACAAAGTACCTTCCTTTGGAAGAGGAATGGTAATCAAGAGGGTGGAGCGGTATGCAAGGGAAAAGGGTTATTCTGAAATAACGCCAGACATAATGAAAGAAGCAAAGGAAAAGATGGCAGTTGATAAGAAGATGATGTTTCCATTCCTTAGCATGATGGGAAAAAAGAAGGCAAAGAATGGGAAGATTGAGTGGGAGACTGAGGCGTTGGAGAGAGTAAAAAATGCCCCTGATTTTGTTAGACCCGGAATTTATAAACTAATGGAGAAGCGAGCAAAGGAAAGAGGATACAAAACAATAACGTCAGAATTTTTATCTGAGATAAGGGATGAGTCGATGAAGTTTGCATCCAGGCGGATTAAAAAGATGGGCCTTGATGATCTCAGGATTGAGGCATTTGACATGGCAAAGTTAAAACTGAAAAGTAAGAAGAAAAAAGAAGTAATAGATAATATTAAGGACTTCCTTGATAACAGAACAGGGAAAAACACAGAAATCATCACTAAATTTAAAAAGTACCTGTCGCTTGAAACAAATACTACGAAAACTCCCTCGAAGGATGATACCTCATAAAGCAACAAACCTACATATAAAGCGCAAGTAAGGGGGTAATTCTCATGTACAAGGTAATGAGATATTGGATTTTTATCGTAATTGCTTGTTTATTCTTTGTTGGTTCATTGGCTTTTGCCGAAGGTGATAGACCACCTGGTTGGGAGAAGGGAGAAAAGAAAGGTTGGCATGATGATGAACCACCTGGTTGGGACAAGGGAGAAAAGAAGGGTTGGCATAGTGATGAACCGCCTGGTTTGGAGAAAAAGGAAGAAAAGGAAAGGGTAAAGAAGGAGAAGAAGGAAACAAAGGAGAGGCTAAAGAAGGAGAAAAAGAAAAAAAAGAAAGACAAAGATAAAGGAGAAAGCGACGATAGCAGTAATGATAAAAGTAATGACGATGACAAGAAGAAGAAAGATAAGAAAAAATAGCCTTTAAATCAATGAGTGCCACCAGAACAAAAAGGTGGCGCTAATACATCCAAAATGGGGCCTATCGTATCTCCATTGGCATATATCTTGCTATAAACACACAATGAGGACGATAAACTCGCATGTAACAAATTTGAATATTTTGTAAACCCTGTCAATCATTGTCCTAACGGTACAAAATACCTGAATCAAACATCATCATGCACAACCAGGTAATACAAAAATACGACATGCCTGGGAAAGAATTTCCCCTATCAAGAGCTGGACAGAATAGTACATTTATAACCCATACACTTAATATCTGTAATTATGTTCGATATTAAACACATAATCAAACAGAATTATTATGGTTTTACCTGGGGGATCATAATAGCCGCAATCACATCTTTATTATTCCTTACAGGTGTCTTTGATAGACTTGAAAAACTTTCGTACGATTGGCGTATCAGGCACAATACTCACAAAAAGACTGCAGGCGTACCGAAAATAGCCATAATAGGTATCACAGATGAAGACATGAAACTGCTTGGTCGGTGGCCATGGCCAAGGAGTCGTTATGCCGAACTGATAGACTACTTGAAAGAAGGCGGCGCCAGTGTCATTGCCTTTGATATGTTTTTTGACCTGCCGGATAAAGAAGACCCAAAGAATGATAAGGCATTATCAGACGCTGCAAGGAACGCCGATATTACCATCTTCCCCGCCTGGAGCTCTACTGCAAATCTCATTAGGAAAAAACCAGTTAATGGAGTTTATACAGGGAGATTAATTGAAAATATTAAGATAATATCAGATTCAGCAAAAAGGGTAGGTCATTTAAACGTATTCTATGATAGTGACGGAGTCGCAAGAAGAGCGCCCATTCAAATTGCCAGCATCGATGGCAAGAAGCGTTTTGTACCTCTTGCCCTTGCCGCCTTTCTCGAACACAAGGGAATAGAACAGGAATTTGAATTTCATCCCGGAAATTCATTAAAAGTAGGTGAATTAAATATACCCCTTGATTCAAAAAGCTGTATGCCCATTAACTATATAGATTTTGAAAGGCAAGTTTATATATATCAAGGCACACAGGCTAAATGGTTAGAAAAAATTGGGCAAGAAAAACCTATCACCCTGTACTCATTTTCAAACGTATCTCCGCATAACGAAAAGAGGCTCCCTGCCGAAGGCTTCAAGGACAAAATCGTTTTCATTGGTATTGCTACACCGGGTTCTGAACAAGACGTCCATGTTACCCCATTCGGGCGTAAATTCGGTATATTTATCCAGGCAAATCTTCTCTACAACTTCTTGACAGGAAACCTTATCAGAATACCAGGGCCTGTTTATACACTCTTAATAATTACAGGCCTATCCATAATCATAGGCTTATCAATCTTTAGAAGCCACATAAGAGGTAGTACTTACGTGCTGCTTGCAGGAGGTCTCTTGCTGTTATTTGCAATAACGGCAATTATTACGGTTACAAGCCTGGTCTTATTTCAAAAACTAAACATTATGATAGACATGATGCCATTCATAACAATGTTTTTGATGCATGTAGGGACCTGTCTGGCTGTTAACCTGAGTTCAGCCAGTGGAGAATCAGCCATGAGGGACCTTGAATTAAACCTGCTCCTGGAGGTTGGTGAGATTATGACGTCCAAGGATGAATCGAATCAATATTCATTAAAAAACTTTCAGGAAGATATTAAGATAACGTCTGCACTCGCAGTTCCATCTAAACCACCAGTAGAATTCCTGGAACCGATAAAGAGAATAACTCACTGCGAAGCAGTAGCCCTGTACATTCTGGATGATAAGACAAAAGACTTTAAATACAATGCTTCTACCGGTCTTAATGCGAAAAAGGATGAATCACAAAGAATTGCCAGCGTAGTAAATAAACGGATTCACACTGACGGCAAACCTATATGGGTTGATAATGTATCAAGACATCCTGATTTGGCATTGCTAAATACCCACATACGCTGCTTCCTGGGTATTCCTCTTATTGTAAAAAAACATACAATCGGAATACTTTATCTTTATAATAAACTACCATCTAAACTCTCCCCCTTCTCGGAATTTACGTCTGAGGAACTAAGGCTTATCTCATCATTCACCCATCAAATAGCTGTTGCAATTGAAAACCACAGACTTTACAGCGATATTCACGACATCTTCCTTGACTACATCAAATCGATTGCAGCCGCACTCGATGCTAGAGACACATATACCCATGGACATTCACGGCGCGTGGCAACCTTCAGCGTTGGAATCGGAAAAGAGTTAGGGCTATCAGAGGGAGAACTGGAATTCATAGAACTATCCGCTACCATTCATGATATCGGAAAGATTGGAATAAAGGAGGAGGTTTTAAATAACCCATATCGTTTAACAGATGAAGAAACCGAAATAATACATTCACACGCTGTCAAAGGTAGTGAAATCCTGAAACCTATGACACGCCTACACGTCTTGATGCCGGGTGTAAGGAATCACCACGAGCGTTATGACGGCAAGGGATATCCCGACGGTTTAAGGGGTAAGGAAACCCATCTTATCGCCAGGATCATTGCAGTTGCTGACGCTTACGATGCAATGACATCTGATAGAATTTACAGGAAAGGTCTGTCACACGAAGTGGCCTGTCAGGAGCTTGAAAAGGGGGCAGGGTCTCAGTTTGATCCAAAACTTGCAATAGTATTCATCAATTTTATGGAAAAAAACCCGGAAATGAAGAACCTTAAAAACGAACCTGAACCAGAAACTGCCTTTATTGCAGAACAATAGTTACGTCTTTCAGAAACAAATCAAATTATCCAACCAAAAAGCATGCATTCGGCAATTCGACTGTTGTAAAAAACTTTAAAAATCCGAAGCACGAAATATTTACCCTGTTAAATTATTTAGGATGATGTCAATACAGCTTTCAAAAGTCGTATTTTTTATAAAGGACAATTAAAATGCCAAGGTATATATTTAACAGGGCAGTCAAATCCAAAATTACACCTGCTTACTTAATAGGGTGCAGTATATATTCCAAACAAATTTCAATTTACAATGTTCGAATGATTAAATTAA
>JBHHYH010000116.1:0-5716 GCA_046757465.1 Candidatus Scalinduaceae bacterium | reverse complement strand
GCCTCTTTTCACCCTAATGGCGCTGCAAGTGTTGCTGACCTGAGCGAGAATAAATCCGCATTTGTGATGTCTGTCTTCCTTATGGCAGGGAGTATAGGGCTGGCCGGTGCGCCGTTCATAATTACTTCGTTTGTATCGTCTTTTGGAATTAATAAGCTATGGTTCCTTTCACTACCGGGTATAATATTGGCAATAATATTGATTAAGACCTTACCTGCAATATCCAGTATTGAAAACAAGGTAAAGATATCAGACCTGAAAATACTTTTTACCAGAGAATCAAGGCCGTTATGGATTCTATTCTTGATAATGTTTTTACGGTCAATCGTCATTACGGGCTTTATGAGCTTCATGTCAATACTTTTTGCAGAAAGGGGACTTTCGATTCAAAAAGGCGGAATAGCAATATCTATCTTTTTAATAAGTGGAACTGTTGGTGGTTTGATGGGTGGATATCTGTCAGATAATATTAATAGAAAAATAATAATAGCAATTTCCTCGATCCTGGCATGCCCATTACTTATATGGTTTTTACATGAAAGAGGAGTTTATTCTATGGTATTATTAAGCCTTAGTGGTATGGTTATATTTGCGGCTGCCCCTGTCAATGTCTTAATCGTTCAGAGATTCTATCCCGGAATGGCTAGCGCTGTTTCAGGCATTGCGATGGGTCTTGTTTGGGGCGCTGCCGGGCTTATGCTTCCCTTAATCGGGAGTCTTGCAGATCGATATAGTATGGGAATATCTTTAGAAATTGTAGCATATTTGGCGCCCATAGCCGGACTATTAGTTTTCTTGTTGCCAAATTTTAATAATCAGGTGATAGGTAGTATAGGTAATAGGGAATAGTTGGTAGGAATGAGATGAATAAGGTTCGGAGTTTAATTTAAAATTCGAAATCCCTGCCCGACCCGTCCGAACGGCATTGCCGGGCGGGCAAATGGCAGGCGGACGAAAATCCCTGCCCGACGGCAGGCGGGGAAGCACGAAACAAATTTACCCGTGAAATAGGAGTTGTAAAGAGTACAAAAAAACTAAGTAACTCGTTCCCACGTTCTACGTGGGAACGAAACGTTTGACGCTCCGCGTCACATTGCTTGTCGGGCAAACCGCGTCATAATCAAAGCTTATTCAATGGGAAGAAACCGTTACAAAGTTATAGAAGATGAATGCCCTCATTTTTTTACCTGTACAGTGGTCAACTGGATTTCAGTCTTTACAAACAGAGACATTGCACAGATTGTTTTAGATTCTTTGAATCATTTACAAGTACAAAAACATTTGAAACTTTACGGCTATGTTATTATGGAAAATCATCTTCATCTTGTAGTTTCAGGTAGTGACTTAGCTATAGAGATAGGACATTTCAAATCATTTACGGCAAGGAAGATTGTTGATTATTTAAAAGAAAACAAAGTAAAGGCGATACTCAAACAATTGCAGTTTCACAAACTTAAATACAAAAAGGATAGAACATATCAGTTTTGGCAAGAGGGTAGTCATCCTGAGTTGATTCAAGGTGAGAAAATGATGATACAAAAGTTGGAATATATGCATTACAATCCTGTAAAAAGAGGATATGTGGATGATCCAATACATTGGCGTTATTCAAGTGCCCGAAACTATGCAGAGCAAGAAGGTTTGTTGGAGGTTTGTATGGAGTGGTGACGCAAAGCGTCTTGAAGGCGTTCCCACGCAGAGCATGGGAACGAGTAAGTAAAAGTGAGTTAACTTCGTACTTCGTATTTCGGGTTTTTATTACCTGCCTTTGTTGTTAAAATTAACAAAATGAAATTTTAACGGAAAAAGTAATATGGATATTTTTATCAATAACATAATCTCCCTGCTAAAAGACGAGATACTGTTGTCGGTGGAAGAAATAGAATGCCTGATAGAGATTCCCCCAGACATAAAGATGGGTGATTATGCCTTTCCCTGTTTTGCTATTGCAAAACAATTAAGAAAAGACCCAAAAAAAGTTGCGTCAGAACTGTCTCAGAAACTTGTTCCAAACGACATAATAATTCGCATAAGCGCTCACGGGCCATATCTAAATTTTTACGTCTCCAAAAATATGCTTTTCAAGACAGTCTTAAAAGGGATATTTAGTGAAGGAGATTCCTATGGGACTTCTGATTTAGGCAAGGGGAAAACGGTTGTCATAGATTACTCTTCCCCAAATATCGCAAAGCATCTGGCAGTTCACCATCTTCGTTCAGCCGTTATTGGAAATGCGATTTATAACCTTTACAAAACCCTGGGATATAAGTGTGTCGGCATAAACCATCTGGGAGATTGGGGAACGCAATTTGGACAATTAATCGTTGCCTTTAAGAGATGGGGTTCAGAATTTCCTGCCCGACCCGTCCGACCGAGTCATCCGGGCGGGCCAAGCCGTTCAGGCGGGGAAATCCCTTCAGTTGAAGATTATAAAAAACAAAGAACGGCCGGGGAAGCAGAACTGGATATCAGTAAACTTAATGAGCTGTATGTTAGATTTCATAAAGAGGCTAAGAGTAACAATTCTCTGGAGGGTGAAGCCAGGGATTGGTTTAGAAAGTTGGAGAAGGGGAGTGAAGAGGCAAGGGAGATATGGCAATATTTTAAAGACATAAGCTTGGAAGAGTTTGAGAGGGTATATAAAAGACTGGGCGTAAAGTTTGACTCATACGCAGGTGAAAGTTTTTATAATGACATGCTTGGTGATACGGTTAAGAGAATTAAAGATGCGGGCTTGAGTAAAATAAGTGAGGATGCCTTGATTGTGAACCTCGAAAAATACGATATGCCGCCATGCATCCTGAGAAAAAAGGATGAGGCAAGCTTATACGCTACCAGAGACATATGCGCTGCCGAATACAGGAAACGGGAATATAAATTTGACAAAATGATTTACGTTGTTGGTTCGGAACAGAGGTTGCATTTTAAGCAATTCTTCAAAGTCCTGGAGCTTATGGGATACAAGTGGGTGAATGATTGTGTACATGTAGATTTTGGATTGATCAAGTTCAAACACGGCAAGATGTCCACGAGAGAAGGCAAGGTTATTCTATTGGAGGATTTATTGGAGGAGTCGTGTAAGATTGCCAAGGAGATAATGGAGGGGAAAAATCCTGATTTAGAGAATAAGGCAGAAGTGGCAAATGACGTTGGCATTGGGGCCATAATCTTTTCAGAGCTGAGCACAAAAAGGGTTAAGGATGTCTTATTCGATTGGGACGAGGTTCTTAATTTTGATGGGGAGACGGGTCCTTATGTACAATATACCCATGCCAGGTTGTGCAGTGTCTTAAGAAAGTACGGCGAGGAAGTTACAACCGATATAGATCATGATTTATTAAGGGAAGATGATGAATTATTACTAGTCAAGAGACTCGAGGCATTTCCACTCTTCATATTGCGCTCTGCAAACTATTATGAACCTTCCATACTGAGTAAACATCTGCTTGACCTGTGCAGTACGTTCAATCGATACTACCAGCACCACAGGATTCTTACTGACGATGCGGAGTTAAGAAAGGCAAGGATTATGCTGGTTGATTCAATCAGACAGGTTATAAAAAATGGTCTAAGCATCCTCGGCCTCAAATCACCTGAGAGGATGTAAAAGAACTTTAGTTTGCCCAGCTCACAGCTTGGTAGAACAATGTTGTGATAACATGATTATCCGATCCTAGATGCTTGATACTCGATACTTGTTAAAGTTTCTTTGATATCAACAAGTTGAATAAGGTAAATCAAGCAGGTTGCCAATTTGTGTGTGTTTTTGCTCCACAAAACTAGACTAAAAAATAAATAAATTAGATTACAAATTGCCTAATGTAGCGGAAACCTTTAGGTTTCCATTTCGGTCCCTAAATCCTTGATTATATTACCTTACTAAAGGAACTAATTATGAAAGAGCATGAATTTACACTCATTTTGAAAGTTGATCCAAAAGAAGAAGAATCTGATAAGCTCTACGGCATCTTTAATGATGGCACAATATCCACTATCTCTGGTGTACCTCAAATTCATTTCCACCGCGTGGCTTCATCATTGGAAGAAGCCATTCGCTCTGCAATGACTGATGTAAGGTCGGCTGGATTTGATGTGGCTCGTGTCGAAATAGAACCAGAAGCAGTAGAACAACGGGCATAAGTAACAAGTAAGGTTTAGGCATACTTTAGGAATCAGTTATTACTACCAAAACAGCAACGATGAGTGCAGGATTTACAGGATGATCACGATATAAATAAGAAGCAGAAACAAGATGCTAGAGGCAAGACACAATAACCTATAGATCTTCGTAGGGTGGATTAAGCCCTGTGGAGTAATATAGTAGCTCTACTCCACAGGGCGAATCCACCTTTATCCTTTTATTTCAATATTGTCTAATCCATTTTGTTCGAATTCAATGCTGTATTTCTCTCTTAAAGGTTCTTCGACTTCCAGGCATTCTTCAAAGGTTAGCTCACGAGCTTTCTTTTCACCAATTTTTTGAATAACATCTCTAACAACAATACGATCAATTAATTCATCCCAAAAAGAATCATTATTATATTCATCTATATATTGCATGCCTTGCCCTTCGTCAAATTCTTTTGTAGGAAAATACCTATTCATTTCTTTATCATATTCTATAAGATTTTCACATCCCATCTTGTTTGCAAATGAATAGATCTTTTGTTCGAGTTTGCTATATTTTTCTGTAGAAGGATCTTCTTCTATTTTGTGAGCATTCATTACCCAATCTGCTATTTGAATCATATCGATTAAATTTCTGTATTCCTCTTTAGATAATTCTATTTGCATGTTTTCTCCTTTTTATTATATGCATAACTATTAATATAAGAATTTTTTGTTTATAAAACTATTGGTTCTATCTGCCTGCCCGACAAGGTCTTTCAGGCGGGCAAGATTGAACCAGCTTGTGATATTTATGTTTAATACTCATAATTTTCTTGTCAATCTGCCTCCTTAGAGGGATCAAATCTAAATGGTTCTATTAAGCGGTCATAAGTTACTATTTCTAATCGTGGATTGCTATTACACATCTCAATACGTAGTCTATTATTATCTTTGTTTAACGTTGATCTTCTTCCAATTATTATTACAAATCTAGGCTCCATACAAAACTCAGCATCTTTATAAATACGTGCTGATTTTTGCAATTCACCTAAACGAGCTTGGGCATAAGCTTTATTGTCTTTGATCCAAGATTGCCATTGTATAATTTGTTTATGCGCACGGTTTAAATAACGACTCATGTCGCCATTCTTATTAAATAATTTCACATTAGCTGTTTTAAGTTCAATAAATGTCCAACAAGCACCAGTAGAATCTGCATGCACAAAGGAGAGGTCAGGTTCAAAACATTCTCCTAATTCTACCTTGCTAAATAAAGCGCATCTTCTTGAAGCAAAAGGGAAGAAACCTTTTAGCCCTGCATTTAACAGTAGTATAGGATTTTTCTCCAAATATTTCTGTATGATCCTTTCACCGTTAGATTCTTTAATAATCTTGTCGAATTTTTTTATTGATCTTTCATAATAAGTAAAAAACCCCTTTTTATTTTTATTATATACGTAGTTTATCTTGGTATTCTCCAATAAGTTCTTTTTGTTTCTCATTGAATTTCCCCCTCCACAATCTTAATCTCTTCCTCAGTTAATCCATACAATTCATAAACCAGCTCATCAATTTGTCTGTCTGTAGCCTCAATTTGACGCTTGAG
>JBHHYH010000115.1:0-5951 GCA_046757465.1 Candidatus Scalinduaceae bacterium | reverse complement strand
GAGTAGAGAGTAGAGAGTACGGAGTTGACTTATAGCCAATAACTAATAACAAGTAACAAATAACTCAGAGTAGTATCATAAAGGTTAAAACATTGAGATGGACGTAATAGTTGATGGTTACAATGTAATTTTCAAGGTTCCTGAATTGGGAGATAGTACAAAGAAATGTGATATTGAAATCTTGCGTAATAGGTTTCTTACAGTACTGGAGCAATATAAGGAAAAGAGAAGACATAAACTAATTGTCGTCTTTGACGGCCAGGGTTCTGGTGTTTCGTATAAGAGTAATATATCCGGAATAGATGTAGTTTTCGCCAGACCGGGCCTTGATGCGGATGAAGAAATAAAAAGGATAGTGAAGAATAGCAAACGTCCCAGGGAAATAATGGTGGTTACTTCCGACAGGGATATACAACGATTTGTGGAAAGATGTGGTAGTAAAGTTATGGAACCATTAGAATTCTATGGAGACGTTACAAAGAAAATTATTCGCCAGACAGCAGATGGACGGGGACGCAAAAAGATAATGCGAGACGAAGGAGAACCTATGAGTAAATACACCGGGCCATCCAAGAGTGAGGTGCAACATTGGTTAAAGGTATTTTCGAATAAAACAGGAAAAGATTCTGATGATTGAGGCATTTGTTAAAAAATTCATTGAAAAGCTGAAACATGAAAAGGGCTTTTCAAAGCATACGTTAAGAGCTTACCAACACGACCTTGCTCAATTTAATAAATTCTTAACAGATGAAAAATGTAAGGACTTAAAACATATCAATCACCTTTTATTGAGAAAGTTTCTAGCTACTTTAAGGTTTGAGAAAAATTCAAAGAGAACTATGGCTAGGAAGTTAGCATCGTTGCGCTCATTTTCCAAATTTCTGAATCAGGAAGGTGTGCTTGAGCTAAATCCCTTCGAGGTATTACGAACCCCAAAGCAAGAGAAGAAGCTTCCACATTTCTTGAGCATAAGCGACGTGGATAAATTATTAAAGACTCCTGACGAATCAAAGATATTTGGATTGAGGGATAGGGCTATCTTAGAGACGCTTTATAGTACAGGGATAAGGGTAAGTGAATTGGTAGGTTTAAATGAAGAAGATGTTGATTTCTATGGCGGAATGATAAAAGTACAGGGAAAAGGTAAAAAAGAAAGGCTGGCTCCTATCGGCAGCTATGCGATTAAGGCTGTAAAAGAATATGTTAATTCTACATCGGAACATAGACGAGCTGGAAAGAAGAAAAAGAGTTTGAATAGAAATGCACCCTTATTTTTAAATAAGTACGATGGTCGTCTATCATCAAGAAGTGTTGCAAGATTACTTGATAAGTATTTAAAAATGACGGGTATAAATCTGCTTACGTCTCCACACACGTTCAGACACAGCTTTGCAACACATATGCTGGATAAAGGTGCAAACCTCCGCTCGGTTCAGGAGTTGCTTGGTCATTCCAATCTTTCCACCACACAGATATATACACACGTAACTACAGAACGCTTAAAACAGGTTTACGACAAAACCCACCCGCGCGCATAAGTAATTTTTTTCAGGCCAAATAGTATCATTCCAGACCCCGCGTTGTCATTCTGAACGACCAACGGGAGTGAAGAATCTGTTTATTCCTTTTTGTAAAAGAGGCATTCGCTACATTTTGAATGATCTTGGCCAGGATTTGCATACTTTTTCACTATTAATGGGAGTGTTTTATACCTTGACATTATAAGAAGAATGTAGTATTAAGAAGAAGGATTTATAAATAAATTTAATTAAGGGATTCGTTGTTTAAAAAACTAAAATTATACTTTGATACATCCATATTCAACTTTGCTTTAGCAGATGATGTTCCAAAGGAGAAAGAAGTTACCCAAAAATTATTCGATGAAGTAAGGAAAGGCAGATACGAGGCCTACGTTTCCGAAGTGGTTATCAGAGAGGTTAATCGTGCATCAGAAGAGAAAGCTAAAAGCCTTATTGATTTGATTAATGAAATAGTGTCTGAAGAGTTATATGTAAATGATGAAGTACAGGAATTGGCCAAAAGATATGTAACAGGAGGGATTATACCTGAGAGATACGAAGATGACGCTTTACATATCGCGGCTGCTTCTGTTAATAATCTTGATGCTATTATCAGTTGGAATTTTGCTCATATAGTTAAACTGAAGACAAAAAAAGAAGTTGTTGGTGTTAATGCTATATCTGGCTTTAAAGAGATAGAGATTTATTCTCCTTGGGAGGTGATTGAGTAATGGGTAAGGAACTGAATCCGATGAGTGAAATTCATGAGATTCAAGAACGAATTTACGAGGAACAAAAATGTATGACCAGCAAAGAGAAGGCAGAGGCCTTACATAAAGAGGCCGAAAAAACAAGAAAAAGGTTTGGCCTTAAGATCAAGAAAAGGGTGAGTAATGTATCTGGTACGACTTCTGTTGTTCGTTGATATAAATCAAATACTTTTCTAAAGAGAGTTTTTGTGTAATTTCCATAAGTACTTGATTTGCTGGCAGTTATTCTGCTTTCAAATACCGTTCAATGAGTTACAACTTTTTTGCTATTCTGGTAATTCCTGGAGGAAAGAGGAATTACAAGACAGATAGCAAGGGATTAGTTATAGTTTATAGGTGGTCTTAATTGAAAGATGTTTGGTAACAGCACAATAAGTGTGAAGCATAAGCAATTGAGACAGAAGGTTCAAAAAGCTGATGAAATCAAAAGTCATCTATATTGCATGGAAGTGTACTTGGCAATGATAATTACTAATCAAGGTAACCAGATTCCTCGATGACCCGATCTCTCACGATCCCTTACATTGTTTTTAAATAAGTACGATGGTCGTCTATCATCAAGAAGTGTTGCAAGATTACTTGATAAGTATTTAAAAATGACGGGTATAAATCTGCTTACGTCTCCACACACGTTCAGACACAGCTTTGCAACACATATGCTGGATAAAGGTGCAAACCTCCGCTCGGTTCAGGAGTTGCTTGGTCATTCCAATCTTTCCACCACACAGATATATACACACGTAACTACAGAACGCTTAAAACAGGTTTACGACAAAACCCACCCGCGCGCATAAGATTTGGAGAAATTACCTTATTACCAGATTTACCAGCTTCTTTGGTACTACTATTGTCTTTATTATCTTTTTACCATTTATAGATTCTTTTATCCTTTTATCTTCCATTACACGTAACTTCAAATCTTCTTCTCCTATGTCTGATGGTACAACTACTCTACTTCGTACCTTACCGTTTATTTGAATGACCATTTCTACCTGTTCGGCAACAATAACATCTTTATCATATGATGGCCATGGCACGGAGAATATGCTTGGTGTATTTCCCAGTATCTCCCAGAGCTCTTCACAAATGTGGGGAACAAAAGGTGCAAGTATCTTTACAATTTCTTCAAGTGATAATCTCAATACATTAAAATCATTGATACTCTTTTCATCTTTTAAGTCTTCTTCTTTTAACTTTACATTGAAATTCGCGACCTTATTAATTAGTTCCATTACGGAAGCTATAGCCGTATTAAAATGCCAGGATTCCTCAACGTCCTCGGTAACTTTTTTTACCGTTAAATTTGTGTATCTATAAAGGTCTTTAGTCTCACTTGAGAATAGGTCCCGTTTGATTTCTGTCTTGGGGATTTTCTTAAAATGTTCTTCGAAAACTACAACATTTTTCCAGAGTCGTTTTAAGAAACGAAATGCGCCAATAACACCTCTATCACTCCATTCGGCGTCTCGTTGTGGTGGAGCGATAAATAACGTGTACAGTCGCTGTGTATCTGCGCCATATTTTTCGATGATTGAATCAGGATTTACTACGTTTCCCTTTGACTTGGACATCTTGGCTCCATTCTTGATAATCATGCCCTGAGTAAAAAGGTTTTTAAAAGGTTCATTAAAATTTATAAGGCCAAGATCGAACAAGACCTTTGTTATGAATCTTGAATAGAGAAGATGTAAGATTGCGTGTTCGATGCCGCCAATATACTGGTCAACGGGCAGCCATTTATTTACCTCTTTTGAATCAAATGCCTGAGTATCATCCCTGGGAGAAAGGTATCGTAGGTAATACCAACTGGAATCGACAAACGTATCCATTGTGTCTGTCTCCCGCTTTGCATTACCTTGGCACTTTGGACATGTAGTGTTGACAAATTCCTCCACATCGACAAGTGGACTGCGTCCGTGAGGCTTAAATTCTACGTTTTCTGGCAGGAGTACAGGAAGGTCCTTTTCCGGCACTGGAACAGTACCACAACTATCACAGTATATGACCGGTATGGGTGCACCCCAGTATCTTTGTCTTGAGATTAGCCAGTCCCTTAATCTGTAATTTACGCTGCCCTCACCTATGCCTTTTTCTTCGAAGAATTTAATAATCCTGGGAATAGCCTCCCTGTTAGGCATTCCATCAAACTGAGCAGAATTAACCTGAATTCCATCTCCCACATAAGCCTCGTTCATTTTTTCCTGTATCTTGTCTTTATCAGCAGGCTGAATGACTAACTTTACAGGCAGATTATATTTCTTTGCAAATTCAAAATCTCTCTGATCATGAGCGGGTACTGCCATAACTGCGCCCGTACCGTATTCCATCAATGCATAATTTGAAACCCACAGAGGCACCCTTTCCCCATTGACAGGATTAATGACGTATCTTCCGGTAAAAACCCCTTCCTTCACCGCCCCTTCAGAAGTCCTCTCAATGGCGCTCTGGTTTCTGATTCTTTCTGCAAATTCCAATACTGATTCTTCATAGTCAGTGCCTTTTACTAATCTACCTATTATGGGGTGTTCTGGCGCTAATGACATAAACGTGACGCCAAAGATGGTATCAGGTCTTGTAGTAAAGCAGGGAATTACTTCGTCGCTACCTTCTAACGTAAAGTTAATTCTTGCGCCTTCACTTCGACCGATCCAGTTTGCCTGCATAGTCTTGACCCTTTCTGGCCATTCATCGAGTGTTCCAAGGTCATCCAACAATCTCTGGGCATAATCGCTAATCCTGAAAAACCACTGTTCTAAGTCCCTTTGTTTTACCTTTGTTTCACATCTTTCACAAAGCCCGTCAACTACCTGTTCGTTAGCGAGTACGGTTGCGCATGAGGGACACCAGTTTACGGCTGCTTTTTTCTTATATGCCAGATTGCGTTCGAATAGTTTGAGGAATATCCATTGCGTCCATTTGTAGTAATCTGGTTGACAGGAGGTAACTTCCCTGTCCCAATCGTAACCGACCCCCCATCCTTCAAGCTGTTTTTTCATTTTTTCGATGTTGCTTCTTGTGTGAATGGCAGGGTGAATACCGATCTCTATTGCAGCATTTTCTGCCGGCAGGCCGAAGGCGTCCCATCCAATTGGTGAAAGGACCCTGTAGCCTTTCATAATCTTGTAGCGAGTTACGACATCGCCGATGATGTAGTTTCTACCATGACCAACATGCAGAGTGCCGGAGGGATATGGAAACATTACAAGGCAGTAAAACTTATCCTTGTTACAGTCTTCATCTACCCTAAACAAACCGCAGCCTTCCCAAAAATCCTGCCATTTTTTTTCTATTTCACTGAAGTTATATTTTCTATTATTCATCGATAAATGGGATTATAACAATCAATAAAGATGTTTCAAACAAAAACGCTTGACATCAATGAGTGATTTTGCTTAGAATTATTTTCGTAAGAAGTGAAATATCTGAGATTTACGTATGAACATGCTCATATGCTTGAGCATACGAGCATATAGGCTTAAGTGTTAAATTACCGAGTGCGGCATGGTAGTAAGTCGACGTGTCAACCCATCCGAACGGGTAATGTCTTTCGGGCAGGTACCGTTCGGTACGGGCGGGTTGCCTGTTGTAACTGTTAGCTTGAACGAATAGAGTGGGGGATTAGCTCAGTTGGGAGAGCGTTTGAATGGCATTCAAAAGGTCA
>JBHHYH010000114.1:0-5998 GCA_046757465.1 Candidatus Scalinduaceae bacterium | reverse complement strand
AGTAGAGAGTAGAGAGTAGAGAGTAGAGAGTAGAGAGTAGAGAGTAGAGAGTAGAAAGATGGACAGCAAAAAGATAAAGAGCATTGAAGATTTTTAAGTATATCAAAAAACTGTTAGATTAGATGCTGAATCAAGTTCAGCATGACACCTAATATTATTCTGTCATTCCGCCCCCATTCCTAGCCCCGCATCTTGCTTTCAGCAAGAAAGCAGCGGGGCTATGTGGGTCGGAATCTCTTTTAAAATGAAAACAACTCTCTCTACTTGCTACTCTCTACTCTCTACTTTCTTCATGGTGGTTTTACCTTCTGGAGGTCGAGATGTTTACGGGCATAATTGAACATTTAGGTAAGGTAAAGCAGATAAAAAAACAGGCTAACTCAGCAGTCATTGTTGTGGATATAGCGCAAATGTCAAAAGACGTAAATTCCGGTGACAGCATCGCAATCAATGGAGCCTGCCTTACGGTAACACACATAAAAGGTTCTGAAGTAAGTTTTGACGTTTCAGCGGAGACACTAAGCAAAACAACAATTGGCGAGCTAAAGACATCCGACAGAGTAAACGTAGAAAGCTCGTTAAGGATGGGCGATAAACTGGGAGGACATTTTGTTACAGGACACGTGGATGGCGTCGGCGTAATTAATAGAAAAGAAAGTGAAACAGGACAATGCACCATGTGGTTTTCTGTAAACAAAGAGCTTGCCAATATGATGATTAAGAAGGGTTCTGTAGCCGTAGATGGTATCAGCCTGACTATTGTGGACCTTGAAGAAGGATTATTTTCAGTTGCCCTCATTCCGTATACGCTTGATGTAACTTCATTAGGCTTCAAAGGAGTAGGTGAGAAGGTTAATATAGAAACCGACATGCTGGGCAAATGGGTAAAGAGGATATTGGTTACGGGTGATAAGACCACGTCTGGAATAACGGAAGAAATGTTAAAGGAAAAAGGGTTTTTATGAATTAGCTCCCTTTAGTTGTAAATTTATGATTTATATAATTTCTATAATCCCTATCTAATATTTAGGTTCATAATTTATAAATGTAGGGTGGGCATTGCCCACCTAAAGAAAGTTATTATGCCAGAATATCGAAGGGTAAGAGAGGGCAGAACTTATTTCTTTACAGTGGTTACATTCAAAAGACAAAGATTCTTATGTCTAAAGGAAAGCAGAATTGCTCTCAGGGATGCTATAGAAGAAATACGTTTGTCAAAACCTTTTGAAATTAATGCATGGGTTTTAATGCCAGACCATATTCATTGTATATGGTCCTTACCTGAAGATGATGTTGATTATTCCAAGAGATGGGGCTTGATTAAGTCAAGATTTACAAAAATGGTGGGTAAGGGATTGGTGGGCAATAGCCATTCCACAAGATCACGGATGCGAAAGAGGGAAGGAGTTGTTTGGCAAAGGCGTTTTTGGGAGCATAAGATTCGTAATGTGAGGGATTATGAGATTCATTGTAATTATATCCATTATAATCCAGTCAAACATGGATTAGTTAATTCTCCAAAAGACTGGGCTTTCTCGACGTTTCACAGGTATGTAAAGAATGGGACTTATTCAGAGGATTGGGGAAGTATGGAGCCAATAGAATTACCAGAAGATATTGGAGGAGAATAAAAATTGGTGGGCATTGCCCACCCTACCATAAAACTGTGCAATGAAAGCTGAAAACAGAAAAAGAAACCTGATCGGAATAACTATGGGTGATCCCTGCGGGATAGGACCGGAGGTAATCCTTAAGGCATTATCACAAGATACGTTGGCCATGGCCGATTTTGTCGTAATCGGCTGTGAAAAGGTTTTTCGTAATATTGCTGAAAATCTCGGGTTAAAAACGCCAAATAATATAAATTTCTTAGACCTTGATAACGTCTCAATTCAAGATACATCATATCATAAGCCGTCACCGGAATGCGGCAGGGCATCGGTTGAATATATACTGGAGGGAATCAGGCTTGCTACGGAAGAAAAGATTGACGCCCTTGTAACAGCGCCCATAAGCAAAGAAGCCGTTAAACTTGCAGGTTTTGAATTTGCAGGTCACACAGAGTTGTTGAAGGAAAAAACTAATTCAGAGGATGTCGTAATGCTGATGGTTGGAAAAGAACTCAAGGTCGCTTTTGTAACCACACATCTTGCCATAAAAGACGTTCCACATTTTATAAACCAAGAAAATGTATTTTCAACCATAAGAACAACCGCCACAGGACTTAAACAATATTTTGATATTCATAAGCCAAGAATTGCCGTTTGCGGTCTCAATCCACACTGTGGTGATGGCAATCGTTTTGGTTCGGAAGAAAGAGACGTTATCATACCGGCAATAAAACATGCGCAAGAAATAGGGATTGACTGTATCGGTCCCATATCTGCTGACATTGTGTTTAATAAAGCAATCAACGGAGACTTTGATGTTGTGATAGCACATTATCATGATCAGGGAACCATACCAATAAAGTTACACGCCTTCGATTCCGGAGTGAATGTCACACTTGGCATACCCATTATCAGGACTTCACCCACACATGGCACTGCCTATGATATTGCCGGCAAGGGTATTGCAAATCCTGATTCAATGATAGCTGCAATAAAAATGGCGGTCAAGATGGCACAAGCTCGCCACGGCGAGTCTGTTCATACAGCGAATCCCGCCTGAGGCGGACCTAGAGGTTACCCTCAGGGGCGACTTTGGCGGCTACCTCTGGCATGACAAGAAGGCATTCGCTTGTGTAATAACTAAACCAAAAGGAGGCTCATGTATGAAAAAGGTATTAATTGTATACTTCAGTAGAACGGGTAAAACAGAGAAGATGGCCGAATATATTGCCGAAGGAGTCCGTTTTAGCGGTAATAGTGCCGAGATCAAAAAACTTTCTGAGAGAAAGGATAAAGGACATGTCAACAATGGATAATTTGAAGGATGCATTTGCAGGTGAATCACAGGCAAACAGAAAATACCTCGCCTTTGCCAAAAAGGCTGAAGAGGAAGGTCTTAATCAGGTTGCAAAGCTTTTTCGTGCCGCAGCCGCGGCCGAAACAGTACATGCCCACAAACATCTCAAGACAATGGACGGCATACACAGTACGAAAGAAAATCTCCAGGAGGCCATAGAAGGAGAGACGCACGAGTTTGCAGAAATGTACCCCGGGATGATTGAAAAGGCCAAAAAAGAAGGCCACAAACAGGCCTTACAGAGCTTTGAATTTGCCAATAAGGTAGAGAGTATCCATGCACGCCTTTATCAAAAGGCTCTGGATAACCTGGGCAAAAATGAGCTTGTGGATTATTATGTCTGTCAGGTCTGTGGGAACACAGTAGAAAATGAAGCACCTGATAGATGTCCCATCTGTGGTGTATCCAAGTCGATGTTTATAAAGATTAATTAACTTCCATTTTATCCTTTGTGTAACAAGAGGGTTACAAACAACAGGATTAAATCCGAATATCTAATATCTAAATTCGAAACAAATTCGAATGTCGAATGACAGAAATTCTAAACAGGGTTTTAGTCATTTGAATTTTTAATTTTGAAAATTGTTTCGGGCTTCGTGCTTCGGATTTCGAGTTTAGAATTCTGCTAAAATAATCTCCCCATTCCCTCTCTCCTGGGGGGAGAGGATTAAGGTGAGGGGGAACAATGTACCTTAATGATATGATTACGTTAGATGGTCCTCACACAAAATCGATGCTGAAGATGCTGTTTCTTGAGCGAGGCGTTCGTCTCAGGAAGCATTGGGGACAAAATTTTTTAATAGACCAGAATATATTACAATTCATCATCAGGTCTGCAGAGCTGAGTCGCAATGACATAATACTCGAAATAGGTTCTGGGACAGGTTCTCTAACAAAGTTGATTGCCGAGAAGGCAGGGCATGTCTTTGCTGTAGAGATGGACCGCAAGCTGTTTGAAATCCTGGGAGAAACTTTAAAGGATTGCAATAATGTAACTTCGCTTAATAAGGATATCCTGAAGTCAAAACACCATATCCATCCGGAAATAGTTGAATGTGTATCTAATTACGTTAACACTGCTCCTACTACAGGAGGAGACTTATGCATTAAAGTAATATCTAATCTGCCGTATTATATCAGTACACCTGTTATTATAGATTTATTACAGGAAGTATTACCCATTAAGATGATGATCTTGACACTTCAGCGGGATATTACAAACAGGATGGTGGCACATCCGGGTACTAAAAATTATGGTCAACTATCTATTATGACAAAGCTTTTCGCCGATGTGAAGGTACTGAAGAAACTGCCACCCGACGTATTCTGGCCTGCACCACTTGTGGAATCCGCAATCGTTAAGATGAAGGTTAATCGAAACAAATACTCTGGAAGGATACGTAATTATCAAGGTTTTCAGGATGTCATCAAGACAATATACACTTCAAGACGTAAGACTCTTTTGAACAACTTATTATCACTTTGCCTGAAAGGTGGTATCGAAAAAGATGCTCAGGGGTTGCGTGAAGATCTGCAGCCTATTCTAAAGAAAGTCGGCATAAACCCCGGAAGCCGGGGAGAAGAATTAGATTTAGAAAAGTTGATTGAGTTATCTAATGAAATTTCAGATTATCTGAGCCCCCAAGGAAATTCTGTGCAACTATAAATCAATAAGGTGTTATGGACACATCTCATATAAAATGTGGGCGCTGTCCCTAATATCATAGAATCTTTCCTAGTATTCGGAGTGCTCGCATCGAAGCTTTTTCGCCATAAGTGTAATCATCACCCGCCATTCTCTGTAATGTTTTTACGACGAATGGAATATCCAAGAAGTTAGCCAGTGAATCTAACGCTTGCATCTGTGCCTTTTCTCCATAGCGATAATCATCGACAGCTACCCGACATAGTTGTTTGGCTACATCATGTCGCTGTGTTTCATTTTCCATTTCTACCTCAGTATTCTCATTTATAGTATAATTCACATTATTTCCTGTCAATTGATTTATCTTTATATTCAAATTAAAGTTTCACATATCAAGCGTAATTAGGTGGTGAATCTAAGGTGTCGTACCCTCTCTTTTTTCCTCTTGACTTCTATTATATATAGATTTATTATTTACACGCCATTAAACTGTACCATGTCTTGTGGCGCTTAAATAAATTTTGTGCTGCAAAAATATATAAGTGCTGAAAATATAAGTACATGGAGAAAATTAAAGCATTTCATATATTAAATCATGGAGAGAAGAAAGGCGCCTTAAAGATTGCAAAGTTAATAAGAACAACAAGTGCTTTGGTTATTAATTACGGTTTGTTTGGAAAAGGTGCATATGCACATTATTTTAAGAATATAAATAAAAAGATCTTTAAAAATGAACCAATGGTAATATTTAAAATTGATAGTAAAAAGATAACGAATAAAGAATGTAAACCTTATAACCTTATTTTGATAGAAGGTGATCAAGAAGAAGATATGGCGCCTATTGAAATATTAGAATTCAGAAACGTTCCAGGAATTAAATAAAGGGGTTTGATGTGAAAACTGCAAAACGAGAACAGATTTGGCCTTACATTACTGAGCTGATAAACCATGCAGATAAAGAATTTCTAAGACGGGCAGATAATAAAAACAAGCTCATTGAGGAGCTAAGTAACGAATTATTCTTTGTTGGTGCTTATACAAGAGCGGATTTAAATAGCCAGGTGATTCCACTTATGGAGGAGAATGCTGAGGATATTTATTCAATGAAAGAACTCGTTTTGAAGAAATCAGAGGCCAAGGGGAAGACAACAGAAAAAAAAAAGAGAACAGCTAAGAAGAAAACAGTAGCTAAAAAGAAAACAGTAGCCAAGGAGAGAACAGCTAAGAAGAGAACAACCAAGAAGAGAACAGCCAAGAAGAGAACAGCTAAGAAGAGAAGAACTAAGATGAAGATAACATGTTAGTGATCACGTCTTTACCCAAATATTCACACCTTACCCCACCCCAAACCATATATCGTCCTAATATTTCTGTGTTGCAAAACAA
>JBHHYH010000113.1:0-6194 GCA_046757465.1 Candidatus Scalinduaceae bacterium | reverse complement strand
TATAATCTATATCTTTCCATTATGAACTAATGTCTTACACTTAATTATCTGGCACAGTTTAAAGATGTTTACCCTATCTTTGAAAACTATTTCAAAACTTGCACTGTGCAATAACTCTTCAAGGTCTATGGCCTTTCCCAGTCCAAGTTTATTTCGGATAGGAGATATTGCCTTTTCAAACCTGGTAATAATATCATTGTCGCTTCCAGCATAGTTTAAAAAGAAAAATTCAGCATCCTTTTTACATACCCGCTTCATTTCTTTAAGAGTTTCAACAGGTTCTGGAATCACAGTGATTGAATGAGCGGCAATTGCCTTGTCAAAGAAACCATCTCTAAATGCCATCCTGGTAGCATCCATTATGTTTAGTTTTATGTTGGAAAGACTTAGTTCCTGTTTCCTTTTTTCTGCCTGCTTAATCATATCTTGACTTATATCAATTCCAACTACTTCTGCATTTTTTGAGTAAAAGGGTAAAGATATCCCGGTGCCAACCCCTACTTCCAAGATTTTTTCACCTGGTTGTACATCCATCAATTCACTTGCAATTCGACGTCCTGGTTGGAATATTCTGCCAAAAAAACTATCATAAAAGTGTGAGTATAATGAATAGATTTTTGTTGTATTCATTTATTCGTCATATGATCATAAAACTACGCCGTCATTAAGTTATTAGTCATTAATGACCCAATGACAGCGAAGCATAATGACTCATGTTTGCTATACTCTTGTGCTTTTCCCACTGGAGTGTGCAAAAAATACAAATCTTCAATCATAAGTTACCAATAATCTACATATATTATCTTGAAGAAGTCTTGCTTTCCATATGCTGCCATGTTTAACCTTGTTTACTAAAATTGAAAACGCTATTACTTCTTCGTTTAATGTTTCAATATATCCGGAAAGCGCACTTGTTCCAAAAATATATCCCGTTTTGGCCCTTATTCTTGATCTATACGGTTCTTTTTTCAATCGCTTCTCAAGAGTGCTATCTGAACCAGGAACTGGTAATGATTCAAAAAAAATACGGCCATGTCTGTGTTTATGCATAAAGCGCAACAATTTTGTTACCATGTTAGGCGTTAGTTTGTTTTTTTGTGACAAACCGGAACCATCGTCAAGATGATATTGTTCTTCCGAAAATCCCAACTTTTTTGCAATAAATTTCTTTACCACGCTCAATCCAGCAGCAAAGCTTCCTTTTTTCTTAATACGCGCTCCAAGTGTCTTTAATATCTGCTCTGCGTAAAAACCCTGACTGTGTGTGTTAGCCACCTCGATAGACTGCTTCAAATATGAGGTCGTTCTTGCCAATTCACGAAGTTTACGTTTCGTATTTAAGTCTGAATCGTTAATAACTCTCGCTTTCCCCATAATGCGGATATTTTTACCTTCTAAAATCTCTTTAAAAACAGTGGCTGTGTATAAAGGTGGATTGTGCACAGTAATCCATTCTTTCTGTGGCTCTGTCTTTGACCATATATAGCCCTTAACATATATAAGGTTCGTAAGGGGTTTCCTATATAATAAATAAGATTGTTTTGATTTTAGCGAAGTGGTCTTACATTCATTAATAACCTTAACATAAGATGTTTTAGGCTCAATTTGTACGTACGCAGGAGCGCCGGGTTTTTTGTTTGGTTTAATCTCAATATCAACACAATTATCATTGAATGAAAGACCACTAATCGGTGCGCAGTACCATTCAGAAAGTTGATCTTTGGGCCAGTTGTCATGAACGAATTCTCTATCAAAAATGGTATCATCAGCAATAATATCACCAGTAATTACTTTTATGCCTTTCTTTTCTATCGAATCAGCCCAGGAGGTTGGGATAGCAGTTATTTCGTCCTCATAAAATCTTCCTGATATATTAGGGTCGCCACACCCTTTTATGATAATATCACCCTTTAGCTTACCTTTAGAAATTTTACCGCGATAATATACTTTTGTTTTATATTTAAAATCTGGCCCAAGATAATATAAGGCAGCCGCCGTTGTAAATAATTTCATGGTGGAAGCGCAGATAAATGATTTGTCAGAATTAAGCTTATATAAAGGTTTGTTTGTACTTATTGAAATTATACTTATACCAACACTAGCGCCTTCGGGTTTATTTTTGTGTACTATTGCTCTTATTTCTTCCTCTAGCTTTTTTACCTCGGTTGTGCACCAAATGTTTTCCGGGCAAACGATATAAGGAATTGCAAAAGAAATTATTAAAAAACAGAGGATTTTATATTTGGCTTGTTTAATTCCAGGAATGAATTTCATCTTAGAGGTAGTCTTAGCCTACCTGCCTTGCGCAAATGAGATGTAAGTATCCTTTTTACAATATTTAAGAGTGAATTCCCCTCAATAGGATTTGGTATGTAGCCCTGAGCTCCTGCCTTTTTTATTAACGCCTTTGTACGTTTGGAATCGCTCCCGTGTATCAAGACAACTGGAATACGGGGGTCTATGGTTCTGAGGCTCTTTAAGATTTCAATGCCTGATATATCCTGTACCTTAAAGCCCACTATTGCCAGATCCATTCTTCTTTCTTCCAGGATTGCTGATGCAACCTTATTGTTCAGTGCAACTTCGGCCTCATAGCCGTTTGATTCAAAAAAATCTCTAAGTTTGTCTACGGTCTCTCTTACGTCGGCAACTATTAAAATTCTTGCAAAATCCATATTTTTTTATCCATATAACTTAAAGTAGTTAAACCTAAATTGAGCGATTTTGTAGGCGCAACCTTGAGGTTGCGTAACTTACACAAACCCATTAAGTGATGAAAAACGCAGGCTAAAGCCAGCGGCTACAACGGCACGTAATATAAAATCGCTCAATTTAGATTAAAAGAAAAAATTAAATGGTGGAGGCGGCGGGAATCGAACCCGCGTCCCAAGGTATTTCAGCAAAGGCTTCTACACACATAGTCTATCTTTTAATTTTGTCGAATTAAACGCCGATAGACATGCTTTTAAGACGACTATCTCAAACTAAGTTTTCGTCCAGCCTTCGTTGAGCAAAAAGGCTGAACTATCCTGCTATTGTTCGCCCATTCCAACCCCGCAGGAGAGGATTGCAAGGACGCGGCTGTTTTTATGCAGCCAATGCTAATTCTCTATCAGCATTTAAGTTTTTGCCAGGTTTTTTATGAGGCCTCCTGACAACCTCAGAGTGCAACCTTTTGCCTCTATCTACCCGGTCGAAACCTTTCGCCCCCTCAATTTATAAATAAACCTCAAGACTTTTTTACTTTTTAACAATACGAGCAATTTCACGCTCAATTGTTTTCTTCTTTATGGCTTCCCTCTTGTCTATTAATCTTTTGCCACGAGCAACAGCCAACTCTACTTTAATTATTCCCTTCCTCGTGTAAATTGATAGAGGAACCAGAGAAAGTCCTTTTCGGTGTACCTTTCCAGTTAATTTTTTAATCTCGTGTCTGTGAAGTAATAATTTTCTTACGCGTATCGGATCGTGATTGTCTCTGTTCCCCTGTTCATATGGACTTATGTGCAAATTGTAAAGAAAAACCTCATTGTCTCTTATTTGCGCATAACTTTCCTCTATACTTACATTTTTATTACGAACAGACTTTACTTCTGTGCCTTTTAATGATATTCCCGCTTCTATTTTCTCAAGAATTTCATAATTAAAGCGCGCTTTTCTATTAGTTGAAACAATTTCCATATTGACAAACTGTCTTATATTCAATTAATATTAACAAACGTACTGCTAAGATTCAAGTTTTATTATACATAATTCATTTGACGTCGTGAACTTATTCCCTATTATGGAAGCATATTGTTGATATTTTCTACTAGTTAATTGGCCCAAATGGCCATTATGTGTTTTATATAACCCTTGTGTATACTGAATGTTAGCAAATATGCCATTAGCCAGGCACATAAAATTAATCATTAATCATAAACATTGCTTGTATAGACGTAACCCGATTTGTTGCAATAGCCGAAGTGGCGGAATTGGCAGACGCGTTAGGTTCAGGACCTAATGTCCGCAAGGATGTCGGGGTTCGAATCCCCGCTTCGGCATATTTTGTTGTAAAAAGCTTTTAACTATTGTATATATAAATACTTAGATTAATTCATTGACCCTCATAATCTTTCGTGTTACGAACTGCCAGTATGACACTCTCAAGTACTTGTGAAATATTGGATAGCTGTCATACTGGCAGGAGTATTAATAAAATTTTTCCCCTGATAAAAAACAAATTTTAACTTTTAGAATAAAATGTTTTAGGATTTGTTAATATCATACATCTTAGAGTAATATTAAAGCCGGAAAGGGTTGCAATTTGTTGGTATATCATCCATTAGGCATTTCTTTTGCGATATTTATGTCTATACAAAACTTGTCATTAGATTATTCAGGAAAAGGAGGGTTTTAAAAGATGGCCGATAAGAAAAAGATTGTGTTCAATCAGGAGGCCTTTGTTGCACTAAAGAAAGGTATCGATCAGCTCGCTTCGGCGGTTAAGATAACCTTAGGCCCAAGAGGTAGAAATGTGATATTACAAAAGAGTTTTGGGTCGCCGACAATAACCAAAGACGGCGTAACAGTTGCAAAAGAGATTGAACTCGAGGATCATATACAAAACATAGGGGCTCAAATGGTAAAATCTGTTGCTTCAAAGACCAGTGATGTTGCTGGTGATGGCACTACTACTGCTACTGTACTGGCAGAATCCATATTTCTGGAGGGCCTGAAGAATGTTGTTGCCGGGGCAGATGCTATGTCAATCAAACGTGGTATTGAAAAAGCAGTTAACAAGGTAATAGAAGCCTTAAAGACAATTAGTATTCCAGTAAAAGGTAGAAAAGAAATTGAGCAAGTCGGCACTGTATCGTCAAATCATGATGTTGAGATAGGCAAGATAATTGCCGACGCGATGGAAAAAGTAGGCAAGGATGGCGTTATTACGGTTGAGGAGGGAAAGAGTTTACAGACTGAATCAAAATGGATCGAAGGCCTGCAATTTGACAAGGGATATCTATCCCCGTATTTTGTAACAGATCCATCAAAGATGCAAGTTGTATTGGAAGACCCTTATATACTTATACACGAGAAAAAGATTTCAGCTGCAAAGAATTTGCTGCCTATTTTAGAAAAGATTTCACAAAGAGGAAAACCCCTCCTGATAATTACAGAAGATATTGAAGGAGAGGCGTTAACTTTATTGGTAGTCAATAAACTCCGTGGGACATTAAAATGTGCAGCCGTTAAGGCGCCGGGGTTTGGTGACAGAAGGAAGTCAATGATGCAGGATATTGCAATACTTACTGGGGGTCAGGCAATTCTTGAAGATCTGGGTATTAACTTAGAAAGTATAGAACTCAAAGACCTGGGAAGGGCTAAAAAAATTGAAATTGATAAAGAAAATACGACCATTATCGAGGGCGCTGGAAGTAGCAAGACAATTCAGGGCAGGATAGGACAAATCCGAACGGAAATACAGGCTACTACTTCAGACTACGATCGGGAGAAATTGGAAGAAAGACTTGCAAAGTTAACGGGTGGCGTGGCGCTGATTAATGTTGGTGCAGCAACTGAGAGTGAAATGAAAGAGAAAAAAGCCAGAGTAGAAGATGCCTTACATGCCACCAGAGCAGCAGTTGAAGAGGGAATCCTGCCTGGCGGAGGAGTGGCGTTCATTCGTGCAATTGATAAGTTAAAAACACTTAAGCTTAAAGGGGATGAATCAATAGGAGTTGATATCGTTCGCAGGGCATTATCTGCACCTTTAAAACAAATTGCCGAAAACGCAGGCGCTAATGCAGCAATTGTCGCTGAAAATATTTCCAATGCCGAAGGAAATAAAGGTTACGATGCAACTTCAGGTAGATATTGCGATATGGTTAAGGAAGGGATAGTTGACCCAACTAAAGTAGTAAGAACGGCGCTTATAAATGCTTCAAGTGTCGCAACACTTTTATTAACCACTGATGCTTTGATTGGAAGGGTACCTGAAAAGAAAAAGATGCCACCTATGCCGCCTGGTGGTGGAGGTTATGGTGGATACGGAGATATGTATTAATATTAAAGTTCTAACGAGCAAGAACCTGATGTAGAAACTCTTAATAAAAAGCAGCGTTGTCCGGTTAGGTTTTTGCGTGTTTTATTTATAAGCCCCCAAAGCTGTCATTCCCGCATGTTTTTAGCGGGAATCTAGGATGAACGAGCCT
>JBHHYH010000112.1:0-6269 GCA_046757465.1 Candidatus Scalinduaceae bacterium | reverse complement strand
AGTCTTAAGATACCATTTGTTTACATGGCATGTAATGATATTGACGCAGACGGGAGGTATAAACAACGAGTGGGATATCTTGACAGCAAGGCATATGAATATGGTATCAAAAATGCAACCAAGATTATCGTGCAAAACTCATATCAAAAAGGTGCGTTTGAAAAAAGATTTAAATCACGGAACATTTTCATTATACACAATCCGGTCTTTTATGAAAACGATGAACTGTCCGAGCCCAGGCCGCTCAGGGATAGAAGATACGTTGCCTGGCTTGGAGTTTTTCAACCCCAAAAAAACCTTCCGGCTCTGCTGGAAATAATAAAAAAGACTCCGAAAATAGAATATAGAATAGGCGGAATGTTACAAACCAACAGCAGGGGAGATATTAAAGCCGTTGTCAAAAAAATCTCTTCTCAGCCCAATGTTAAGATGATAGGGTTTCTTAAAAGGCACGAGGTCATTCCATACCTCGCCGACGCTATAGCTTTGTTAAACACGTCATACTATGAGGGGTTCTCCAATACATTTCTGGAATCCTGGCTTGCCGGGACACCCGTAATAACGAGATCGATTGACCCTGATAATATTATAAGTACAAAAGGGGTAGGTATGGTTGCCGAAGAGTACGCCGAAATACCTGCCTTGCTAAGGGAACTCAATGGCAGCATGGACTATCAGTCCCTCGCAAGACAATGCAGGGATTACGTTATTCAAAATCACAATGCAGGAAATATTGCCAAGGCATTTATTGATAGTTTGCCATTGCAGACCAATTAGAAGAGAGCCTTGAAAGATTGAACTCATTGATGAGACACTCCTACTATCCTCAAGAAACAGATTAAGCCAGAACATGAAAGTATTGCTTATAGACCCACCGTTTTACAGGTTCATCGATTATTACAATCGATACTTTCCCGTTGGCTTATCATATTTAGCCGCTGTGCTACAAAAGGAAGGCCACGAGGTTTTAATTTATGATGCTGATTGTAATGTGAAACCGACAAATATGGATTTCAGTTGTTTGGAGGACAGCTATCCCCTTTATCTAAAATCACTGAAAGATGATAATCATGTTATCTGGCAAGAGGTGAAAAAGACAGTCCGTGATTTTTCACCCGATATGGTGGGGATTACCGTTTGGACTACCTTTGCGGCTTCTGCTTTCAAGGTGGCGTCGTTGGTAAAAGAAACAAACGGGGATACGCCCGTAATAATGGGTGGTCCGCATATTACTATAAGATATGAGGAGGTTCTAAAGATATGTCCGGATGTTGATTTTTTGGTCAGAGGAGAAGGCGAAAGGACTCTTCTGGAGTTGGTAGAGTTTCTGGGAAGACAAATTGATGTTGCATCAAGGATTAAAGGTTTGGGGAATATAAAGGGTATCTCGTTCAAAACAAATGGAGAGACAGTTCATACTCCCGATAGAGAGTTTGTAAAGGATTTGGACTCAATACCTTTCCCTTCCCGGGATTTATTGTTTAACAAGACTTCCTACACCTCAGAGGATATGGGGCTTTTGATGACGAGCAGGGGATGCCCATATGGCTGCACATACTGTGCTACAAGTATCTGGAAGAGGAATACAAGGTACCGTTCTGTGGATAACGTGATCGAAGAGATTAAATTTGTGATGAATAGATACGGAACAACACAATTTACATTTAAGGACGACTCTTTTACCGTTAACCGAAAAAGGGTACATAAATTTTGTGATAGGCTTATAGATGAAAATATTAAGATCAAATGGGACACTAATACAAGAGTGCACCTGGTAGACGAAGACCTCTTAATTAAGATGAAAGAGGCGGGATGTAATAGTATAAAAGTTGGTATAGAGACTGGGAGCGAGAGAATTCTAAAATTGATGAGAAAACAGATTAGCCTTGAGCAGTGCAGAGAGGCCGCCAGGTTGTTTAGAAAGGTCGGTATCCACTGGACCGGGTATTTTATGATGGGACTTCCCACAGAGACAAAAGAAGATGCTTACCAGACCCTGGAATTTATGAAGGAACTAAAACCGGATTACGCCTCCTTTTGTACTTATGAGCCATTCCCCGGAACCGAGTTGTTTGAAATAGGACTCAGCAAGGGCTTGACTAAGCCTGAACAAACACTCGAAGATTTTTATAATACACCCCCGAAGTATTATTACGTTAAAGACATCAAACGCAGGGTAGATACTATGGGCAGTGAGGAGTTTGATGTACTTGATGAGGAGATTACGGAAGCCTTTAATAGGTATAATAGAGGGATCGCAAGACTGCTGAGTAGAGTTAAAGCCAAGAGCAAGGTTTATCTGAAGGAGCCTACAATATTTATGAATGATATCAGAAAATTCCGGGCATGGATTTAAAATAAACCAACCCTGCAATCTTTCAAGTAATATTTTTATGAGTGGTGAATATGAACATATTAATCATACATAACCAGATAACACCTTACAGATTACCTGTCTTTAATGCGTTAAAGGAGAGATATGAAGTCAAGGTACTATTTTGCTATGAGCGAGGTGAGGATAGATTCTGGAGTTCTAAAATAGATGAAGATAGATTTAAATACAAGGTGCAGTGGGGCATTCCTCTTCGTATTCGGGGAAGAAGAATATATATTAACCCCCTGATTGTCCTGGAAATACTTTTTAATCGTCCAAACGTTGTAATTCTAACCCTCAACTATGAGACTATAATAACTACATATCTTGCATATCTAACCTGCCGAGTCATAAAATGTCCTTTTTCCATGTGGATTGCTGATAACAGATTTCGGCTTTACAAGCCGAGAAATCTCCTGGAAAAAAGTATAGATTCGTCATATAGATTTTTTAGGAAACTTTTTCTTAAGCACGCTGGAGCAGTTATTGCATATGGGCAGATAACGAAAGAATATGTCGTCAACAGCCTTGGTAAAAGTGAAGATAAAGTCTTTGTGGGGTCACAGGTTTGGCCGGTGAAAAAGGAACTTGTTTCTCGTGATTATTCTAAGAATCCATTCAAATTATTAAGTATAGGATATATAAATCAACGCAAGCGCATAATAGACCTTATCGATGTTTTCATGCGGTTGAAAGGAAATGATATTGAATTGATAATAGCAGGTGAAGGGCCGGAAAGGAAATTTCTGGAAGAGCGTGCTAAGGGAGATAAAAGAATCAAGTTTACGGGATATGTTGAAGGGGTAGACAAAGAAAAGCTGCTTAACGAGGCGCATGTTTTTATCGTGCCATCAGAATTTGATCATATGCCAAACAGTATTCTTGAAGCAATGAGTTATGGTCTCCCCATTATCGCTACAGAAGAGTGCGCCTGCCCCGAATGGTTGGAGAGCAATTCTTTTACTTATAATGCCGGAGATAAAGAAGCCCTCAATAGATTCATAGTCCGTCTTATTGATGACAGGAATATGGCTGAGAAGATGGGCCGGGAATCTTTTACACTTGCAAGAAAATATGACGTCAAGTTTGCTCTCAATGCCTTCTCGAAAGCAATAGAGATGTCAAAAAAATAAAAAGAATGAGATGATTATTTTTATGCCTGTTTTTGGGTTCATGTTGAAAAAGGAAATATACCTTTGCATAAAACTTTTAATGCAGAGATTTTATTTTAAAGAAATTATTCTAAGAACAAAATATAAATTGATTACTGTTAATAAAAGAACAATAAAGCAAATTGAGATTCCTGACTTGAACAAAACAAGGCTTCAATTACAACTAACTAATATATGTAATGCAAATTGTAGTTTTTGTGCTTATGGAAAGCTTGGAAAGAGATACCAGGGCATAATGCCTGTTGACATCTTTGAGAAAGCGGTAGGGCAGTTCTTAAATGCCGGAGGGAAGGATTTTGGGCTTAATTCAACAGTGGGAGACCCTTTAGTCGATAAAGACGCTGTCAGAAAGATAAAATATTTAAGAAACAATTCGCCTGATGGTCATATGTATTTTTTTACGAATCTTTTGTTTCTTGATAAGTTCGATATTGACGAGTTTCTTTTATCAGGTCTTAACTTACTAAATATTAGTACTACGGCTTTTGATAGAGAAATCTATCTCAGACTTTATGGGTCTAATCATTATGAACGGTTCTATAAGAATATAACCACTCTTCTAAAAAGGAACAAAGAACTAAACAACCCTGTCAAAATATCAATGTTTATTAAACTTGATATCCCATCCTGGGAAGCTTTTAGTTTAAAAGATTTTGTACAACTTGTCCCTTATCTGGAAAATGTTTCAATTGATGCAACGCACAAATTTGATACCTGGAATGGAATTGTGAAAAAAGAACATTTAAGTGGAAATATGCGATTTAATAAACCACTCATTATCAACTATCCTTGTCATCGTATAGTTCACCCTTCCATTGATATAAATGGAAATGTTATTGTTTGTTCATGCCGTATTCCCAGGACAGATATAAGAAATCCTTTAGTTATTGGAAATATCAACGAAAAACCTCTTGACCAGATATGGAAAGGCAAAGAACACCTGCAACTATTTAATAGTTTTTTTAAAAAGGAATCGGCTCCTGAAATATGTAAAGACTGTAGTTTTTATACACCTTATATTACTAAGAAATATAATTGAAAGAATATTTGATAGACAGGAAGTTCTTCCAAAAAGATAAAAATGAAAAAAACTGTTACAGAAAAGATAAAGGTTACGAGAAGATACCGTCTTCTGAAAAAGATTTAAATATCCTTGTAAAGGATACAGGTATTATAAGAAATGTGCGTATTGAAGGAAAACACGTTATCCCAGGTGGATTATATGATGCGAAGTTCAGTGAACTTAAAACTGAACTTTCAGTGGCAACATTGAAAATAATTGCCCTGGCAAAGGGTAGACATTTTAGAGATGAAATAGAAAGAAGTGAAAACCCTGATTATGTGTATAAAAACATAAAAAATCTCATTGACGGGTTTGATATTGATCTATCAGAAAAGAAAATATTAGATTTTGGATGTGGGGCAGGGGCATTTGGTTTGAATTTGCGTCGATTGGGGGGCAATGAAATAATTGGTGTGGATGTAGATGAAAGGCTTTTAGAAATAGCGCAATCCAGAATCAGCGATTTTTATGACAACGGCTCTATTTTTAAAAAAATTGAATTTGTTAATGAAAAACATGGATTGCCATTTTCAAGTGAAAGCTTTGACATTGTATGGCCACATGCGGTAATAGAGCATGTTTTACCCGGAGATAGACAACATGTTCTGCGTGAGCTATGGCGTGTATTAAAAAAAAATGGATTGTTAATAATTGACGCGACTCCAAATAGATTATGGCCAAAAGAGCACCATACAACTGGATTGTTTTTTTTAAACTATTTACCCTTAAACGTTTCATGTTATTTAGCCAGGAAATTCAGTATACGAGTCCCTGAAAGCCAATCAGTTCAAAATCTTTTATCGAGAGGAATCAGGGGATGCACGTATTGGGAGATTAGTAAGAGGCTTCAGGGTTCCGTCTGTTTAAATTATATATCACGTAAGAAAGATCTGGATGTATTTATGCAGGGATGGGTTAATAAAACTGACTCCGCCACAAAAAAATATATTAAAAAACTGTACAAATTAATAATGTCGTCTATAGATCCAATACTCAGAATTATGAAAGTTCCACAAACTGCATTTCTTCCTTCACATATAATGGTTTTCGAGAAAAAAGGTAAAATCAACCCATAAAATAAGATTTGAATAAGTTGAAAATATGCAGGATAACATCGGCCTTCCCGCCTCCCTGGGAAGGGCTTGGGCCGGGACCTTATGAATTATCATTGGCACAAGCCCAATCGGGTCACGATTTAACAGTGATTACTAAATACTCCAGTGGATGTGAGTCCTTAGATGAAGCAGCGTCCTTTAAAATCTGCAGAATTAAAGTGAAGCGAAATTTGATTTTCAGCTTACTTGCTGCGATAAAATTCCTTGTCCTTCATTTGAAAGAAAAGTTTGACGTTGTCCACAACCATGGTGATTCAGCAATAGCTCTTATCCTTCTAAAAAGAATATTCTTTTTTAAGACTCCAATAGTAACTTCAGTTCATATTGCACGTAAAGCACAGTATAAAGCAATTCAAAAGGCAGATATTTATAAAATACCACGTGAAATCCTTGGTAAAGAGGAAATTGAGATGCTCCCTTCCATAGTGTCAAATAGAAAAGTGCTATGTTTGGAAAATATATATATTAATTTATCTGATAGCCTGGCTGCCGTGAGTGAAGGATTGAGAATGGACATTAAAAATGAATATAGTATTTCTGACAAT
>JBHHYH010000111.1:0-6399 GCA_046757465.1 Candidatus Scalinduaceae bacterium | reverse complement strand
TATTAGAAGTTTAAGTAGTATCTGTTGCAGAAAGATCAAATGTTCAAAAGTGTCATTCTGAATTTATTTCAGAATCTATATATATCGATATGTTAGGAGATCCTGAAACAAGTTCAGAAGATATGGATGACAATATAGTCTTTCTGCAACAGATACTAATTAGCCATTTTCTGGCGTTTACGGTCGTTTTCCTTTAATAATTTTTTCCTGAGTCTAAAGATTTTTGGTGTGATCTCGATTAGCTCATCATCTTCAATATACTCCAATGCCATTTCCAGACTCAAATCCCTGGGGGGTGATAGTTTTATTCCCTTTTCTCCAGTAGCAGATCTTATATTAGTTGCCTTTTTAGCACGACACACGTTTACGGCTATGTCGTTTTGTTCACAGTGTTCACCAACTATCATACCTTCGTAAACCCTGTCACCCGGCTTGACAAACATAACCCCTCGATCACGCAATGCGTCCAGGGCATACGACGTCACCTCTCCAATTGACATGGAGACTAAGACACCCTGAGTCCTGTGTGGAATGTCCCCCTTGAAATATTCGTATTCATAAAAATTATGATACATGATAGCGTTTCCCTGTGTAGAGCTAAGGAGTCTTAATCTTAATCCAACCAATCCACGTGAAGGAAGCTTGAATTCAAAATTTATACGTCCATTGTTTTCCCGCATATTCAACATTTCTCCCCTTCGGCTTCCCAGCAGTGAAATAACTTGACCATCGTATTCCTTTGGAACATCAATTACGACAAACTCTATGGGTTCGGCCTTTTTACCATTAATTTCCTTGTAAATAACCTTTGGTTTTGAAACCTGAAGTTCATACCCCTCTCTCCTCATATTCTCAATCAACACGGACAGATGCAACAACCCTCTTCCCGCAGCGTGAAACGATTCGCTTGAGTGAGTATCATGCACTCTCAACGAGACATTTGAACGCAATTCTCTATATAATCTCTCCCTCAGATTACGGCTTGTTACGTATTTCCCATCACGGCCTGAAAATGGAGAATCGTTTACTGAAAATATCATTGACAATGTTGGTTCATCAATGTTTACGATGGGAAGTGGTTTAGGATCATTAATATCCGCCAGGGTATCTCCGATTTCTATGTTTTCTATTCCCGTAACTGCTGCAATGTCACCAGCAACCGCTTCCTGCACACTTTCCCGTCCTAAACCTAAGAATGAATAGACTTCTCCAATTCTTTCATTGCGCCTTTCTCCATTCATCTTAAGCCGTGTCACTTCACTACTTGAACGTATACGTCCATTTGCAATCTTGCCAATGCCTATTCTACCTACGTAATCATTGTAATCTAATGTGTGTATTAGCATCTGGAATGGTTTATTGGGGTTTGCTTTTGGTGGTGGAATGTGATTAATAATAGCTTCAAAAAGTGGTGCCAGATCAACGCTTTCTTCTTGCAGTTCAAGCTTTGCATATCCGTCCTTAGCGCTTGCATATATGACGGGAAAGTCTAACTGGTCGTCATCAGCATTTAATTCCACAAACAGGTCAAATATCTCATTCAGTACCTCGTTTGGCCTCCCGTCAGTTCTATCAATCTTATTGATAACTACGATGGGTTTGAGGTAATAGCCTAATGCCTTTTGTAACACGTATCTCGTCTGTGGCATTGGTCCCTCGTAAGCATCTACCAAAAGCAGTACTCCTTCTGCCATCTTCAAGGTACGTTCCACCTCACCTCCAAAGTCTGTATGACCCGGCGTGTCGATGATGTTTAGTTTAATCTCTTTGTACTGGATTGAAAAGTTTTTTGCGACTATTGTAATACCACGTTCCCTTTCCTGATCATACGAGTCGAGTACTCGTTCGGCTACCTGTTGATTTGAGCGAAAGACTCCGGTTTGCTTTAACATTTGATCTACTAAGGTAGTCTTTCCATGATCCACATGGGCTATGATGGCAATATTTCTAATGTTTTTTATTTCCATAGTTACTTTCCACTTATTTGTTTTCGTTTAAGACCCGAACTAGTCGGTACTGGAGTTCCTGCCTGTCGGCAGACAGGAAGTTTTTAGCCTTTTATGTGCATCGGGAAGCGTTCCAGATGCCTTATACTTATTTTTTATGCAAAATGATAAACACACAATTATAATGGAATTTGGTAAATATTGCAGTAAAAAATACAAACGGGGAACATTAAGGGCAAACTTGATTTGATAAATACAGGATGATAAAAAAACTAAATAGCAAAAAGTAATAATGAAAGGCCCTATACATCGATTAGCGACTCACTTACTGCACAAAGTAATTCATTGTATTTTTATTGCATAACGCTGTGCTCACCGTACCGGTGAAGCAACTTGTTGACCATTCTTCACTCATCATCGTACGACGCGTCGGATGGCTCAGGGTCTCCACCGAAAGCAGAGCACTGTGGATCACCCGCCTTCACGCTCTCGTAGAGTCCCGCTCTATGGTAGTCATCAATAGACGCTGTATACATAGGAAGGCTTTGAATTCCCCTTAACATGGTGTTTGTGAAACGAATAAGGGCATTATTCTCGAATGCGTGAACGGTTACGTCGGGATCGTGTGTTTCTTGAAAGGCAAACCAATCTTTCTCCAAGACTACGATGCCATGAAGGTGGGCACCTGTATGGCGTCGGAGGTGCTCCTCCAGATCTTTCCGAAACTCATTCAAGTTCCGCCATCCCTTCTTGGCGTACGCAAAGATGTATGCCCGTGGTGGAGTGGGTATTATGAAGCTTTCAGGGTGGACCACTAGCTTATCCGGTTCGGCTTTGCTTTTCTCTTTACCTATGTAGCGTACATACTTCTTGCCCTTCGCGAGAGTACGGATCTTGGAGATGTTTGACAGTGCATCATCAATATCCGTTGTCTTATTGCGACTGCGACCTTTCTTCTGTTTTTGGATTACTCCCTTGACTTCGATCGTGGCGTAGACAGTTTCAATGGGATAGATTTCTGCCACGAGCTCTCGATAGAGCGGTGAGTTCCAGAACTGGTCGGAGATGATTATATCGTTTTGGCCACTGCATGCTTTAGCAAGGTCTGAAGAAACGATGAAGCCTGTACCGAGACTAAAACGACGCGGAAGTACTTTGTCCAGGAAGCGTCGGAGGTACTCCTCGTCATTTCGCCCACGCTCGCCCAAATGGGTCAAGACTCCAGTCATGATCTCCGACTGAAGTTTGAAGATCTTCTTTTGAGCATCATAGTAAACTTGCAGCCCTGGGGCGTCTTTCGTTCTAGTCAATGATACCTCCCTTTGGCTAACAATGTTATTAGGTACTTCCTGTAATATATCAAAATTGATATAAAAATTGACAAGCTTTATATTGGTTTTACATAATTGTATAACTGTACAACTACCATTTAGTGAGATAATACAGAAGTTTGAATAGTCATCAATGATGAAGATAGTTTCAAATTAATGGCTCGTTTTGATATACTTTTTCAAATATCTCAAAAGCTTCATCTACGGCTAAAGCTCTTTAGTTTTTCCCATTTTCGTTCTATACTCAAGAAACGGAACTGACACAGGGGAAAAACTATTATGGTAAAAAACAAGTGGATTTATTAGTTAAGATCCTGTGAAATATAGACATCATGATTTTGAGAATGCTAGTCTATTGACGTGCAGTTCGTGTGGTAGTCACAAGGAAACATATCGTGTTTAGCCTCTAAACAAGGACAACTTGGAACTATAAGGTTATAATCGACTTCATGTTAGCAGATTAACTGCACTGGTCAATAAAAAATCATGGGTAATTTTGGTAAAAAAGTAAAGGCGGAAAAGCCTTTGACATGCCATTATGAAAGGTCTAGAATTTCTATACTTAATCCTTGATTAATAAACCAAATAAATATTAATCATGATAACTAACCCACGCTGGCTCAAACCTAAGGAAAAATCTTACTTTCAGCAAATATCACTTGATTACATAGAGATATTAATAGACTACTATGAAATATTTACCAAGGGTGAATAGATGATGATCTCTACTTTAAGAAGATCAAATAGAAACTGATATCAGGTTATAGTAGGATTAAGTTTTGAGTATATATAAAAATGGCAACTTGTAAATATTGTGAAAAATCTAGTTGGTTTTTAAGGTTAACTAGTGATGGTTTATGTGAAAGCTGCGATAGAATTTTAGGTCTACAAGTTAGACGGGCAGTACAAATTATTACAGAATCGGATGAAATAATCGGTAAGTCTAAAAAGCTTGAAACTAAACTATCACGACTTGAACTCATTGAAAACACAGTAAAAAACTATCTACTTCCAATTGAAAGAAAAGGAATAAAAGCAGCAAGCCAATCACCTGATGAAGTTTTAGATAAAGTTGCTATTATGCGTGAGGAGATTATTATAAATACCTTGCAAGAATATTTAAATAAGGCTAAAGATAAAGCCGAAAAAGCTAAGTCTGCAAAATCAAAGATAAATGCTTACTCAAAAGCACTTCAAAAGATTACAGAGCTAAAAAATAAGGTATCAAATCCTGATATAATTTCTAATTTTGAATCTAAAGTTAAACAACTGCTAGATAATATACAACCAAATGCTTTCTCTGATGCTACTAAGACGGCTGAAAAGCAAAAAATTAAAGAAAGAGAATTAAATCAAAAAAGGGTTACACCTGAGGTTATTTGGCAACAAGGTATAGATGATTATAGGAAAGAGCAATTAAGACTAGAAAAAATACTTAGAGATGTAGAAAGTAAAAGCAGAGATGTCTTAATTGATTTTGAATGGCCAGAATTTGATAAATTTTGCAAATTATTCAAAGAATCTGGAGAGTGGCCTCACTTATGGGATACGATAGCTAAATATACATATTTACAAGAATGCTCCATAGAGGAATTATTAAATGAGCTTACAAAAAAACAACTATTTGAAACAGCGGATAAGTACTCTGCCAACGTAAAAAAAAATTATAAAAAAGAAAAAATAATAGAAGTCCTTATTGGTACTATTTCAGAAAATGATAAAGACAAATTACTTGAAATTGTCAATCAAGAATGGAAACCAAAATTTTTAGATACTAAACGCTATCTTTTAGAAGATGCTTTAGATTCATATTATCCAAAACTAACTGGTATTAAAGAATTATTTTATGAAGAAAATGAAGCAGGTGCACATATAAAACAAATCGAGATTGATGCTGCAGGATTTAATGATTGTTCTATATGCAGTGATATGCATGGTAAAAAATTTAAAGTAAAATCACTAGACAAAAAAAATATTCCACCTTTTCATCCTGGTTGTAGATGTGTAATTTTACCTGTAATAGAATAGTAGCCTACATGATAAAGAGAGAGAAAGAAGGTAAAATGTGGTTTGGAGTATGGAGGAGTTGTTTTTATTTCATTTTGTGTGTTACTAAACTCCTATTCAATTACCTGTTGCCTGTTAACGAAAAGCTGCGCCTACTTTTTAATCAGTTATTTCTAATCATATTAGCCAGTTTACCGTTCTTACCCTGGCAGGACGTCTGCATACAGGCTTGTCATCATGATGTTACTGTGCCCTAGCTGTTTCTGGACATACCTTAGATTCTTTGTCGTATGATACAAATGAATACCATAAGTATGTCTGGCACTGTGTATAGAGTATTTTGGATTTAATCCGGCTTGTACTATTGCTTTTTTAAAGCTAATCTTCAATGCCGTTGTTGTTGAATGCCTTCCGCCTCTACCAGTAAGGAAAGGGGCCTCGGGGTCTACAGATTCTTTTAAGGTCTTCTTTTTATAAGAAACATACTTTCTCAATTCTTTGACAAACTCTTTATCCAGATAAACATCTCTTGACTTCTTCTTTTTACCATTTCTAGCCTTTAACCATGGGTCTTCTACATTATAAAGATGTAAGTCTTTTATCTTTAATCCTGCAATCTCACTTACTCTAAGGCCTGAATACAAGGCAAGATTTACCAGCATGTTCCTTACAGGCCACGTTATGCGTCCTTTCATTAAATCAAGTTCTGCCTTCTTTTTGCAAAACTTTATTAACTTGTCCCGTTCTTTATCATCCATGAATTTGTCTCTTGTAATCTTATAATCAGATTTCATCCTTTTACTCCTTTTCCTAACATGATGTATATGATATTTTTATCGAATCATATATATTATTACTAAAAAAAGAAGCGAAAAAATGAATATTTGGTAGTGTCCTAATTTCAAGTGATTTTCTGATTTTTTTAACAATTTTGCCTTATAGAATATCCTCCCATTTCCAAATATGATTCGTAATTCCAGCTTAATCCTTGACATAAGTCCGTAATATATAATAGAATATGAGATTGAACGACAGGGAAGAGCTGATTTATAAACATTACTATGGAAAATGTTAAAGAAAGAGCCCGTAAGTACTTAAAAATAATAAACGATAAC
>JBHHYH010000110.1:0-6478 GCA_046757465.1 Candidatus Scalinduaceae bacterium | reverse complement strand
TCATCCTTATTTTAACAGTTTACGTGAGGAATCATCTCTCATATTATCAAGTCCCAAACTTCAGGTTATGAATACAGCCTTGATGAGCGCTCAATCTGGTATGGGCCTGGAAGAAGCCAGGAGGAATAGCGAGTTATGGGGAAGACTTATTGAATCGGCAGTAGGGGCGTCTCTTGCCAACGGAATAAGAGGGCAAAATATAGAACTCTTCTACTGGTCCAGCCGCAATAGGGAAGTGGATTTTGTTATCTGTAGAGGTAAAACACTGGTTGCAATCGAGGTAAAGAGTGGGCGGAGAAAGGTAAGCCTTCCTGGTGTGCAGGCATTTTCAAAAGAGTTCAGGGTAAAAAGAAATCTACTGGTGGGGGCTCAGGGCATTCCACTTGATGAGTTTTTCCTTACATCACCGGAGGAATGGTTGAAATAAAAGCGACCCACATAAAATGTATGAAAGTCTATCCTGAGGATACTCTGATTTAAAAAATAGCGACCGTTAAAATATTATGCCTATCTTTGTCAACCACATCCCCGCCATAAAACTTGTTGTACAAGAATGTCCGCCAGAACGTACCGTTCGTTCCGGGTTGGTTATATATAAACCAATCCTTGTTTTAAAAATGAAGAATAATCAGCTTTTTGACATTATCGGTTTTATTATTGTCTTCAATAATTAATACGGACGAATAAATACATTTTGCATCTCCCAAGGTCGACATTGCAATTAGTTGGCTGTCTACTAAACCTATATTTTTCTCCTTCCAAATGGACAGTGTTTTTTTCACCATTTCTTTTCTTCTAACTCGAACATTTTTTAAATTAATGATTTTAGACGATTGACTCTAATTTCGTACTAAAGTATGATTTACCAAAAATGTAGATATCCAGGGCCGTAGCCCCGTGGAACTCTGTCCATGGTTTATTAGAAGTGTTGATAATTTGTTCCATCATTTCTAACTTTTCTATAAAAGAAGCAAGACATATGAATACCATTGATTGGGGTATTATCATCGTTTATTTGTTGGGAATGATTGGTTTGAGTGTCTTCCTTGGAAGGAAACAGTCAAATCAGGAAGATTATTACGTTGGAGGACGCAAACTTCCCTGGTGGGCAGTAGGCATATCAACCATGGCAACCCAGACTTCAGCCGTTAGCTTTATTTCTGTTCCTGCCTTTGTGGCCTTGGCACCGGTTGGCGGTCTTACCGTACTACAATATGAAATAGCTGTGCCTCTGGCCATGATTGTGGTTATGGCATTGTTCCTACCTTTCTTTAGAAAGCTCGAACTTGTGAGTGTATATGAATATCTGGAGTTGAGGTTTGGACCTTCGGTACGCTACCTGGTGAGTACTGTGTTTCTAATCAGTCGAGCACTAGCTACAGGGGTGGGTGTTTATGCCATTGCCATTGTGCTTTCGGTCTGCCTGAGTACTCCACTGTGGTTAAACATCCTCATTATCGGTGTAGTCACTATTATTTACGACACTATTGGTGGTATGGCTGCGGTAGTATATTCAGATGTCATTCAGATGATTATTCTTCTAAGTGGAGTAGTGCTATGCATCATTTACGCTGCAAACAGTGTGGGTGGTTTTGATGTAATACTAACGTCTTTTCCTGCAGAGCGTTGCAAGACTATTGACTTATCGACATTTTGGGGATTCCTGGTAGGTGGTCTTTTTCTCTACATTTCGTATTACGGTACGGACCAGAGTCAGGTACAGCGAGAGCTATCTGCACCATCTATGGATGACACCAGGCGATCACTTCTATTCAATGGTTTTGCCCGCTTCCCTTTGACGCTTTGTTACATCCTTATGGGAGTAGCCGTAGGTGCAGTTTTTATACACTTTCCTGACCTGAGGAAGGGAGTACCTTCTGATCATCTGGACTACCTTGTCCCTCAATTTATTCTCCTGCATATTCCAACGGGAGTGCGAGCACTTTTATTTGCAGCAATCTTAGCTGCGGCTATGTCCAGTCTTGACTCAGCCCTCAACTCCCTCTCTGCTTCAACTATGCGAGATTTTGTTGAGAGAGGCCGTAACCTTTCTGAAAAACGCATCATGCTTCTCAGCAAACTCACTACGGTTCTTTGGGGACTCACTATCACTGGCTTTGCATTTCTGGTGGGTAATATTTCCAAGACTGTACTTGAAGGTATTAATAAGATCGGGTCGGCTTTTTATGGCCCGATTCTGGCATCATTCCTGATAGGAGTTTTGTCAAAGCGAGCAAATGCTACTGGCATTTTTGTTGGTGTCTTAGCCGGTGTGGTGTTCAATCTGTTTCTCTGGTTGAACATAAAGGAATTGTTCTGGATGTGGTGGAACCTGCTTGGATTGCTGGTATCCGTAGTAACAACTCTCACCATAAGCTGGATGACGACATCTCCAAAACTGGAACAGATAAGTAATTATACACTTAAGGGTAGTGGGATGTTAAAACAAGAACGCCGCTGGATTAAGTCTTATGCAATACTGGGTGTTTATTTTGTTTTTATTATATCATTTATGATACTTGTTCAGAGATTTGCAGGAGGAAGATAACATTGGTATACTTAATATCATATCATCAGACCGAAAGAGATATGCGATAAAATAAAGTAGAACTTAAATTGAGCGATTCTCGATAATTTTTAAAACGATATCATTTATAAAAAAGTATTTAGTGAAAAATGAACTGTAGCTTGCTATATTAATATTTAAAATTAGCTTCCTCTAAATCAATCCCCCTTAAAAAAGGGGGTTAGGGGGTTGTTCACTTCCTTAGAAAAGGTGGCAGGCAGTTTTAAAACAGTCCAAATATGAAAATTTACTACAACCCAAAACTGAAAGCCCTCTCAAGAATACTTAGAAAGAAGGGTACTTTGTCTGAGATCTTACTCTGGAATATACTGAAAGGTAAGAAAATAAAAGGTTATCAGTTTATGCGGCAAAAACCGATAGATGATTACATTGTGGATTTCTTTTGTAGTAAGTTAAAATTAGTAATTGAAATTGATGGTATAAGCCATAATGACAAGTCCGGGAGTGATCAAATTAGGCAACAGAAATTAGAGGCATTGGGCTTATCAATATTACGATTTTATGATCAGGATGTCAAAAAAGATATACATGCAGTAGCGCAGGTGATTGAAAACTGGATAGACAAATATGAAACGGAAAACACAATCCCCTAATCCGAACGAAGTCGGAAAAGATGTAAAAAAGAGGATTGGAGATTAGGGGTTGTATAAAGGTGTTTGACAACCCCCTGAATCCCCCTTTTCTAAGGGGGACTTTAAAAAATCCCATTTCTTAAGGGGGACTCGCAACCCTCGGTATTCAGTCAGAAATGTGGGTAAAGATAAGTTTGGAAAAAGGGGAAAGAGGGGGATTAAGGGGGATTTGTCTTCTGTTGCACATAAGCCCTTACGAGTTTTGCCTCGTCATAACTTACAGTACCATTGGAATTCTCAACAACAGGTCCTGTATTCCACGTCTTGAGGGTTAGGAACAGTTTCTCGATTGTGTTTCGCTTTGCGGGATCAACGAGACGGTCTATTTCGATATCACGCCCATCCCTTATCAGGCCTTCAAGGTGTCCTGTGATAGTTGAGGTTGCAAGGTTGCGTTCTTTTGCAATTTCCTTAATTGAAAACCCTTCTTTGAAAAGCTCATAGGTCTTTTCGATGGTTTCCCCTTTTGTATTTTGATGTGACATATTAACAAATGGTGTGACGGGTTTTCTGCCCGGGATTGAAATACCGGGGTTTTCATCAAGATACGTCTTTATCTCATCTGTAAAATCAATACCGTACCGCTCAAGTTTGTTATCCCCAACACCACTGATTCTTTTCATATCATTTAATGTTGCAGGATAGTAAATGCACATCTCATGAAGAGTCATATCTGAAAATATCATGTAAGGAGGTACCTTGTGTTCTTCAGCGAGTTTCCTTCGAAGAACACGAAGTCTTTCAAAAAGATCTTCATCATAAGGCTCGAATCCGCCAACTTTGAATGTTTTAGGTTTCTTCTTTATTTCTTCCCTCTTTAATCCCTCGATTTTCTCTCTACCATAAAGTATGTTTGAACCTTTTTTCGTCAGTATTAATATCGGATATTGCCCGCCGTCCTGGACGATAGCATCCTGTGCCAGGAGTTCATCAACAATGAATTGCCAGTGTTTTTTTTCTTTGTGTTTGCCAGCACCGTAGGTCTTGATCTTGTCATGCTGAAGTTCACGAATACGCTTTGTATCTGCACCGGATACAATATCAATAATATGCCTGATGCCAAAACGTTGGTCTGTCCTTGATATAGCGGACATAAGTATTTGCGCATCAATCGTTACATCAATCTTCTCAACCTTGCCTACACAGATGTCACATGCCCCACAATTTTCATTGGAATAATCCTCTCCAAAATATTCAAGAAGATGTCTGCGTCTGCATACATTATGAGAGGCATACTTGACCGTCTGATTAAGTTTTTCCATGGCGATTGACCGCTCATTATCATTGGGTATCTGATCTATAAAATATCTAATCTTAGGGATATCTTGTCTGCCAAAGAAGAGGAGACAATTAGCAGGCTCTCCATCACGTCCTGCACGTCCCGTTTCCTGATAATAACTTTCTATGTTTTTTGGTAAATCAGCATGGATAACGAAGCGTACGTTTGACTTATCTATTCCCATACCAAAGGCAATCGTTGCCACAATTATGACCACCTTGTCACGGCTGAAGGCCTCCTGGTTTCTCTTGCGTTCCTCCGAAGCCAATCCGGCATGATACGGCAGAGCGCTAATACCATGATCTACCAGAAACTCAGTCGATCTGAAGACCGAATCACGTGTAGTACGATAAATTATGCCTGGTTCATCCACATGTTCTTTGAGAAATTCCAGTATTTGTAATTCTACCTCTATTTTCCTCTTTACTTGATAAAAGAGATTCTGACGATTAAATGATGCGCGTATTACATATGGAGACCTCAGGCCGATCTTGCTGATAATGTCATCCTGGACCCTTGGTGTGGCTGTTGCCGTAAATGCTGTTACGGGGATGTGTGGAAAGGTTTGAGTAAGACCAGAGAGGCTCAGATAATCAGGGCGGAAATCGTGCCCCCATTCTGAAATGCAATGCGCCTCGTCTATGGCAAAAAGAGATATGGGAATAGTTTTTAGAGTCTCAAGGAAATTAGGCATAGCAAAGCGTTCGGGTGCAATGTAAAGCAGTTCTAAGATATGGCTTTTCAGTTTGTGGTATACGGCAGACATCTCTTGCGGATTCAGAGAGCTGTTTATAAAGGCTGCAGAAATTCCGTTTTCAATGGCAGCATCAACCTGGTCTTTCATAAGGGATATCAAGGGACTTATAACAACTACAGTCCCATTCATCATTTTGGCAGGCAATTGATAACAGAGCGATTTCCCACCCCCGGTAGGCATCACGGCAAAAACATCTTTTTTGTCCAGTATGTTCTTAATTATTGTTTCTTGATTAGGACGAAAGGTCTGGAATCCAAAAACCTTTTTAAGTGCATCAAGCATATCATTGATTTTGTGTTTTTAAGTCCCTATACCTTTTCCAAGACTGCGTCTAGAAAAGGTGGCTACTTTGGAGCATTTATATATATAGTTATAGATTATTCAACACTAATAATAGTTGATCGTTGAAGGGTTGCATAGCCCGCCGAGTCGGGCCTGAAGTCGTGCCTTAGGCAGTCGCCTCAGGCGACTGAAACGGCCGACGCTTATTGTTTGGACGTAAAAACTCAGCTTGACACTGATCAACTATGATAAAATAAAATCTTAAGAAATCAGTAGATTATGGCAATCCGGCCTGTGATCAGGATTGCCATAATCTACTGATATGTGCAGCAAAGTCAAGTAATGGATTGAAATAATTTTTGAATATAACAGAAAGACAATCAGTGTAGGTCCCTGCCTACCTGCCCGTCCTGCAGGCGGGACGGCATGGAGGCGTAAAAATTCGTAGTAATACTTCCTTAGAGGTCTTTGTATCAGACATGTAGTGCTTTGCCTAATGTTTTGAAGAATAACAAATTGCCTAAATTAATAATAAAAAACAATTGCCATCTTCAGAAAATTTGTTATAAATATTGCATGCCTTATCTCGATAAGGCACATCATCCACCCTTACCAGCTCACCTTTACATCACATACCCAATCGTAGCAATAGCAGAAGCAAAATCTTTCATGACCCAGCAGAAGAGGCCGTTCAAGGAAATAAACTGTTTATAACTTATATACATATAGTAGAAATTATAGAAAGCGTTTTCTTTTATTTTTTTATTTGAATAAGAAATCTAAATAGGCTACTTTTACGACATCAAATTATTGATTTGTTAAGCCAGAATTATGGGGAGTGTATTAATGAGTATACGGCCAATAAAGAACGTAGGATTCATCTCAACAAGGATAGCCGGAACGGACGGTGTTTCTTTAGAGATTGAAAAATGGGCAGAGGT
>JBHHYH010000109.1:0-6760 GCA_046757465.1 Candidatus Scalinduaceae bacterium | reverse complement strand
CTCGCTTGCGCTTCGTAAGCTAGCAGTGGGGGGGGGGATGACAATTGTGACACAGCCTCCAAGACGGCGAGCGGCCAGCACCCGCATTTAAAATATTAGAGACAAGGCGCTAGTAGCAGACTAAAAGTAGGCAATAGGTAATAGGCAGAAGATAAAAGCTAGAAGCAAGATGCCCGCCCCCAATGCTTCCTAGCCGTTAAGTCCCGCTTTGCGGGAGAAAGCAAGGAATGGGGGCGGGTAAACTGGGTGATCGCCAATTGAGATTCAGATAAGATTTGAAAATATATTTATTCTATCTTCCAGGGATTATCTTGCCCAGAATAACACTCTCCTTTGCACCGGTGGCGGAGGGAACATTACCCGGATTGCCACATACCGTTTCATTGGCAAGGATGGCAAATGATAAGGCCTCCTTTGCTTCTGAAGGGATATCAAATTCATCCACCTTTCTTATTTTTGTGCCCTTAAGATAGCCCTCCAAAAAACGTAATAAGGTAAGGTTGTGCGTCCCCCCACCACTTATAACTACCTCAGATATTTTCGAAAACGGTTGAATAAACCGTCTGTAACTATCTGATATTGACCTGGCAGTAAAAGCCGTAACTGTAGCGATGGCATCTAAGGCATCTATATTGCCTTGTTTTATTTCCTTATATAAATTGTCTGAAAATTGAATACCAAAATCCTCTCTCCCGGTTGATTTTGGTGGACGCTTTGATAAGTAAGGATGGGAACATAGTGTTTCCAATAAATCTTGATTCAATTTACCTTTTGAAGCTAATTCTCCATTTTTATCAAATTTAGATTTTCCATTGGTTATTATCTCAGTAAATCGGTCAATAATCATATTACCGGGACCAGTATCAAAAGCAATCACCCTGTTAATATCACAATCACCAGGCAAAAATGTAACATTCGCTATTCCACCAATATTTTGTATTGCCCGGCAAATCTTGTCCCTGCCAAACAAGACAAAATCCGCATAAGCCGCCAGAGGCGCCCCCTCGCCACCAGCCGCCATATCTCTTGTCCTAAAATCAGCAACCGTAGTTACCCCAATCTCCTGGGCTATTATAGAAGGTTCACCTATTTGTAACGTTGACCTTGCACTCTTACTCATATTCCCCTTTGATGAGGGAACATGATAAATCGTCTGCCCATGAGAACCAATAACATCTATTTCTGAAAGAGAAACAGACGCCTTCCTCGCAACTTGCTTAACGGCATCGGCAAAAAGTTTACCTAAAATGAAGTTTAGCTGACAAACTTTATCAACAGAACCTGTTTGTGGCTGAGAGGCATCAAATATTAATTCCCTTATATCATTATCATAAGGATAGGTCTCAAACCCTATAATTTCAATCCTGGTTGATAAGCTATTCCCGGTAATTTTGGCCAGACACACATCAATACCATCACAAGATGTCCCGGACATCAAACCAACGATGTTTCTACTATTTTTCCTTGCTAAAGTAATTAAATTTTCAATAGACATTTGCCTTATGTAGGATTTTATCCGGGCTGTTATACTTCAGGAGTTATAATAATAAATATAGTTTGTGTCTTGGAGCCACGGTCACTATTTCTCAGGTTGCCCGAGAATTGTCATTTCCTGCCCGACAAAGAGACTGTGTCATAATAAAGGAAATGCCTATTTTGTCATCTCTGAATCCTGTGCTGAACTTGTCGCCTGTGGCGCCCCTTGAAGCAACTATCAGATCCGATCAGTCGGGTTTCAGTATTGATTCAGAATCTAATGATTTCAATAGGTTAGCAACCTTAGAGATTCCGCCCCCACAGCTTGCTCGCTTGCGCTTCGTAAGCTAGCAGTGGGGGGGGATGACAATTGCGACACAGCCTCTCGATCCGGAATCTAATACTTCTGTAAATACTTATAATTACAGATTCTGGGGTCCTGAAAGAGATGCTTAAATAAATTCAGCATGACAGAAAGTGAAAAGTTCGCCCCCACAGCTTGCTCGCTTGCGCTTCGCAAGCTAGCAGTGGGGGTAAAAATGACAAAAAATAGCGCTTTTGCTTATTCTTGGACAACCTGTTCTTATGTGACTTCTTTTTCTACTGATTGCTTAAGTTTGCTGGCCAACATTTTCTCTTTAGCTCGTTTTGCCCTTTTTCTTTTCTGTTGCCTTATTTTATCGATACGCTTTTTTTCTTCTGCCACGAACCCTTTTTTTGAACGTTCTACTTGATCTAAAAGTCTCCGACGTGCGAGAAAACGGTTAAGAGATTGTGAACGTTCCTCCTGGCACTTTACCGTTATACCAGTTGGGATGTGGCGAAGAGATACACAAGTAGAAGTCTTGTTAGTCTTCTGACCTCCAGGCCCGGAAGATCGACTAAATCTTTCTTCTATGTCATCTTCAGAAACATTCAATTGTCTCATTCGCTCCAGGAGTTCACGTTCTTTTTTTGGAGATACATTAAAAATAGACATAATGTGATTTCTTTATTATTTCTGCCACAAAGGCAGACCTGTCTGTGGATCATTTTCTTCTCTGATTAAATCCCGACCGAATAATTCTTCTATATAAAATTCCGCCGCAAATATCTCCGTGCCACCCATCAAATGGCCGCCAAATACCTTTCCGTCATGCTCTGCCAGGGAGATATGTGCATGGATAAAAATTTCATAATCTTTTATCGATATATTTCCATTACAGGAAATTATCTCCATCTTTTTATCTAGCCTTATACATTCTGCATATTTTTTGATATCCTGATTGTAATACCCGAGTGCTGCACTCCTCACAGCGCCGATAACCCGAAATACCCCCATCCGTATGCGGTGTTTTTTACAGAATGCTGTGAGTGCCGATAATAAATCTTCACCCGGTTGAAACCGTCCGATAAAACTTCGCCCTTCTTTTACTTCTCTATACATTTAAGGCTCCTTAATTTTTTCTATTCAGTATCTGTTGCGGAAACACTATATTGTCACCCTGAATCCTGTGCTGAACACGTTTCAGTATCGTTTCAGGGTCTCTGATCCTGAACTTGTCGCCTGTGGCGCCCCTTGAAGCAACTACGAGATCCGACAGTCGGGATTCAGGATTGATATATATATAGATTCTGAAACAAGTTCAGAATGACATTTTTGGGCATATAGTGTTTACGCAACAGATACTACTTATAGAATTACTCATATCTACGTTCTATATAAATATACACTGCTTGGAATTTTATGATTTTGTAAAACCGTTAGTATACCATTCATCATTACTCCGTCATATTTTTTGAAGTCACTAAACGCTTGAGGGTCAAACCCTGCACCAGAATGGAAAATACAACTATAATATAAGTGACTGTTATCAAGGCCTCCCGGCCCGGCCCATGCGGTATGGATAAGGCCAGGGCCACTGATATGCCACCACGCAAACCACCCCAAGTCATGATCTTTACGGCATTGGGGGTAAAATCCCTTAAGAGCCGCATGAACGTAATAGGTAAACCTACACTGATGAAGCGTGCGGCCAGGACAACCGGTATCATCACCAGCCCAGCGATTAAATAACTTCCATTAATGGTAAGGAGTAATACTTCTAAACCAATTAACAGGAAAAGTACAGCATTGAATATCTCGTCCATTAACTCCCAGAAAGAATCCAAATGTTCTCTAGTACGTTCGCTCATGGCCAAAAAACGCCCTTTGTTACCAATCAGTATTCCAGCAACCACTATGGCAATAGGACCAGAGATATGGATGGCGTTCGCAAGGCCATAACCACCCATGACCAGCGCCAGGGTGAGTAATACTTCAACCTGATAATTATCCACACTCTTCAGCATCCAGTAAGCCAACCAACCTATGGCTAATCCAAAAAACACCCCGCCAATAGCTTCTTCTATAAACAAAAGTATTATGTGTTTGGCAGTTACATCATGACCTCCTGTAACAATTCCCATGATAACCAGAAATACAACTACCGCAATACCATCATTAAATAAACTTTCACCGGTGATCTTGATTTCCAGACTCTTAGGGACACCTGCATTCTTTAGAATACCAATCACTGCTACAGGGTCTGTTGGAGCTATAAGACTACCGAACAATAGGCAGTAAATAAATGGCAATTCGATCCCCGCAAACCCGAAAACTATCCAGGCGACACCACCAACAACAAAGGTGGTCATCACTACCCCAAATGTCGCCAGGATACTGATGATCCACTTGTGCCTGGTCAAATCTTCGAGATTTACGTTCAAGGCTCCGGCGAATAATAGGAAGCTTAGCATACCATGCATGAGTGTTTTATTAAAATCTATACCCTCCAACACTGATGCCGCTTTATCATGAATGGCTTCAAAACCAAAGAAACTTAGTATCACCAGGCCCAGGGACATGATCATAGCAATCAACATAATACCTATGGTGGTCGGAAGCCTGATAAATCTGAAATTAATGTAGCTGAAAACAGCCGCCAGGCATAAGAGTAAGGCGGCAAGGTCTAGCGCTTCCATAATCCTACATTCTCCTACTCTACGGTTTTAATTAATGAGGAACAACGGCCACTATTGAGTGTAGTATCTTTGAATATTATAGTCGAATAAACAATTTGCAAAAAAGAGTGCACATTCCCCTCTTATTACCCAGAGCACCAAATAGGTTACCTTGTTTCTAAAAACTATTATATGATTATAAACTAATCCCCCTTGATCCCCCCTGTGGAATAGAACTATTATATTATTCCACAGGGGGGAATGGGGGATTTGAATTGCCCTGTAGGCTACCAGAAGTAGGCCCCTTTAGGGGGAACGCCGTACAGGGCTAAAATGTAATCTATTTCATGCTCTCATTAATAAATTCCGTTTCATTTCCCGAATGGTAAAATTTTCTTAATGGTATCAGTGGCCTTTTCTATTGTTTCCCTGGCAGTATCTTTAACCTTTTTCTCTAAATCTCTGCCAGTTTCTATCGCTTTGTCTGAGGTTTCCACAACTTTCTTGGTAGTCTCTTTTAGCTTCTCGGCAACACCTTCCTGTAACGCTCCCAAATTAAAATTTGTTAGACGGGCAATAGCAGTATTCTTAAGGGCCTTAACTATAATAAGACTAATAAGAGTACGCGGGTTTGTTATATTCTCAAATCTCTCATCAATATTTACATTGAATTCTCTCACTTTAGGTGGAGTTCCTTTCGAATAATCTTTATATACAACCTTACCTATCTTTAGCTCCAATACGTCTATTTGAAGCTCAGGCATTTTTATCTTTTCCTCTTCACCTTCTACCTTTCCTTCTTTTTTTTCCTCGACCACTCTTAATGAATCAAGATTGAGTTCACCTTTTTCATTTTTTATAACTGAAAATTCCTTTAAATCTAATCTAGTCTCTTCCAGGTGCACTTTTCCATTAATAAAAGCACCCAGGTCATAATCTACATAGATTTCTGGCATATCCACCATTAATTTATCTACAAATCCGGGTGGATTAAATAACTGAAGCTCAGTTATGCCGATCAGGGTCTTAAAGATCCCAACATTCACACTTTTCATACTTAATTCAAGGCCAGTCATAATCCTAACCCCGCCTGAAAAAGATTTTTTAGCTACTATATTCTTACCAAAATAAAGTACAAACATTATGATCACCATAGGTACAATTATGATTCTAATTTTATCCATCATGTAGTTACTCCCTTCTCGTCTTTATTATTCTTGGACATGTGGCAGGGTCAGGATTGCCCTGGTAAAATATTTCAAGGTTGATTAATAACAGGTGTTTTTATTGATTCTACATCAATAAACCCTTTACTTCCTATGTTTTTCTCCAGGAATTTTGAATTTTCGGATAACTTTTCTCGTTTTGATAGAACAGCCTTAAAAATACGTTTCTTTGATGTCGATCACACTCTCTATTTACATTCAAGCTTAATCATATTAAGTTTTAGGACGCTCTGTGCATGGTTTGTCACCGGGGCCGGGTAAAGGAGCCTTGTTCCCACCAGCAGCTTCACCCTCAAGAAGGGCCTCCAGGTTGGGATAAGGATATATTGTTAGCGCGTTGTTTTTCGGTAAGCCACCGGTATCCGCCGACGGACCGTATGTGCTGTGAATTTCTCGCCCCAACATGCGTAGCATCATCGTCAGTTGTCCTCTGTGATGCGCCGTATGGGCTATTCTCCTGGTCATGATCCAGGTCCTCGATCGCTGGGCATCAAAGAACTCCGCTATCTCCTCCCACCAGGCCTTGTCCTTTTCTTTTAAAGCAGTAATGCGTTTCCCGGAATCCTCAGCGTAGCGGTTGATGAATTCCAAACGTGTCTCCTGCTCCGGTAATGGTGGTGCGCCGACATCGATTCCTAGCATGTCTCGAAACCAAATATCCTCACTCATGCACTGATGCACCATATGCTCGTGGGCGTTTCTCCCCCGCCTATCCTGTGGGTGAGGTCGTATAGGAAGATCTTCATCCCTGAACATACTCCAGACACTAAGTGTCTTAATTCGCTCAGTATCGTAAGTGTCGACTAAAAATTTATATTCCATGGAAACTCTCCTCCTGATCGAATAAAAATTAGATTCAATAATTTGTTGGCAATAGATAAGAACTTTGTATTGACTTCAATCATCCTCTCGCGGGCAAAACGCTCCATTTCGATGTGAAAATAGTAGACATACAAGAATCATAAGACATGTAACACTATAGTCAACCAGGTGTTCTAATTCACAATTACGGAGAAGGCAAAAGGTAGAGTAGAGAACTGGCGTAGTAGCATAAAAGCCCTATCTCCAGTTCCCCC
>JBHHYH010000108.1:0-6907 GCA_046757465.1 Candidatus Scalinduaceae bacterium | reverse complement strand
TATATTGTTAAAAATTTGTAAATAAAATGTGCTGTTCTAGTCTAGACCCTAAATCATTAGTAGAGTAGACCTTTGATGTTTTCCTGATAAATATCCAATTCATATATTGTTAGGCCCTGAAAAAGGTGAATGTTTATGGGAATTAACCGATAAATACGATAGCTAACAGTTTCATAAGACTACGTGTTTAAACATGTTAGATAAATTTATGTGAAAATTTTAATCCTGCATGGCAGTTTTTATTGTCGAATACCTTCTTGTGTAAGTATTGATTTTAGCGGGACTTAAGATTGTTTTGTATTGAAATTCCGGTACATCAGGTTGACTTTAAAAACCTATAAACTTCGCAATGGTATTGCTTATAGGGTTTGTGCAACATTTAATGAAATATTAGAGGAGGAGGAAGATTGATTTCTAAGGTTATTACTAAAGCTGAGATTATTAATGTCTCCAATCGTCTGCCAGTAAAGATTGGGAAAAAAATTGAAAAATCTACAGGTGGTTTAGTAACGGCATTTGAAGATATTCGTGACCATTACAACATCAAATGGGTGGGGTGGCCAGGTAGTGTTATAAATGACCAGGAGAAAAGAGATGTTTTATGTAAGCAATTAAAATCTGAAAATTGCATTCCTGTTTTTTTAACAAAAAAAGAGGTATCAGAATATTATCATCTCTTTTCGAATTCAAGTTTGTGGCCTCTTCTTCACTATTTTATAGCATACTCATCTTATGAACAAGATTGGTTCAATATTTATCAAAACGTCAATCAGAAATTTGCTGAAGTTGTTGTCGAAATGGCTCAGGAAAATGGGATTGTTTGGGTTCATGATTTCCATCTTATGTTGCTTCCTAAAATTTTAAAAGAAATGAGGCCGGATCTTAAAATAGGTTTCTTTTTGCACACGCCTTTTCCATCGTGCGATGTATTCCGATGCCATCCTAGTCGTAAAGAACTCCTTTTAGGTTTGCTTGGAGCTGATCTTATAGGATTTCATACCTTTGGTTATCTTAGACATTTTAGAAGTACCATCTTACGGATTTTAGGGATTGACTCTGAAATAGATACAATTCAGCATCAAGATAGAAAAATATCTATTGGTGTTTTTCCTATTGGTATTAGCTGGAAAAGTTTTAATGAGACCATGCATTCCGCTAAGTATGAAAATTGTTTGAAAAGATATCGAAAAAATTATGAGGGCAAAAAAGTTGTTTTATCTGTTGAGCGGCTAGACTATACAAAAGGAATTCCTGAAAAGCTACAGGCAATTGATAGGTATTTAGCCTCACATCCTGATATGCACGAAAAAGTAGTATTTGTGCTGATTGCAATCCCATCCCGGGAAAAAGTAGAATGTAATAGGGCGGTTGAAGAACAGGTTGTGAAACAGATTAGCTATATTAACGGCAAATATTCCACCATTAATAATATTCCTGTTCAGTTTATATTTAAGGCGATAAAAAAACCAGACTTGTGCGCTCTTTATAGTATTGCAGACGCTGCTTTAGTAACTCCTTTATATGATGGGATGAACCTTGTGGCAAAGGAGTATATAGCCTGTCAAAAGGACAGGGCAGGCGTATTAATCCTCAGTGAATTTGCTGGCGCTGCCCAGGAGTTATTTAATGCTATCATTATTAACCCTTATGATACTGATATTTTTGTACAGCGTATACATGAGGCCATTTCATTATCCCAAGAAGATGCTCAGACAATGATCAAAAGCATGAAAGAAAATGTTATTGAAAACAGCTCAGAGAATTGGGCCAGAAAATTTTTAGAGTCTTTAACGGATGTTAATATTGATTCAGATTTTCAAATAACAACTGATTGTCTTTCAACTGAAGATCGACATAAATTAGATCGAGCCACGAATGTAGTTTTTTTCTTAGATTATGATGGTACGCTTCGAGAATTTGAAAATAATCCAGATACAGCGTACCCCACAAACGAAATCTTCGATATCTTAAACCACATAACATCAAAAAAAGGTCGAGAGATTTATATTATAAGTGGAAGATGTAAGGAAGATCTCGAAAATTGGTTTTCAGGCTTTAATTGTACTCTTATTGCAGAACATGGTTTTTTCTGGAAATATGTTAAGGATGAGAGATGGCAATCATTTAAAGGACAAGTTGATCTTTCCTGGAAAAGAGAGATACTTAAGATCCTTAAACATTATGCCTTATCTACACCAGGTAGTTTTATAGAAGATAAAATTGCCTCCGTTGTCTGGCACTTTCGAAATTCAGATCCGGAATTTGGGGAAAGGAAGGCAAGGCTTCTGGTTGATGAACTTTCTGCAATGACGGCAAATATGCCGGTACTTGTTCAACATGGAAAGAAGATTGTAGAAGTTTGTTCGCAATATACTAACAAAGGAGAGTCTTTAAAATATGTGCTCTCCAATGGTTCTTGTGATGTGATCGTTTGTGCAGGAGATGATTCTACTGACGAACATATGTTTCAAGTTGATAATTCTAAGGTGATAAGCATTAAAATAGGAAAAGGAGAAACCTCTGCCAAATATAGATTTACTACTCCTTCGAAATTTCGCAATCTATTAAGGGGTCTAACTGGTATCAATGGATAACTTAAATTACGGTGTTATTGGAAATTGCAAAAGTGCGGCCTTAATCTCTGATAAAGCCAGTATAGATTTTTTATGTCTTCCTGTTTTTAGTTCATTTACTGTATTTGGAAAGCTTTTGGATAGTGAAAAAGGAGGAGAGTTTGGTATTCAAGTATCGCCAGAGTACGTAATTAAACAAAATTACATCAAAAATACAAATATCCTTGTAACCCATTTCCAAAAAGGAAAAGATCAATTTAATATCATCGATTTTATGCCAAAATATGATCTTGGCGCGCATATCAATTATTGGCCGCCCGATCTAATTCGATATATTAAGTATGTTTCCGGAAGACCACAATTCACAATAAACTATAATCCTAAACTCTGGTATGCAAAACATGAAACCTATCATAAAATCAATAAGCATTATATCAAAAGTTTTACTAAAAAAGGCCCTTACGAATCTTTGTATTTATATTCAAGCATTGATTTAACAAAAATACTCAACAAGGAGATAATAACCCTTGATCATGATCAATTTTTTCTACTGAGCTATAACCAAAAAGTTATCCTTCCTAATCTTACTCAAATCAATTTACAGTTTGAAAGAACAAAAGTCTATTGGCTGAATTGGTCAACCAATACAACTAAATTTCCAAAATATAATGAAGAAATTTATCGTAGTGCCTTAGTTCTAAAATTATTGACCTATGAAAAGACAGGAGCCTTAATTGCAGCAGTAACAACTTCATTACCGGAGACCATAGGTGAATCTAGAAATTGGGATTATCGATTTTGTTGGCTTCGTGATGCTTCTATGACTGTTTCTGTTTTAGTTACAGTTGGGCATGGTTACACAGCAAAATCCTTCTTGAACTACGTATTGAACGTAACCCCTTATAAAAATGAAACCATACAAATCATGTATGGAATTCATGGTGAGAAAAAGCTTAAAGAAGAGACGTTGCCCCATCTCTCAGGTTACTTAAATTCTAAGCCGGTAAGAATAGGCAATGATGCTTACAAACAACAGCAACATGATATCTATGGAGTCTTAATGGATCTCATATATTGTAACTTTACAATTTATGGTAGTAAGCTAGATAATACGGAAGAGCTATGGACTATAGTCAGGTCATTTGTTCGGAATGTTACTAAAAATTGGAAAAAACCGGATCAGGGGATCTGGGAATTTAGACGAAACAAAAAACATTTTGTATTTTCAAAGGTGCTCTGTTGGGTAGCCCTGGATCGGGCGGTCAAGATTGCTACGATCCTTGGCCAAAATGAATACGTACTGGATTGGTTCAAATCAAGAAATATCATAAAAAATGATATTTTAACTCACGGATGGAATCCGCAGGTGGGAGCTTTTACGCAATCTTATGGCAGTGATCACTTTGACGCTGCTAATCTGTTGATGGAAGATTATGGCTTTATTGAGGCTGGTGATCCAAAGTATGTCAGTACCGTTCAAAAGACCAAAGAAGTACTGTGCAAAGATGGATTGATGTATCGATACAGTAATGAAGATGACTTTGGAGTCTCAAAATCAGCATTTACTGTCTGTACGTTTTGGATGATTCATAGTTTGTATAAGATCGGAGAGAAAGAAGAGGCGATCAAGATGTTTAATAAAGTCTTGAGTTATCGCAACTACTTAGGCCTTTTTAGCGAAGACATTGATTTTAAAACCAAGAAACTCCTGGGAAACTTTCCGCAGGCTTACAGTCATATTGCACTTATTAAGACTGCTATTACTTTATCTCAAGACCGAAAACTTGAGGACGTGCATCGTCTTCATAATATTTACCATGAATAACTGGGAGAATAAACAATACCTTCCTCCCACTGGGAGGCTGTGTCACAATAGAGAAAACACATAATATGTCATTCTGAACTTGTTTCAGAATCTAATGATTTCAATAATTTAGCAACCTGAGAGATCCCGAAACAAGTTCGGGATGACAATTGTGACACAGCCACTGGGCCGGGCGGAAAGGGAGCTGATTTATGCTGGTACAAAATAAACGTCTATAGATTTGAATTTGCTGTTGCGCAAGAACTGGGCCTTTATCTTCATCCCAATCTTTACATTTTCTGGTTTAACACCAACTAATCTTGAAAGAAATAGCGTGTTCACACCCTCAAATTCTACTAATATCAGCGTAAACGGTGTTTCCTTGAGAAATGCCTCGCTACCGAAATAACACGTGGTAAACGTGTGAACCTCTCCTTGCTTTGGAAGCTCATACCATTCAGTCTTGGCGCCACATTCCATGCAGTGAGAACGTGGAGTTGCGAAGATGTAGGAACACTTGGTACATTTGCTGCCAAGTAATTCTTTATTAGCCAGACCTGCAAAAAAAGCAGAATCCTGAGCGTAACTGTGTATGTAGTCTATCTCATAATGATGTTTAATTATGATTGGATCGACATTAAATAGGATTGTACCTTCCTCAGTTTCTGGCAATTTAATCTTTTTGGTCATATATATCCTCTAATTTAAGAAGCTTTCTCAAGTATCGAAATGGTGATATATGTTCCTGTTCCTGCGTGGCTATGTATGGCTCCTCTTTTTATGTTCTTTAACTGTAGCCCTTCATTTCCTAAATGTTTTTTGATAGTGCCTTGGAGTTGCCAGGATGCAAACACAGCCTGCATAATGCCTGTTGCCCCAACAGGGTGGCCACAGGCTAATAAACCTCCTGATGGGTTTATAGGTATTCTCTTTCTTCCCCCTTTGCTAAAGGGAGAAATCCCCCCTAACCCCCCTTTGTTAAAGGGGGGAATGGGGGGATTTCCCTCAGGAAGGTTAATGCCGTAATCTATGTTGGGCATAAATGGATAACCTTCTTCGATAAACCTTCCACCCTCACCATATTTGCAAAGCCCCATGTCTTCGTACGTCTGGATTTCTGATGATGTGTATGCATCGTGTAGTTCAACAAAATCCAGTTCTTCTAGTGGATTATTAATACCTGCCATATCATATGCAAGTTTTGAGGCCATTCTACCCCCACGAAACGAGTGAACTCCAGGGTATTTCAAATCCTTGTAGTCTTCCGCAGATTCATGTGGTAAAAGAATTACCTTCCCGTGTGGTCTATCTGCCATCCTCATGGCATCAGTACCAGTACCAATACCCGTAATCCTTACAGGATTATCAGAGAGTTTTTGGGCCATATCTTCAGAGGCCAGGATTGCAACTGCAGCGCCATCTGACATTGCGCAAATATCTAGCATGGTGAGAGGAGTGGAGACCATTGCTGATGACCTTACATCTTCAATAGTTAGTTTCATAGGACTTTGTGCATATGAGTTATATTGTGCGTTGCCATGGTTCTTTATGGAGACCAGCGCCATTTGTTCAACAGTGGTACCAAACTCATGCATATGCCTCTGGGCCATCATTGCGTAATATCCTGTGTAAAACCCTCCGACTGGATAATCAAAGTTAGTATCGGAGGCATGTGCAATAAACTCGTTTCCCTTCCATGTGTTAACCCTGGACATTGTTTCAAATCCGTATGCTACGCACACATTCATCCTCCCTGATGCAATGGATTCCCAGGCAGCCTGGAAGCATAATCCTCCTGTTGCGCCGCCACCTTCAATCCGTTTCGAAGGTTTCGGGCAGAGGCCGAGATAATCCTGCACCATTATTCCTGCCATTAGCTGACGTGTGAAGTGGTCGGAAAAATACGATGCCACGCTGCCATCGATCATCTCGAGGGTTAGATTAGGCACTTTATTCATAGCATAGTCAAAGGCCTGCTTGACCATGAGTCTGAAATCTTTATCAGGGTGTGCCTTTTTAAATTTGGTTATACCACCCGAAATCATATATACAGGTCGCATTACAATTCCTTTTTTAAGAAATTACTACGGATAAACACAAACAAACACGGAAAATTATTTACAAAAAACCAAAAGGACTTTTTTCCTTTTTAATTGATAAGATCTTAATAGTATGGGTATAAACCATAGTAGTTCTTATATCACTATGCCCCGGCAATTCCAGAATAGTGCGTATATCATAATTGGCCTGCAATAAATGAGTTGCAAACCCCGTTAGAAATTTGATCTCTTCAAACTATTTTAAGTAAAATTTTCTTTTTCAGGGCCAACTTGTTCTATTTCATAATATAAGGATATAGCTTGAAATTTGTCAAATACTTTATAAAATCCGTTACTATACAGAAACTATACAATAACTTGTTTGCCCCGTCTGTGGCGGCACAAACCGTTAGGTAAATGGGGTAAATGGTAAATTGGGTCACCTATTGAGATAAATGTCAAGAACAAACATACTGTTCCTACCAGATGAT
>JBHHYH010000107.1:0-6927 GCA_046757465.1 Candidatus Scalinduaceae bacterium | reverse complement strand
AATAACAAATTCTTTACAAAGCCTTACTTTAACAAGGATATAAATTCCGCTTTAGCGCTAGTCCCTTATCTTAATGGTGGACTCTTCATTCCAAACAAACTCGACGAACGAATCTTCGTAATGGATGATAAAATATTTGAATATATCTTTGTCTTTTTTAATAAATACAATTTCACCATAAGAGAGGAATTGCCTCTGGAGATTGAGGTAGCCGTTGACCCTGAGATGATAGGTAAAGTCTATGAGAGCTTGGTTAATATTTCGGAAGAGACAGATGAGAGAGGAGAAGCAGGAATCTTTTATGCCGCCAGGACAGAGATTGACCTTATGTGTCGTAGAAGTCTTGTGGAATACTTTCATAACCATATTCAAATCGAAAAAGCGCTTATCTTTGAATTTATTTTTTCAAAAACCGATGAAGAAAAAAGGAAAGTTGATGAAAAGATTTCACCATACAAGCTATGGGAAAAAATTGAAATATTGCTTGATAACCTTACGGTTGTTGACCCTGCCTGTGGTAGTGGTTCATTTCTTGTAGGTATGCTCAATATTATATCAGACTTGTATAGAAGAACTTATGCTCACCTCAATCGGGAGATGAGTGATTTTGATATCAAAAAGTCCATTATTGGCCGTTCCTTGTACGGCGTTGATGTGATGGATTGGGCAGGCCACGTAGCAGAACTCCGCCTTTGGCTACAACTTATAGTAGAAACTGAACTAAAGCCTGAACAGTTGAAAATCCAACCACTGCTTCCCAATCTTTCATTCAAGATTCGCCAGGGAGATAGCCTCGTTGAAGAAATAGGAGGAGTAAATCTTACCATTAGAACTGGGCTATCTGATATATCCGCATCTCTTAAAAGAAGACTCACTAACCTCAAGAATGAAAAACTTAAATTCTATAATAATGACCCCTCCCGTAAGTTTAGGAGCGAATCAATGCTCTTACACGAAGAATTAAATACATTTCGTGACATCCTTTATGATAAAGAATTAAACCTTTCTAATCGTATAAAATCACGTCTAAAAATAATAGAAGCGCCAAAGCAGATAAAGTTATTTCAAAAGAAGAAAGAAGAACAGCTTAGTTTTTTTGACCATAAGGAATCCATAAAAAAAGAAATTGAGAAATTGAATGAAGAACTTGAAAATATAAGGAAAGCACGACTAACCCTCAAGGGAATACATGATAAACCTTTTGTCTGGGACATTGATTTTGCCGAGATTTTCTCTGGAGATAGTCATGGGTTCGATATCGTTATTGGTAACCCCCCCTACGTAAGACAGGAAAAGATTGCACCTCCACTTATCACTAAAGAGATAATAACAAATGACATGAAAAAGGCTTATAAAGACAAACTTGAGGCTTCTATCAGGGCTCACTTTGATAAGCATCTTCCTCAAAGGCTCGATAAGAAAAGTGACCTTTATATCTATTTCTATTTTCATGGTCTTGCGCTTCTCAATCCTAAAGGAACGTTCTGCTTTATCACCTCTAATTCATGGCTTGATGTAGGCTACGGAAAAAATCTACAAGAATTTCTCCTTGAGAATGTTCATATTAAAGCAATTTATGATAATTCTGCAAAAAGAAGTTTTTCACAGGCAGATGTTAATACAGTAATAGTTGCCTTTTCTTCACCTCTAAAAACAAGAGGAAGTGGGCTTTCAAATTCAGCCCGATTTATCCTTTTCAAGAAGCCTTTTGAGGATGTAATTACAGCAGAGAATCTAATTGAGATTGAAAATGTGAAAGACACATTAAATACTGATTCTTATAGGGTCATATCTACTCAACAAAAGAAACTACTCGAAGAAGGCTGGGAGTTTCCAGATGATATTTCACAAGAACAAAAAAGGGCATTCAAGTTTAACATTGGCAAATACACCGGAAATAAATGGGGAGGAAAGTACCTCCGTGCGCCTGATATATACTTTACCCTTCTGGAAAAAGGAAAAGGCAAATTAGTAAGATTAGGAGATATCTCAGAAGTTCGTAGAGGCTTTACTACAGGCTGCAATGAATTCTTTTATCTGCCAAGTAAACATTTTGATATCAAGAAAAATGGTAATTACTATGACCTTATACCTAAACATGAAGGATTGCCGAAGGGTTTGAGAATTGAGGAAGAGTATTTGAAGACTGTGATTAAATCACCTGATGAAATTAGCACTTTATTAACAAGTGGGTCGTTTTATTCAAAATATCTTTTTTACTGTCATAATGTAAAAATGTCAGAAATAAGAAATAACAATGTAATACAATATATAAAATGTGGAGAATATTTGGGAGCTAATAAGAGACCTAGTTGTAAATCTCGCAATTTATGGTATTCAACGTCAATGTTAATTCCAAAATATATTATACGCTCTGGATTTAAACGTATTCACAGTATTCCTCTTAATGATGGTCAATATCCAATCGATAAAGTGCTATATGGTGTTATGCCTTATGAAGACGAAGACTATTTTTTAGGTTTGTACTTAAATTCATTTATTTTTTTACTGTTTATTGAAATATTTGGGCAACTTGGATTAGGACAGGGATTACTATTTCTAACTGTTGAATCTTCAAGTAAATTACCCGTAATTGACAAGAGAAAGGTAAATTATACTAGTAGCAATAATTACTTAAATATAATTAAAATGAAAAAAATATATAGGATTTTTGAAGAATTAAATATTGACCAAAAACTACAAATCCGTTCACAGAAACCAAATCCACTACCTGACCGCAAAGCTTTAGATGATGTAGTTTTTGACATTCTTGGTCTCACTCAGGCAGAAAGGGATGAGGTTTATTTGGCTGTGTGTGAATTGGTCAAAAACCGCCTTGAAAAGGCAAGGAGTGTATGAATACAGATATTTTTGGCAATCCTATACCTCCAAATGAGATAGAATTGAATGTATATCATGACGAGCGAGAAATACCAAGACAATGGTTCTATCATTCTTTTTGTTTTATTCCAATAGAGAATGAAAAGAAGGTATTAAACACATTATGCTCACACAGGAAAGAATCAACCTGGGGGAGTGAGATACATTTTAAGGAATTAAAGGACACTAATACTGAAAATGATTTAGCAAAGAGGTGGGTCAACTATTACGGTAATGAAGGTATTGATGATTTTTACTTTTACTTACTTGGTATTGATTTGCAAATGATCGAGAAACGTTTATGGAAATCTGGTACAAGAGATCATAGGATTTATAATAGATTTTTTCAAATAGGGCTATATGGTGCTATAAAATGGTTCTTTCTAAATCCTGATGCTCGATATCATGAAGTAATAATAAACAAAATATTTTCTCACGAAAGAAGCCGAGAAGATAAGGATGAGTTTCATATTAGACCAATATTTGAAACACTACAAAAATCTTTAAGTAGAGACGAAGTAATAATATTTAAAACTTATAAAATAAAAGAAGTTAAATCAGATCATGAGGAAGAGATAAAAAATCCTGACGCTAGTCATTTTATACAGTTTGCAGACGTAATAATGGGTACTTTTAGCCAAATTTATGACAATACATCTAATCATAAAGGGAAGAAATTATGTGCGAGAGCAATGCTTAAATGTGAATTGCCAAGGAAAATTATGAGTTTTAACCCAAATAGCAGGTATTATAAAAGATATGCTGTTAGCTTTTTCCCAAAAGCTAAGATCACCAAACGAGACTTCTTTGATAAAACTCCTGAATATTTTCTGAAAAGCCAATTTTATAATAAACGCTCCATGGCTTTTACTTCAAAGGGACAAATGACTTTTAACATGAAATAGTTTTATAATCATTACCAGCTAAATAATAGGGACAAATGATTCAATCCATCAGGCCTATCTTTTATAAAGGTACACCCCCGCTAGAATGCTTGGCGAGCAGGTTATAATATAAATCAATCCTTGCTTTAAAAGAGAAGAAAGAAGTAAATGGAGAAACAATTGGAAGAGGCTAAGAAGGAATGAAAGGGTTTGTAGCATTATCAGAAATGTGTGATGTTGTACTCTAAAAATTTTTCAACAGTTGTATTTATCATTTCTTTCTCTTGTTCTCCAATATCAATAAACTTGATTGCGTTGGTAAACACAGAAGTAGGCTCAAATTGTTCGGTTCGTATTACTTCCCCAACACAATTTATGGTAGATGCGGATTTAGGCAAATCTATTTTTAAATCCAGGAGTGTACCAATTCCTAAATCTTTCTTAGAACAAAAAAATGTACCTCCTACGCTTATATTCAGCAAATTAGCCGAATCCCAATCATCGGATCCCGTCTCTTGGGAATCTGACCTAATCTGGAATCTTGCCATAATAGGTTCTTCTACTGGCAGGTTTTCGTATCTTTCAAATTTCCTTTTTTCGTGACCGTTAGACATAATCGTATTATCGTCATATTCCCAGAAATCTTAACCAATTACACACTAAATTATAATAAATAGAAATAAATAGGGATACATCCCATATTTCCACACATATTAGGGAAGTGTCTCTAATTAACTACAGCATGAGATCAATTCCTATTTGGTTCTGGAGTATTTGAAGTCGAGGGTGGTAGAGTTGGAAAAATAATTTCAGGTTGTTCTCCAGTTAAGGTTCGTAGAAATGCAACAATTTTGTCCGTTTCATCATCACTAAGTGTTAATCCCAGCTGATATTCAGCCATAATATTAACTGCCTCACTCAAATTCCGTGTGCTTGCGTCGTGGAAATAGGGAGCAGTTAGTTCAATATTTCTTAGCAGTGGGACTTTGAATACGTATTTATCTTCCTCTTTTTTTGTTACGTTGTATCTGCCAAGAGTATGGGTGTCTTTGTCATATGGTTTTGCCATTCCAAATTTCTGATAAGAGTTTCCTCCTACACCAACACCGTTATGGCAGGCTATACAACCTTTATCCTTAAATAGATCATATCCTTCCTTCTCCGATTCGGAAATGTAATTATCATAGCCTCTTAGCCACAAATCAAATCTTGAGTTTGGCGTGGTTAAAGTCTCTTCAAACGCTGCAATAGCATCAGTGACATGATCGATGTCAATTTTTTCATCTCCATATACGTCCTTGAACCACTGCACATATTCCGGTATTGATTGCAGTACACTCACTGCAATCTCATGGGTTGAAGCCATTTCAATAGGATTGGCTATGGGGCCTCCTGCCTGTTCTTTCAAGTCCTTTGCGCGGCCATCCCAGAATTGTGCCAGATTGAATTTTGCATTCAGGACGGTAGGTGAGTTTATAGGACCAAAAAACCATTTATGTCCGATAGAGCTTGGCAAATTATCTGCACCACCTGTTGAGAGGTTATGACAGGAATTACAAGAGATCCAACCGGATTTGGACAATCTGGGTTCAAAAAACAATTTCTTTCCTAATTCTACCTTTGCTCTGTCGTAGTCAAAGCTAATTGGGATTTGTTTAATAGGTTCATCTGCACGTGGTGATTTAACTCCGCCCGCCATCCTTCCACCTCTACCATAACCCATATCAATCAAACCCCCTGCAGTAGTAAATGCCGGCATCCCAACATTGCTGACGACAAGGGCCATTAAACAGCTGATCGCAGTAAGTTTAATTATATTCATTTGCTCCTCCTTTTTTTTAATTGTAACACATCCCATATTTACAATTATGAATTCTTGATCCTGGCTATTTTGTTAAGCCAATTCAGTTCAATTTTGCGAATTTCCTTAATTATACCAAATTATCCGTACTACTCATAACTTAGTTTTCTCTGCGTGTTCCTCTCCACTCACGCCTGCCTGAAAGGTAATTGATTGCAGAAGACACCGTCATTGCAGCATAAAGCGTACCAACAAAAGGGAGTGTGACCGCCGTAAATACACCTAAGCCAAAGAAACGAAGCGTAGGAATGTACGTAACCATCATTAGCGAAAGTGCGAGGAAAGAAAGGATAAACGTAACGGGCGAAACATTCCTTATAATGGACACACAGATCCCTAATACCGGTGTCAAAAATAGAACAACCAGTCCCAGTACTGTTACGAACAAGATCAACAACGAACATCGCAATTGTGAGAAGGCGTTACGCGAGACCATATTCCAAACATCACAAAGTTGACGGTAAGGACGAATGCTTACTACAGATTTTGTAAGTGAGAGGGAAAGTGGAAGGCCTGCATTTTTAACTCGTTTGGCAAGTGCAAGGTCATCTATCCACGCATTACTATACCCTTCTATACCGCCTATTTTGTTGAGAGCGTGTCGTGAAATAAGTATGCATCCGCCAGCGGCCGCTGATATTTTTGATCGCGGATGTCTCACTTTCTCGAATGGATACATAACGTGAAAGAAGTAAACAAAGGCAGGAATCAACAGGCGAGACCATATTCCATTAATATCTAGCAGTGCCATCAGTGAAACCATCGCACGCTTTTCCGTTAAAGCTTTAGATACCAATCCCTTCCACAAGTTAGGACAATGACGAATATCCGCATCCGTGAACAACAGCCATTCTCCTGAAGATGCAGTGATGCCTTGCTGGAGTGCCCATAGCTTACCAGTCCAACCGGATGGTGGTGTTGTGCCATCTAGAAAACGTATGATGCGATTGGATCGTACAGCAATATCATTTGCGCGTTCAGCCGTGCTGTCATTCGATTCATCATCTATCAGTATGATTTCCGAGTTTGGATAGTCCTGATTTAACCAGGAAGGAAGTGTCATCGGAAGTGAGGTGCTTTCGTTTCGGGCCGGCACAATAACACTTAAGCTTGGCCATTTAGAAATCGGTACGTGTAAATGGTCAGCCGTTTCCCAACGCTCTGACATCCGCCAGCGCATAGGCATAAAAACCAGGGTTAACCAGGTTAAAGCCGAAGCAATACATAAAGAGAGTAGAATTAAATGTAGCATAAACGGAGACGAGTACTTAACTAATTTGAAAACTGGTTTAAAAAAATTAA
>JBHHYH010000106.1:0-7140 GCA_046757465.1 Candidatus Scalinduaceae bacterium | reverse complement strand
GGTCAACTCTTTCATTATTAAATTCTTAATTATTCCTCAATCTTGTCTAATACTATTATTCTCTTGAATTTTCATTATTTTCAATTTTTCCTATATTTTTACATTTCTATTTATCAAAGCCGTATTTTTCAAGAAAACCTATATTTTTATAAACAAGCTCGGCTGCGAGAAAATTCGGTGCTTCGTTTCCCGGTATTGGATTGAGTTCCATGACATCAAGTCCAACTACTTTTCTTTTCTCGTATACTTTCCTGAGAAAGTTCAGAGTTCCATACCAATCAAGTCCACCCGGAACGGGTGTGCCAGTAGAAGGCATAATGGATGGGTCAAGACCATCAAGGTCTAAGGTAATATAGACATTGTCACTTAATGAATCAATCGCCTCTTTGTGCCATTTATCATTGTCATAGATATCTTTGGCGTAGAATATGTCTAGGTCTTGATTGTTTTTCTTTATGTACTCATGCTCCTTTCTTGTAGTAACTCTTACCCCAAACTGAGTCATCTTACATCCTATATCAACTATCCTCTTTGCCACACAGGCATGGCTGTATCTTGTACCTCCATATTCCTCCATGAGGTCATGGTGTGCGTCAAGTTGTAGCACTGACAAATTAGTATATTTCTCTTTATAGGTCCTTGCGACACCCTGAGTAATTGTGTGTTCTCCGCCTAGAGTAACCAGAAATTTATCATCTGAAATATAGCTCTTACTTACATCATAAACTCTTTTTATGACGTCTTGAGAGTTTACGTGTACATCTTCAATATCTACGATCCCCGCCGTGAATATGCCTACCTCAAAGATGTTTCCCAGTTCCTTATCGTAATGCTCAAGGTTTGGAGATACATTTAAGATGCTGTTAGGACCGTTTCTGGCGCCTGGTTGAAAGGTTGCGGTGCCGTCATAGGGAACACCAAGGATTACGACTTTTGACCTTTCATATGCTTCAGTCTCATCCTTAAAGTCATATTTGAATGCACCAAAGGGTGCTGAGCTCAGGATGTATTTTTTGATATTGTTGCCCATCTGTTTGTGATCTATAAATTATGGAAGCCTGAAGGCTTCCGCTACTCATTATGTTGATAATAAATAGGTAATGTTAATTGGCAACGAAGTTCGCCATGGCGAATCTGCCTAAGTGCTTCATTTCATATATACGGTTACGTATTGTTTCTTGAGCAAGAGATTCTTCGTCACTTCGTTCCTCAGAATGACATCGCTTGTCATTCTTCCCCCGCTGCTTCCTTGCGGAAGCAAGGATGCGGGGTCAGAATCTAAATGTGAGACCCTCAGGGTAAACTCCGTAAAGAGTCTCATATTACACTGAATCAAAATACGTCACCGTAATTATGAATCAGAGCACTAAGGCATGATCCGTATCGAAAAGTGATTTGTGTTTTAACTGTTTCTTTCATTCTTTTATTCCCTCCTAATGCCCATGCTTTCAGGGCATAGGAGTATATGCCACATTAATAGTTTATGGTATTTTAGTAATTTGTTCCTGAGACGCTCAATTTGAAACAGGGTTATCAGGTTTCCAAAGACGTTCAGGATAAGGTTTATTAAGATCTTAAACGGCTTTAAGATGCGGAGGATAATATAGGGGACATCCCCTCTGTTTTTCCTGAAAAACATATACAGGGATTTGTAGTATTCAATTTGCGATTCCCATGGTTTCTTTTTTTTACTGTGCCCTGAAATGTGAAATACTCTTGCATCCGGCACATGATAGACCTTCCATCCTTTTTTATGCATCCTGAAGCACCAATCTGTTTCTTCGAGAAATATAAAATAATTCTCATCAAGAACACCTACCTCATCTATTGCCTCTTTTCTAACCATCATACATGCCCCTATTACGGAATCTACTTCGATTGGACTGGTATAGTTTCCACCCTTACTCGGATATTTGTTTGGGAAAAGGAGACGGAGGATGCTTTTGTTAAATATTTCCGTCTCTAAGGAAGGGAAATTATCGATTGAATTCTGTTTCGAGCCGTCATCGTTTAATAGTTGAACGCCTGATATTCCTACTCCGGGAGAATCGTTCATAAAGGTTAGCAGATTCTTTATCGCCTCCTCTTGCAAGATAGTATCTGAGTTAAGGAGTACGGCAAATCTACCCTGCATTATTTTAAGCGCTTGATTGTTGGCATGGGCAAAACCAGTGTTTGTCTTGTTTTCGATCAGGTTTACTTCAGGGAAGTGTTTTTTTATTGCTTCCTGGCTTCCATCCGTTGAATTATTGTCAACAACACAAATCTCAAAATCAATATCCCTGGCTGTTTTATAGATAGAATTCAGACAATTAGTCAAGATGTCTCGGGTGTTCCAATTTACGATTATGAAAGAGATATCTACCAATCTTCCGTTACATCTCCCTTAAACGAGACATAGAGTATTTTTTCTGTCTTACTGATATTTATTATTTCTCTGAGAATAGTCTTCTTTTCATCTGCTATGTTACATTGTTTCAGATATTCCTTTAAAAATCTGAATCTATCAGTAAAAGTAATACACCTTGGTGTGGAGAGATTTATTTGTGTGAAATTCTTTATTCTTTTCCGGATACTTATTTTTTCATTGAAGGTTACCTTATCAAAATCCAGGAATATGAAATTGAATGACTTACCCTCTTCTTCATTCGGTAATTGTTCAATGTTAATTGGAATTCTATTAGAGTTTTTTACCTCCCTTCTTTCCCCTCCTTGTGAAGGAGGGGATAAAGGGGTGGTTGAACTATAATTTATCAAATTGTCTCCTTCATAAGAAGGAAAATGTTCGTCTTCTCGTACACCTTTGTCTATGTTTCTTGCTTGACACTTATCATTTACTTCTTTCACCATAATATTGCATGTCTTCAGGTCGCTATGGAATATATTCTGGTTATGCATTTTTGCAATGGTCTCTGCAAAAACATTTATAAAGGTTCTTTTCTTTTTCAAACATGTCTTTGCATTGAATGCTGACTGACCTTCGCTTGATGGTTGATGTGATTGCTCAATATCAAGTGTAATTTTATTGGATTCTATGACCTCCCCTTTATCCCCTCCTTCACAAGGAGGGGAAAGAGAGGAGGTAGAATCACAACTTTTCAAATTACCTCCTTCGGAAGGTGGGGATATGGGGTGGTTTTCCTCTTTATATTGAGCATGTTTTGACTGATCATGGAAATTCTTTAATATGTATCTATCCATTTCCAGACTGTGAGCAGTATCTTCCATGATTAGATAGCTATCCGTAACAATACCCAGCATTTTCTTTTCTATTAGTGCAAGAGGCTTTGCAGAATTAAAACCATATACACTTAAGCCATTACCCGCAACCCACGCCTTTCTTCCTGCTGAATTACGGATGATGTTCTTTAAAAGACAAAGGCCACATGTTATTTTAAATTGCTTTACGACAACGCTTCGAATTCCGCCGTTTCTAAACGGAAATCTGGTTAAAACGGTTTTGGAATCACGCTTAATGATTACGTTCTTATCATTATTTGCCAGGGCATTATGATGCTCCCCAATTAGTTCCGGAAAACTATTTGTATCATAACCTTTCCTGAAAAACATCTTCATGCCCGTAAACCTCTTTTTTGAAAAGGTACTGCTTTCTTTCAGACATCTTTTTAACCTGCTTTTATAGTGAATGTTTCTTATTCTTAAAGATTTTACTTCTATTTTCTCGACTAGTAATTGTTCAATATCAAGTAGCATTCCATTAGATTTTGTAACCTCCCCTCTCTCCCCTCCTTGCGCCCGTCCGAACGGCTTTGCCGGGCGGGAAGGAGGGGATATGGGGTGGTCATCCACTTGATATCGAAGACGTTCATTATTTATATTACTAAGGGCATTAATTCCGTAGGATTTAACAAAAGCTGATTTATCAGATTTTGTTAGTATGGATGACAAAGAATTAAAAATCTGTGCGAGGTTGTGCAGTCTCTTACGCTTAGATAATGTTTTTAGTATTTTTACATGGTGGAGATCCATTAAATAAAATGAATAATTTTTGACCGGGCTAAAGTAGTCACTATTAAACTTTATCAATATATTGCCTGCATGAAGGTCTTTGTGGAAGAATCCTTTTTCATGTATGTTTCTTATAAATCCTGCCAGATTATTGAGCAATTTCTTCTTTTCGAATAATTTCTCTCCTGACAATATGCCGTTAAAGGTTGTCTGACAAAATTCCATGAGCGGTTCACTCCTTGAGACAGCCTTTGTAATAAGCATACTGCTATCAAGTAAACTCCATGACCTTTTCTCTGCTATTGCAAGTGGTAAGGCAGTATTAATACCTTTACTTAACAATCTATTTGCAACCTTCCACTCAGTCCTGGTTCTGGTTGGTAAGAAGAGATACTTGACGTAATCACTACAGTTTTTATGCTTGAAGAGTTTAATATACATCCCTGTCGTGCCTGCGGCAGATTCGCCGTGGCGAACATCACTTACGTCTGAGCCTTTTAGCAGGATAACTGACCTCACCCTGGTATCCTTTATGATTTTATATGGTTTCCCATTTATCGTAGAATGGAAATCATCAAGATTTATCTTATCCGTGATGCTTTCGTATCCTTCTCTTATAGTCCATCTTGTTCCGTTCTTTACGGCTTTTATTGACATTGTATTATTTTACATATTCCATAAGCCTTAAACACTAACCTTTTATATGTGGATATAATAAAAAGACTAAAAAGCTAAATAAGAATAACTTTAAGCCCTGTGTAAATCAAGGAAAAACAGTGTATCTGTTGATGCTGATATGTTGATTTGGCAGATTGGGAAAAGAAAGGCAAACAACTAATTTACATAACTTATGAGTTGATCTCTAGAATAGTCTCTTTTTCTTCCAACGGCATTACTTTTAACATCCTGCCTAAAAGATTTCATCAGGATTTAGTTCTGGACTATATGCCGGTAGAAAGAAAACACGAATACGATTAGAATTTTTTTTTAGCCAATTTCTCAACTTAACTGAACGATGAACAGGATGCCCATCTACAATCAAAAATATCTTACGCTTAATTTGCCTAAGCATACGCTTAAGAAAATACACTTACTAATAATTCTTTGGCAGAACACTTGCGTTAAAGTGGCGAAGCCACTTTCTGATTGCACAACAACAACATAACTATTGAGCTAACATTTTTTCGGGTAACAATGTATATGGGAAAGTCTGCATTTTTCAGAACTCTCTCGTAATGTTGTTCTGGAGCAAAGCAAAAAACCCGTCTATTGCTGTCAAAAAAATGCTTAAGATCTTTTCTGTTTTTCACCGTTTTTATGCATGATTTTGCATAGAAAACGTATTCTATACGCATGTTCCCAAACATTGCTATTTCGGAGACTGGAGCTTTGACGTGATTGTACACATTACAAATATTTCGAGGTGACTTATATTTACTTATTCCGGGCAAATAGCCGATTGACAAGGTTACATAAAAAACTAACAAACTCCCCACAACTGATGCAATGATGTATTCACTCTTCTTACAAAAGAATAGTGTTGAAGCAACAACAGCGCCTGCCCCTGCTAAAAGCGCCGTGGTATCCCAATCAATGCAAAGTAACATATCAGGATATTTTTGCTTAAATATGACTGTTGCCAGAGGAACTATAACCATTATAACAGCACCGCAGCAGGCAGACAAAATCTGAATAGGCTTTTGGCTAAATGACTGAGCCGTTCGAGTGATCCATAAAGCAATTAAAGTAGTGGCGGCAGGATACATCGAAAGGATATATAGCTCTCGTTTCGAAGCTATGAGCGTAAAAAACGTAAGTATGCCCCCTCCCCAGCATAACAAGAAAAACAGAGGGGCATCTCTACGCAATCTATACGCAAATACAACTGCCCAAGGCATTAGGAATGACCATGGGGCCATCCCAAAAGCTAAGGAAACTAACTGGTAAAATGGGCAATAATATATACTCACACCATGAACGAGGGGAATAAAAACCCTTCCCACAATCTGCCGTTGGACTAAAGGGCCAATATCATAACCGACTGATTGTTGTGTAGCAGGAATGTACCATGCAAGTACAACCGCCAAGGTAATCGGCAATCCGATGTAGAGGCGCATCCTCTTAATTCGGGACCATTCTTTTCTAAAAAGCAGAAAGCAAAGTGCAACCATAATCGGCAAAACAATACCAACCGGTCCTTTCGCAAGTGTTGCAAGCACAAGGCAAGCATAGAAAACAACTAGATAACCACCTCTATCTCTTTCATACCATCTATAGAAGCTCATCAGCGAAAGAGTTATCAAAAACGTGAATAGCATGTCAATAAGGCCTGTTCTCGCTGCCCAGAAGAATTCGGGGGATGTGATCAGGAAAATTGCTGAAAGGAACGCCGTTTTTCTGTCAAAAATTTCATTGACAAAAATCATTAGTAGAGCAATGATGCCCAATGCACTCAACGCCGATGGCAATCGTACGGCAAGTTGATTGACACCACCAAACAGTTTCGTACCGGCTACAACTGTCCAGAAAAACAATGGAGGCTTTTCGGTGTAAGGCATACCATTTAAGTAAGGCTGGATGTAGTTCCCGCGTTCGACCATTTCCCGTGCTACCTCGCCATACCGCGGCTCGTCAGGAGTCCAGAGGTCGGTGCTTGTGATGCCTACCATGTAGAGAAGCATTCCTATTAACAGTGGAAGAAAAAGATATAATTTTGGAAATGCGTCTTCTGTGTCCATCAGTCTATTCTGTTTCAGAAATCTTCTTTTTCCTATAAATAAGTTTAAGGTTTCTCAAGTAAATAAAGACTAAGGCTGCTCATTTCTCACCTCATAATAAAGTTTGCGTTTTTTCATCCATCTAACTGCTAATAGATCTAAAAAAGACTTGAAGACTCTATTTCTTATATTGTATTTTGATTTTCCAAACGCCCTGGGATTGTGTTTTACCCTTACCTCTTTAACTGAGAATCCCTCCATGTTAAATAACGTGGGGAGAAAACGATGCATCCCGTTATACAACTTTATCTTATCTAAACATTCCCTGCGAAATATCTTTAAAGAACAACCGGTGTCTTTTATATTCTCGCCGGTCAATTTGTTCCTGACATAATTTGCTACTTTAGAAGATATAATTTTTATTAACGGATCTTGTCTCTTAAAGCGCCAACCA
>JBHHYH010000105.1:0-7302 GCA_046757465.1 Candidatus Scalinduaceae bacterium | reverse complement strand
CCCACTGCTTTCTTGCGAAAGCAAGAAGTGGGGGGAAACTATGATTGAAATTCCTAAACGTTTAATTTCAGAAACTTGTTTAATGGATTTTGCCACTTCTTTCCAATACCTTTGAAACAATATCAGTTGTCGAAACACCTTTTACGAGTGGAGCAAGTAGTACTTTCCCTCCATAAGATTCAACAAACTCACGACCAACTACCCCCTTTTCCTTCCAGTCTTCTCCTTTTATCAAAATATCCGGTTTTACCCTCCTGATAAGGTTTTCTGGTGTCTGTTCGTCGAAAAGTACAACATAGTCTACGTCTTCCAATGCTGAAATCAATCTGGCCCTTTCATCTTCTGCAACGAAAGGTCTGCCTTGACCCTTTTGCGCCCTTACGGATTCATCGGTATTCAATCCAACTACCAGTATATCACCCGCACGTCTCGAAAATTTAAGATATTCTACATGACCAATATGAAGTATATCAAAGCAACCATTAGTAAATACTATTTTATCGTTATTTCCCCTATGTTTATCAAGTATCTTCTCCAACTCATCTAACACTTTTATCTTGGAATATAGTGGATTAGGCCCTCCCATAAGTTCACTCAATATTTCGCTCCTATTAATGGGCATTGCACCAATCTTGCCAACCTCTATCCCTGCCGCAACGTTTGCGATTGCAGCAGCATCTTCAAAACTCTTCCCACCTCCCGCTACAAACCCAAGAACACTCAAAACCATATCACCCGCACCACTAACGTCATAAACATCCTTGGGCACCGTAGGGATTAGATTGCACTCACCGTTTTTATTGTATAAGAACATCCCGTCTTTATCGACCGTTATAATAACGCACTCAAGTGAAAGGTCTTTCAATAATTTCTTACCAGCAGCCTTTAAACTATCGATTCCCGTTATCTTAATCCCCGTTGATAGTTCCGTTTCATACCGGTTAGGCGCTATTGCTGTTACACCTTTATACTTACCATAATCACCACCATACCTCGGATCCACAATAATGGGCGCCTTTTGCTTTCTACCGCAATTAATTACGGTCTCTATAATCTGCTTAGATATTACACCTTTGTTCATATCTGAAATTAAGATTACGTCAAGATGTTGAACTTTATTTTTAATCTTGGTGATAATTTCATCCTGTATTTTTCCCTGTATATCATCAGTTCTTTCATAATCAATCCTTAAAAGCTGCTGAACACCTCTTCCTGCCGATTGTAGATGCCCCATCATTCTAACCTTCACAGTCGTAGGTCTATTACTATCCTCAACTATGCCATCCGTTTCGACTTTCAAATTATTTAACATTTCCCGTAATCGTTTACCTTCATCATCATCACCGATAACCCCGCAACAATGAACATTTGCACCGAGGTGTGCAAGGTTATTTGCAACGCTTCCGGCCCCACCAGGCCTTACTTCCTCAGACGTTACATTTATCACCGGTATTGGGGCCTCCTGTGATATACGTTTAACTTCCCCCCAGACATATTTATCCAGCATGAAGTCCCCTACCAAGAGGACGTTTGGCCTGCAGATGCTTGATAAGATGTGTGCTAGATTATCAGACAATTTATTTATTTCCTACCAAAACAGAAATGGATCTAGGAAGTTTTATATTCATTCTGGTTAAGTCATGAAAACCAGCTTCTTTAAGCCAGTTTTCTATTTCTTGAAAGGAGTAAGACCTTCCGTTTTCTGTGAACAATAGCATATTAAGTGAAAATAGTGCAGGGAATGCGGGAGAAGTTTTATCACTACCCAGCATAAAGTCCTGAATAATTATCTTCCCGCCGCTGTTTAATGCGTTATACACTCTTTTTATTAGGGCAACATTTTCTCTTTCACCTTCACAATGAATAACGTTCGAAAGGAAGGCGGCGTCATATTTCCCTTCTATCTGCTTATTAAAATCCCCTTCCATTAACTGTATTCTATGTGAGATATCCAGGTTAGAAATCAACTCCTTTGTAACCTCCAATGTACCCGGCAAATCCAGTATAATTGCCTTAAGATTACTATTTGCTTTACAAAAAAATACTGAATAGGCACCAGACCCGCCACCAATATCAATTAAGGATTTACAATCACTTAAATCTATCACTTTTGACACCTTGGGAGCTATGCCTATGGCCGTATTGTTCATAGCCAGGATAAAGTTTCTTGTTTCTTCCTTTTCTCCCTGAAACATATCCGGCTTTCGTGCCGGTCTACCGGAAATTATTGACTCTTCTAATTTGCTCCAGGCATTCCACATAACATCTTGAAGAACAATCATATCCCCCAAACACCTCTCCTTGCCGCTAATAAATACCTCTTTCCCTTTTTCCGTATTAAAATACTGATTATGTTCCTTTTCAAGCAAGCCTAAACTGGCTATCGCATCAAGAAATACCTCCGTCGCCTCTTTGTCAGAGTTTAAGTTTGCTGCTACATCATCAGCGGTCAGACCAATATCACCAATTATATCAAAAATATTAAGTCTAACTGCTGTTAATAATACCTTTGCCTTAAAGAACGAATAACCAAGTTCAAGGATGTCTTCTCGATATTTTTCAATATCATATTTAGTATTTTTCATACAATAATCCTAACCATACGAGTCGGAAGTGGAGTTAAGGCAAAAGCAATCGATTGCGCGCCTTTATAAAAAATATAAAATCCTAAAGGATTAATTCCTTACAGGAGTTTAGGCCGTGCCATAGGCAGGTCTGCCTTCGGCATGACTTTAGCCTTTTATTGCTAAGCGCTTATTTCTTTGCCTGTTAGTAGAGCAGGAACGTAATTCTCATTTTGTAAAGCAAAATGCAATAAATTAGCGATGAAAGAGCTAATTTATGTAAAGAGAATATCAGCTTATATTCATGGTGTCAAATGTAAATTAAGTGTAGACTATAATATTAAAAAAAGGGAATGCGTATATTTTTTGTTGCAGCAGTTTATACACTTTGATAGTATATGTCGTTATCTTAAGAACACTTGCAAAATGCGTATCTTAAGGTTAAAATATCCTTAGTAATGATAAAAGTAAGTCTTTTACTGAATAAGGGAGATTACTATCAATGAAGAAAGGAATTCATCCAGAATACATAGAAACAACCGTTACCTGTGGGTGCGGAGAGACTTTCAAAACAAGGTCGACAAAAAGCAAAATAGTAGTAGAGGTCTGTTCAAAGTGTCACCCATTTTATACCGGCAAACAGAAATTTGTGGATGCCGCAGGAAGGGTTGATCGATTTAAGCGAAAATTCAGCTGGTCTGATGATTCAATAAAAGGCAAAACTTCAACAGCAACTGATGCGGCCGCTTCAGATAAAGAAGAAAAGGTTGAAGAAAAGAAATAAAACGGAGATGAGTAATGCAGATTAATGAGAAACTATTGAAAAAACTCCGGGAGATGCTCGAGCGTTATAACGAACTTGAAACTCTCCTCTCAGATCCAGAAGTTATTTCTGACAACACCAGATATACATCTTATGTCAAAGAACACGGCAGACTTTCAAAATTCGTTGGTAAATATTCTCAATTAGATGAAACACTCAAACAAAAAGAGGAAGCCAAGGCCATCCTTTCTGAAAATAACGGAGATGCGGACTTACACAACCTGGCCAGGGATGAAGTAAATAACCTTGAAAGAAAAGAAACAGAACTTTTTGAAGAGATTAAGAGTTACTTTTTTACAGAAAGTGATGAATCCCGTAAAAACGTAATAATGGAAATCCGTGCAGGAACTGGCGGTGAAGAAGCGGCTTTGTTTGCTGCTGATCTTTTCAGGATGTATACAAAATATGCTGAGAAACAAAAATGGAAAGTAGAAATGTTAGCCAGTAGCCATACAGAAATGGGTGGATTTAAGGAAATAACATTTTCTATCTCAGGTGAAGCGGTTTATCAGAAGTTCTGCTACGAAAGCGGCACCCACCGCGTACAAAGAGTCCCTGCCACAGAGACAAGTGGAAGAATACATACCTCGGCTGCAACAGTAGCAGTTTTGCCGGAAATTGAAGAGGTTGAAATAAATATTGATCCAAAGGATATCGAAATCGACACATTCCGCTCTTCCGGTCCCGGAGGACAAAAGGTTAATAAAACCAGCTCTGCAGTCCGAATTACACATATACCAACTGGTCTTGTAGTTAAATGCATGGATGAGAAGTCGCAACATAAAAACCGCAGCAAAGCAATGCGTATCTTGCGCAGCCGTCTTTACAGTTTTTTACAGGATCAAAAGAAGGACGAACGTGACAAAACTCGCCGTACCCAGATAGGAAGCGGTGATAGAAGTGAAAAGATTCGTACATATAACTACCCGCAAAACAGGGTTACTGACCATCGAATAAACCTCAATCTTTACAGTCTGGAAAAGATAATGCTTGGCGAGATGGATGAATTGACTGAAGCAATGACAAATCACGGAAAAGAAGAAAAGATGAAGGAACTGGCTGCAACCCTGTAATTTGCTTTTCTTACTCACCAAATTTCTAACCTCGACAAGTCAGAACAGAACAAATGCTAGTGTATCTCTTGGTTAAGTTGTCAGGTAAAGGTAACGATGCCTGTTTGGTCAATGGGTTAAGTAAGTAGTCGCTCTTTACCTTAACCTAACTACCACACTGGCCTCCTAACCCTAACCTTTACCCTTACTTACTTTGGAAAAATTCCGTTGATAAATATTTTGGCTAAATTGAACAAGATTTTATAAAAGAGGTACTAAAAACACAATCTCATCCCATCAAAATTCATGATAAATACTCAAGTGACAAATACAATTCGCAATACACTGAGATGGGCAATTGACACCTTAAAGAATTCTAATATCGAATCTCCCAACACAAACGCAGAAATTCTGCTTGCCCATGCATTATCGTGTGACAGAATAGAACTTCATACAAATCCAGACAAGATCATTAATGATGGAGTTATTAGCAAATATAAAACACTGATCAATAAAAGAGCAAACCATGTCCCCCTTCAATACATTACCGGCCATGTGGAATTCATGTCACTTGACTTCGTCGTAGACGAGCGCTCCTTAATCCCAAGACAAGATACTGAAATACTTGTGGAAGCTGCTTTGAACAAGATAAAGAGCAGAACACCTTCAGATAAAACAATAACCGTTGTAGACATAGGAACCGGCTGTGGCAACATTGCAATATCATTAGCCACGAATCTCCAGAATGCGCAAGTATACGCAAGCGACATCTCAAGAAAAGCTCTTGCCGTAGCTGAGATAAATGCTCGAAGGCTCAAGGTTGTAGACAGGGTTCATCTTTTGCATGGAAATCTCTTTGAGGCATTCGATGGGCATCTTGACAGAGGAGACATCGACATTATTGTTTCAAATCCACCTTATGTTAGAGAAGTAGATTGGAATAAATTGGAGCCCGAAATAAATGAACATGAACCTCGTGAAGCGTTGGTGGGAGGAAAAGATGGATTACGTTTCTACAAACGCATAATCAGGGAGGCCCCTGAGTGGTTAAGGCCAGAGGGATTCTTAATCCTGGAAGTTGGTGAAACGCAGGCTGAAACAATCACAGAGCTCATTGAAACGGAAGGGCATTTTGAAAATATTGAGATTACTAAGGACCTGCAAAAAATAGATCGCATAGTATCGGCAAGGCGAAAATGATACGCTACCTATTTATCCTAACCTGGATAAACCAGAAACAAACAAGATGGATAATCATTAACTAAAATAATGAATATCGAACGCCGAATAATGAATATTGAATTTTACACATTATTATATTTTTTTACCCTTTCCTTCGGTTTTTGCGCAGTCCTAATACTTGATACAAAAATTGAAATCAATTCATTACATTCTTTGATTACCTTGTCGAGTCTTTGGTATTGCCTTATTAAAGGTTTACGTTTGATAATTTTAAGGCAAATATTTGTTTCCCTTAACTCTTTTAAGATGATTTTCATTTTATGAACAAAATCCTTCTGTGATTCAGAACTTTGGACTTCACCGTAATTTAATGCTGGAGATGTACCACATCTAATTAATTGACCTGCTATATGATTACCATCTCTGTTTTTAGGTAATTCTTCAACAAGTTCTATGATTTTTATAGCAAATTCTATTAATCTATCTTCTAAATCATACTTTTTTACTGAATTCATTATTCGAAGTTCGTTATTCCCTGCCTGTCGGCAGACAGGGATATTCAATTATTAATACTTTCTTGCCAAAATTGGTCAAAATATTTTTACTAAGTGAATACCTTCTTTGCCTTATGTAAGCCATTAACCAGCCTATCCACTTCTTCCATGGTGTTATATAAATAAAAGCTTGCCCTTGCTGATGCCTTAATCCCCAACTTTTCATGCAGAGGCTGCGCACAATGGTGCCCTGCCCTGATCGCTATCCCATCATAATCAAGAGCGGCGGCAATATCGTGAGGGTGTATGTCTGCAAGATTAAAAGAAACAAGCCCCCCCCGTTGCTCAGGTGACGGACCATAAATTTCAATACCATCTATCTCGCTCAGACGTTCCATTGCATAAGCAATAATTTGCTTTTCATAGTTCTCGATCGATCCCATCCCAATGTTTTCGAGATAATCAATGGCTGTGCCTAATGCAATTCCCTCTTCTATCGCCGGAGTACCTGCTTCAAACTTCCATGGCAACCCGTTCCACTTGCTCTCCCTGAGTTTAACCTCCTCTATCATGTCGCCTCCCCCCATGAATGGTTCCATATTCTCAAGAATCTCCCTCTTTGCATAAAGCGCTCCGATGCCATTTGGAGCCAGCATCTTATGGCCTGAAAAGACCATAAAATCACAGTCAATTTCCCGTACATCCACTGCATAACGAGGAACCGTCTGTGCAGCATCTACAAGGATTAAGGCTCCATTTTCATGGGCAAATTCCGTGATTAACTTTACAGGATTTATAGTTCCCAATACATTGGACATATGAGTTACGGCAACTAGCCTTATTCTGCCATCAATGTTGTTTCTCATCTCCTGCATATCCAACAGCCCGTCCTTATCCGCCGATATAAATTCCAATCTTGCGCCCTTTTCCCTAGCAAGCAATTGCCACGGCACAAGATTACTATGATGCTCCATCTCGGTAAGAAGGATTACGTCTCCTGCTTTAATATTTGCTCTCCCCCAACTATAAGCAGTGAGGTTTATGGCCTCTGTGGCATTTCGCACAAAAACAATTTCTTCATAACTCCTGGCATTTATGAATCGGGCTACTTTTACGTGGGCATCTTTATACCTTGCAGTTGCCTCCTGACTCATCTGATATACTCCACGATGGATATTCGCATTGTG
>JBHHYH010000104.1:0-7396 GCA_046757465.1 Candidatus Scalinduaceae bacterium | reverse complement strand
AAAAGCAAAACATAATCCTAAGAAAAACGTCATAAGCACTGCAACTCTTAGATAAAACAGTCTCTTCATTTTCCTTTTAATATTTTTCATCCCTTTCCTCCTATTAGCAATGAAATTGTGTTACTTTTTGCGTAAAACCTTAAAATAAAAAAGCCTTACTGCAAAGATGTTCACATAAACCAACTTCGGCAGTAAGGCTGTCTTTTCTAATACTACTTCCTTATAAATCTTATGAGCTTCTACTCCGCTCCTCCATACATCCCTGTATTGTAGTAAAAGACCCTTTACTTTGCGTACCCAAATTAAGGGTTTGCCTTTATCGTAATGATTCTATTCGCAAATATAGTTGACGCCGCTTATATAAAAGAAAGTGCCATATGTCAAGAGAAAAAAAGTTCTGCTGGTAAACCCCCGTCGGAAATTCCCGCCCGGCCACCAGCCCGAGACCCCGTCCCCGCCAGAATGAGGTCGGGCTGGCGACCGAATCATCCGGGCGGGCAACGTCATTCTGGCGGGAGCCGTTCGAGCGAACACACGGGGCATTTCTACGGGGTTACAAGTTCTAACCTCGTTCAATAAGCGACCCCATATTTTATTTTCATATATTGCTTCTGGGAAAGTAAATATCAGAATAAACAGGGATATAACAGACCTGCCCAACCTGCCCGACTACGTCATTCATCCCTCCCCTTATTAACAAATAAAATTATCCCTTATTTACGTAACGCTTGCCACACTGTAGAATAATAGATGTAAAACTATATACCTCAAAAAGAAAGGATGGTAAATAATATGGAAGAAAAGAAAAAGGTTGTTGTAGTTGCAAAGGTTGGAGGTATTGAGATTGTCGTAGAAGGTGAAAAAGATGAGGATGTTTACGAATTACCACTCTCAAAGCCACAGGCCATTCACCTTGCTTTGGATATTTTGAATACCGTATACAAGACGGGGAAAAAGGTTTAGACTAGCCAGTTATATTGAAGACCTTGGATAATCTGGAAATTCTCTCAAAATGCCTTTTGAGGTTCAAATCGGTTTCTTCGAGGCGAAAGGCAAGGGTTTCGAGAATTTTTCTCATAAACTTTTTATCGTTTAAGAGGTTTGATTCAAATGTTTCCTTATCCATAGTATGAAGTTTGCAATCCGTAAGGGCAACTGCTGAAGCAATACGTTTGTTTCCTGTTATTAATGCTAGCTCACCAAAAAAATCACCTGAATCAAGAATCGCTAGTGTTGGTTCACTATCTCCTACTTTTTTTACTATCTTCACCCTTCCAGAATCTATAAAATACATTTTCTTACTGTCTTCTTCCTGTTCCTTAAATATAACATTTCCCTTTTTAAAGTGTAACTTTTTCTCGGTGAAAAACAACTTTTTTAGATTCATCATTTTAAATTTATCCTATAAATAATTTATCAGGTATTATAGAGGGGAGTTTTTGTTTTTCAATATGAATTCGTGTGGTTTTATAACCCTGATACCATCCCAGCTTGGCTCCCTTAATAAGTGAGAATCTGTAGTTATAACGTAATCAGCACCCAAGGCAAGGGCACAGGCTATAAACTTGTTGTCTTCCGGGTCTTCGTGTATCCATTCCTTTTCCTCAGGTCTATGGATAAAGCAGGCGTTGTCCTTCCTTTCGAGTGCAACCTTAATCCTTGCAATCATTTCCTTATCCTTGAATGTGAATCTCCGCAGGATTTCCATGTATTCTCCAGTTATAGGTTCCGAGATGCAAAGCTGTATCTTTCCCGAAAGCCAGAGGTCAATTATCTTTCTTGATGTATCCCCGAACAACGACGCAACGAATATGTTTGTGTCTATCACAATCTTTGTTTTCTGTTTCATTGGCATACGGTTTCATATTCGCACCACCGGCATTTATAGTTTCCCACTTTATTAAATCCTCCTTTCTTATGTGTCGTGAAGAAGATGTCCAGGGTTTTATATAATCCTTTGCAAGACTTTTCTGTGGTATCGATTACGACAGATTTGCTCGGGACGAGAAAGTAAAGTATTGTTTCAGCAACCTTTCTTCCGTAGATTGCTTCTAATGCTTTTGCATAAAGCTGCATTTGTAATTCATAATATTTTACTTTTTCGGGTATTTCTCCAGGAGTAATGTCATTTGCCTTGTAATCAATGATTTTTATCAGGCCTTTGTTGTTAAAATAGAAAAGGTCTATCTGTCCTCTGATCAGGTTATCTTGATATTTAAAGATAAAGGATGTCTCACGTTTCTGTGACTTGCTTGAAACGGCTTCCTTGCCAACGTTACTCTTGTAAAATGCGTTTACCCAGTCTGCAACAAGGTTTATTCTGGACGGATCTGTATCAAATCCTGAGGCATCGAATTCTCTCTTAATGTGCTCTCTCAGAGTCTTTTTGTTTTCCGACAAGTGATATCTCTTTAAAACCTGGTGTACGATATTACCCAGCTCGTGTCCGGGTATTTCATCGCCATAAGCTTTGTTTATGTCTTCTTCTGATTCCGGTTCAGGCCGTAATAATTCCCTTGTTCCTTGTAGGCCCAGGATGTACTTAAAATAGTATAATTGTGGGCAAAAGTGGAATTTAAGTATTTCTGTGACGGAGTATACATAGTGACTGTTATCAACATCTACAGTGTGCCTGATTGTTGATAATATATTTGTACCTGTGTCAACTATCTCTTTTGAAGGTGAAGGTGTCTTAATTTTATTACATGTTGCTATCTCTTTTTTGTGTTGAGTTAGCAGTTTAATTCTTTTGACCTCTTTTGGTGGTTTGTTTTCATCTTTTATACGCATATGTCTTATCTCGACCGTTTGTGATGAATTCTGTCCGTGTTTATTGCCATTGAGTCTTATGATTTCCGGGTTATCTTTGGGGTCCGGGTTCAGATCGAGAGTTGAAGAGACATAACCGTACCAATTACCATTGTCTTTATCTTTATTGACTCTACTCTTGTTTATGCCTCCCGAAATTATGAGGTGTTCCTGTGCCCTCGTCATTGCCACATAAAGTAAGCGTCTTGATTCCTGTAATTCCTTAACTGTTATTTCATCATTAATTCGTTTATAACTTATAGATTCTTCTGCTTCATTGGTCCATGGGTTCAGTATCTTGAAACTGATTCCATGGTTCTTTGAGTATACAAAATAGTCTGAAGGTCTTATGTTGTCTCTATCAGTGTCAGCGACAATAACTACTGGGAATTCCAATCCTTTAGCGGAATGGGCTGTGATTAACTTAACAACGTCATCTTCCTCTGATTCTACCGGCGCTTCAGATTCTCTGATCTCTCTGAACTTATAACCTTCAGCAATCTCGATAAAATCTTTTAATGTTAATGGTTCAAAATCCTCTTGATTTTTACATAACTCCACAAGCTTTAGAAGATTTGCATATCTTCTCTTTCCGTTTGGGAAGAGGAGCATCTTTGATTGAAATTCCGTTTTCTTGAGTATGAAGGAAATCAGGTTCCATAATGAGGTTCTGGGTTTGATGCCTTGTATCTGATTCAGGAATTGTGTAAATTGAAAAATCCTGTCCCGTGATTGTGCTTCGATTTCTTTTATTGCATCAACTTTATCCAGGGCCTGATAGAGAAGTCTATTTTCATTGTTGTTATGGGCGTAATCTGTCAGCCAGAAAAGGGCGTCATCGTCTATTCCGACAAACGGAGACTTTAAGACAGAGGCCAGGTTTATCTCATCAAGGGGTGATTCGATGACCTTCAGGAGGTTGATCAAGTCCGTAATCTCTGTCGTATTAAAGAAACCCCTTCCGCTAACGACATAATAGGGAACGTCAAAATGTGACAGGCTGTGTTCATATAGTTTTATGTCTGTTGTACTCCGAAACAGGATGGCAAAATCTCTATAAGATATATTTCGTTCCTGTTCTTTTTTGTTTGTTATCCTGATCTCACCTTTTTCTACAATCTCTTTTATTCTTTTTGCTATCTCCATGGATTCCCATTTCCTTGCCTGGGTCTTATCTTCTCCATCAGCTACTATTATTTCAATAGAGGGGAGTGTCTTGTTTGAAAATTCTGCTCCTGCCGTTAGCTGGTATGTGGTGTTTGTTAATAAACGAGAGACCACCCCTCTTTCCCCTCCTTCGCAAGGAGGGGATGAAGGGGAGGTGGAATCAACGTGGCCTTCCTGTTGATTGGTTGAGTTATCTGCCCACAATCTGTCAAATATATGGTTTATAAAATCGAGTAACTGTGGCCGGCTTCTAAAGTTTTCATTAAGGCTTATTAAAGACCCTGGATTCATTTCTTTCTGTATATCTTGAAATATTTCGACATCTGCATTTCTGAAGCCATAAATGGATTGTTTTGCATCACCCACAACGAATAAATTATCCTTACCTCTTATGAGGTCTATTATGGCCTTCTGTAATCTGCTTATGTCCTGAAATTCATCTACCAATATGTACTTGAACTTTTGCCGTATTTCATTGGCTATGTATTTTTTATTTTCCAGTAATTCTATTGTTTTGACCTCAAGGCCTGTAAAGTCGATAAGGCTCTCAGCCCTTTTCCTCTCTAAGTAAGTGGTATCGAAGTTCATGAGAAAATCTTTTAGTATTTTCTTGATACTTGCCGAGTAATCCTCTGCGAGTAATTTTACAAGGGTTTTAAGCTCTTCGCGCAAGGCACTCAAAGGTTTTTTTACATCATTTGATACGCTCAGGTTTATGGAAGAACTAATACCTTTGACCTTGTTTAATAATGCAAGGATGAGGTTATCTGCAGTTGGATTTCCAGTTGTTTTGACCTCCCCTGTTTCCCCTCCTTGCGAAGGAGGGGATGAAGGGGAGGTAACAGAATGAAAGCTTTTCGATCCTCCTTGCGCCCGTCCGAACGCCCGCCTGCCATTTGTCGGGCAGGGCTTTGCCGGGCGGGAAGGAGGGGAGAAGGGGTGGTGTTTCCCTTTTCCCCTGTATAGTTCGATTATATCACTTTGCAGGTTTGAGGCATTCCACCGTTCTAAAACGTATTCTACTTTGTCTCTGGTTTTATCAGTCAGTTTCTTTCCTGAGCGGATTTCGTTAATTTCGTTTATCAACTTCTCGGCCTCGTTATAAGAACTAACGATGTCTTGTGATAGGTCATCAGTGTTTACAGTCTTTGAGATTGGCACGCATGCATTTCTTATCTTTTCATAGAGCAGTATGAGGTTTTCTTTAAATGACTTTACCCTGCTTTTTTTTGAGTCCGTTTGTTTCCAGAAGATGTCGTTCAGGAATGTATCCAGGGCCTTTTCCTCTGTCCGTTCCTTGGGTGTATCTTCAAGTGTCTGTTCTTTCATCCTGCCGGCTTCAAGTTCATCCATAACGCGAAATTGAGGGTCGATGCCTGCTTCTATTGCGTTTTCTCTGAGCAATCGAGCACAAAAACTATGGATTGTGGAGAGATAGGCGAACTCTATCTCCTGACGCTCTTTTTCCATTCCTTTTTGTTCGAACAACTTGGCCGCCCTTATCTTCATCTCGTTTGCCGCCTTCTCTGTAAATGTGAGAGTGAGGATCTCATTGATTGATACCTTATGCTCTGTCACAAGGTTTGCGAATCGTTCTACAAGTACCTTTGTTTTACCAGAACCCGGTCCTGCCACTACACAGAGGTCCCTATCCGTAATCGTGACACCTTTTATTTGAGAAGCAGTAAGTTTGTCAGTCATAATCTTTTAAGTTGACAATAGGCAGTTGACAGTAGGCAGTAAATAGCCAGTTGACAATTGGCAATAGACAGTTTGCAGTAAGCATATGGTCATTGGTTGTAAGGTTAAAACGTTGATTTAATATTTTTTCAGTAATTATCCATGTAATTCTGTAGCAAACAATTGCCTACTGTTAATTGTTAACTGTCAACTGCTTTTCCTTGTGTACTTTTCAGGATTTTCAATCATGTGATTTAAAAGCTTTCCAATCTCTTTTGATCTATTAAGCAAATCATTATTTGTTTGTTCGTTTATATATTCACAGTGTAATGCAAAATCGATCCAAACCTGCGTTTCACTGTTTTCCATATCTGCATCAGATATCTTGCTCACAAAATGTGCCTGGTATTGACGTTTTCTATATCCTTCGGCAATATTTGAACAAACAGAACGAGATGACCTTCTAATCTGGCTTGTTAAGGAATAATCTTCATTCTTTGGAAAAGTTTTCGTAAGTTGAAATATTTCCATAGATAAACTAAATGCTTTTTTATAAACAATTAGGTCTTTAAAGTTTTTCATCATATTGTCTTTTGCCAATTGTCAATTGTATACTGTAAATTAGGATTTTGTTCTTTGTATTTTTCTTCTCGTCTTTTGTTTGTTGCCTACTGTAAACTGGTTTTTTGTATCTTGCATACTGCACATTGTCAACTGCCTGTTCTATTTTATTTTTTTGCCTACTGTAAACTGTCTATTGCCTACTTTCCTCACCTAAGCCTCCATTTGTCAATACGGCAGACGTTTGCGAAATCGCAATTTCCCTCACCGCAAAGATCGATATTTTTTGGATCGAGATCTATCCTTCCATTGCGGATTTCTCTTGAGAATTTTAAAATATGGCTCTCCGCATCTTTCAGCCGCTTATTAAATTCTTTGTTATCTACAGAAAGTGATTTTCTAGATGGTTTTAGATTGATTTTAAGTCTGTCGATTAGTTCTTGATTATATATTCCAGTCTTTTTAGAGGTCTTCAGTGCATAAAATTCAGCGGCGATGGGGACAATTTTAAACACATCTCTCAGGGCAAGTATATAAATGGGCAGTTGTAAATCTGTACCTTCTTCAAGATCCATTAACTTAAATTCTGTTTTTCCGTATTTGTAGTCAATAATTGTGCCAATTTTCTCTCCATTGGCCGCAGAGACATCGACCCTGTCAATCTTACCGGAGATCTCGATATGACCTTTCTTACCATCACTGATTTTCAGGTGTTCTTGTTCTTCATCCCCAAATTTCTCTTCAAACATGTAAGGTTTGAATGTTGGCAAGTCAGATTTTCTTTCCATGGATTCAAATGCTAAAAGCGTATTAAGCATCTCATTTCTGGCCTTCAATCCCTCAAAACCAATCACCATTCCTCTGGTTTCTTTATTAAAAGTATCATCAAATATCCTTGCGATATCTTTTTTTTGAGTTCGTTTAAAATATTCCTCAAGAACCTTATGGATGATTCTTCCCTGCATTAATAAATCAAGAGTTTTAGGGCTGACCTGCTCGAGTTTCAGCGTGAATCCACCAAAGTATTTATAAGGACACTGAGCGAAATCCCTCAATTTTGTAGCATTGAATCTTGTGCTCGTTTCACTGATCTTTTTTATTATCCTTTTGTCGAAAACCTCGAGCTTCAGGTTATTGTAGGAATCTATCAGTGTCGTTAATGTGCAGAGTTCTTCCCTGA
>JBHHYH010000103.1:0-7415 GCA_046757465.1 Candidatus Scalinduaceae bacterium | reverse complement strand
ACCACACCCATAAAAAGAGAATATTATTAATAAAACAACTATATTTGATATAAACGCGACTTTCTTCATCATATCCCCCTTTAATTTAGTATCAATATTTCAGAAATCATTTCAATAAAATCCTTGAAAAGATGACCTCTTGCTTGTCGATTGATTTAAAAAGACTACGATTTTTTTGTTTTGATTTCAAGTGTTTTGTTTTGTGTAACTCCAGTCGGCCTACCTGCCCGACAAACGGCAGGCGGGCGGCCTCCTTTCGTTACACAACATCATATTGCTTTTACCTTATCTCCTTGCTAAACTTGATTAATTTACTGACATTTTCTATTTGCCTTGACAACAAGATGGAAAAGACTTGACATTAGAGCCGATAGTTAATATAGAAGTAACCATACCTTCAGAATTTATGGGTGATATAACAGGCAATCTTTCTTCAAGGAGAGGGCGCATACAGGGGATGGACTCATTTGGAGAACTCCAGGTAGTAAAAGCAAACATTCCTATGGCAGAGGTTGTTAATTATGAAACTGAATTAAAATCAATGACCGGAGGGAGAGGTTCATACTCTATGGAGTTCTCGCATTATGATGTAGTTCCCTCGCATCTTGTTCAGACAATCATAGCTCAAGCAAAAAAAGAAAGTGAATCAAAGAGTTAGGCAACTACTCAAAGTTTACATGATTTTGAGCAGTTGCAAGTTATAAAATGATGTCAGAATTTAAAGCGGTTAAGCTATCCTTTAAGGGCTGACATAATGTCAACCAGTTTTTTTAATAATTCATTGTATTGACAGGTTGTCAAAAAGAATATAATAAAACGATTAACAAATTGTCTTCTTAAGAGTTTGGCTCTTCCTATGTCTATTAATAATAAGCACTTACATAGTCAATTCTTTTTATTCCTTTTCTTTTCTTAGTGGTATATCTTTTGCGAATTTCAAAAAAAATACCATTATTAAAAACATTCATTGAAATATATTAATAGCTTTACCTTGGTCATTGTTAAATTCACATCACAAAAAAGTTTACTCGATATATATACATGCATAAAAAACTTGACAACGAAAAGTAATAATATTATAAATTGCCACTTAAGTATAAGTATATAGAGTTTATGCTCTATTAAGATTCGTGAATGAATGCTTGAATCAAAAATATGTGATGGAGTTTTAATTATGGTTGATGAAATAGACGTAAGATATTTAAAGAAGGTAAGAAGCAAAGCAACAACAGAAATTAGCGGACCTTACAAGCCGGGATCTCTTCTAGATCATCCAAAGACGATTACGAGAAGAAGTCTTTTCTGGGTAAGCTGGTTGGCATTTTGGGGGCTTGTTTCTATGTGGAGTTTTGCTGTTGTTCGTTATTTAATTCCCAGGGTCACATATGAACCTTCAAGTATATTCAAAGCTGGCAAACCAGCAGACTATGTAATGGGTTCTGTAACACTCATAGGTGCACGTAAGGTATGGATAGTCAGGGAGGAAAAAGGTATTTATGCACTTATAGCAGTATGTACACATTTATCGTGTCAACCTCTATGGCTTGAGAAAGAACAAATATTCAAATGTCCCTGTCATGGTGGACAGTTTTACAAAAATGGGGTAAATTTTGCTGGTCCTCCACCAAGACCTTTAGAGCGGGCACACGTCTCGCTGAGTGATGATGGACGATTGCTTATAGATAAAAGTCAAATTGTCGGTTTGGAATTTATTTTACCAGTTTAAGGTATCTAAAAGACAACTTATATTTGCTATTTCGGTAATTTTTGTTTTGAGCGGCGAAACAAAAGTAAATTAGCCATTGAAAGGAGCTAATTTATTTATGGAAGAAAAAAAGGAAAAAAATATAGAAGATATAGTAAAGAAAACGCAAGTTTGGAAGGCTATATTTGGAGACCTCTTGTATGGTGAATTTAAGATTTTATCTCCAATAAACAGTATCTTGCGTGCGATTGCTAAGATCATGCAATTACACCCATATAATATGAGTGTGGGTGGGAGGAGGATAATAACGTATACGTTTTGCCTGGGAGGTTTAAGTGTTTTTTTCTTCTCATTACTTGCAGTTACCGGGGCATTTTTAATGATTTATTATAACCCAGACGTGAATAAGGCTTATTCAAATGTTGAGGACCTTCGATACGTCGTGCCATTTGGTGTTTTGATTAGAAATATGCATAGGTGGACGGCCCATTTAATGGTAATGTTTGTTGCCTTTCACATGTTACGTGTATTCTTAACAGGAGCATATAAACCTCCAAGAGAATTGAACTGGATTGTGGGAGTGATTCTATTGGTGATGACTTTGCTCGCTAGTTTTACCGGGTATCTGCTCCCATGGGACCAACTTGCGTACTGGGGAGTTACTATAGGAACCAGCATGGGGGAAAATTCGCCGATATTAGGGGCAAAGGGGCCTTTTGCAATATTACCTCCCGGTAGTGATGTAAATTCTATTTTGGTAGGTGGCACGTCGGTTGGACAGCCTACATTATTAAGGTTTTATCTTTTGCATTCAATAGCAATACCCCTTGGTATGGCCGGTTTAATGGGTTTTCACTTCTGGCGTATACGAAGGGCAGGAGGGGTTTCTGGGCCACTATAGTATTAAACCCTCATGCCACTTTATGGAACCACGAGGCATGAAAATAGAGCGTCATTGCGAGTCCGCCGTGGCGGACGAAGCAATCTCGCAAGGTTAAAAGACAGGGTTGCTTCCCTGCCCCCTCATTTCATTCGGGGCTACAGCTCACCGCAACGACAAAAAGGGTTATTTATTTTGTCCCAATACGGGAAAAGTAAAATGGCTGAAATAAAAGACGAATCATCAAAGGAAAAAGACGAAGTTATTGTCCGCATGTCGGTTAGAGAGTGGGAATACTTCAAAGATATTGACGTAGTCACCAAATATAAAGAAGGCTTTGAAACATTAACCCCCAAGCAGCAGGACTACACCGTTAAACATCTCCGTGATTCTGTTGGAATAGAATTTATTGCTGGACTTTTATTTACGTTCATAATAATGGTATGGTGCCTTTTTATGGACGCACCATTAAAGGAATTAGCCAATCCTTCAAATACACCTATTGATGAGAGAGCGCCGTGGTACTTTATAGGACTCCAGGAGCTGCTTATATATTTTGATCCATGGTTAGCAGGAGTAGTCCTTCCTACCATTTTGCTTGTAGGCTTGATGGTCATTCCATTTATTGATCCAAATAAAGAAACTGGTATTGGCAGATATACCTTGGGAGAAAGACCAGTGGCTGTATCAATCTTTTGTTTTGGTTTTGCTATGTGGTATATACTCATAATTCTCGGACAATTTTTTAGAGGTCCTGCTAGGATGTTTTACTGGCCATGGGAAGACAAATCTGTACTAAAAGATGTGCCAGTGACTGAATTGGTGAATTTCCCTATCGCTGGTGGATTTGCATTTTTTATTCTATATTTTGGTATTGGCGTAATCGTACCACAGTTTATATTCAAGAATTTCTGTAAAACCCTGGGTGTTGTCAGATACTACATTTTTATAGTGTTATTTCTAATTATGTTATTAATTCCTGTTAAGGTATTCTTAAGGTACATATTTGATGTTAAATATATCCTATCACTTCAGATATTTAATACAATTCTAAGCTTTTAAAATGAGTCATTACGTTAAACTAATATGGTTAATCACGTTATCCTTCTTACTGCTAGGTGTTTCTGGCGTGTGGTTTTATAAAGAACTTAATCCTGAGTGGAAACAACACCAGAGGGCTGTTATCAAGGAAAAAGTTGCTAAGGCAGTAGAAAGTTATGAATTCTGGTCAAATCCAGAATGGGGTGACCCTGAAAGGGCAAAAGAGTTAGAAGATAAGATTAACGGCTTAAAAAGCAAAAGGTTAGAGATAAAACAGATATTGCTTAAAGGGGAAGGTCTTTGGAGTAATCAAGAAAGCGGTCCCCGGGTAGATAGGTGTATGACATGCCATATTGATGAAGAGAAGATAGTAGAGAAACATCCAGAAGAACTTCCTATCCCTTACGATATTTATGGATGTTCAGTATGTCATGGTGGGAACGGAAGGGCTCTTGAGACGGAGCCAGCACACGAACATATGCTTCCGGATAGGAAGGCGATGACAGAGGCGCGTGTCGGTTCTGCAAATGAGTTTATAAAGATGTGGAAGAGGCTTCGGGTGTTGAATCCTGAAGAAGAAATAAAGCTACGAAGAGAAAGCTTCTATGGCCCTTCAGGAGAGTATCAAATATATGTGGGAAAGAGAAAATGTATTAAGTGCCATAAAAAGACACATCCAGAACACGTCAATAGATGGAGCGCCACAAAGTTTAAGAGCTTTGAGAGGATAGAAAAGGAACCAGACTATAAAAATGGCGATGCGAGTTATAAAAAGCAATGTTATAAATGTCACACAACCGGTTACAGAGAGGATAAGGGCATATATGCAGAGCAAGGTGTTAGTTGTGAAGCGTGTCACGGACCCGGTGAGGTGTACAGCCATTTAATGGGAGGCGAGAAAGAGGGTAGCGTTCAAGAAGCGCAAAAACTGGTCAAAATTTCATTTGACTTCAGTATATGTGGTAGTTGCCATATTCCTAAAAGACATGAAATGCGTCAAAAAAATAAAAAAAATCTTAAAGCGGGAGAAAATTAATTTATAACCGATAAAATTTTAGGAAAGGAGGGGGGGTCGGGAATAGAATAGAGATTTTTACTCGTAGTTTTTTGTTTATTAAGGTTGTTTGTAGTAGTGGGCGTAGTAGATTGGTGTTTATGCCGATGTATAATTGTAATAAAATCTAGACTTTTCTCTTGACAAACCATTTTGGAAAGTATAGAGTTTTCACTCTATTCTCTATTACAATTATTGTATATATTATGTTATACAGTACTATATACATATAATGACCTCAAAATCCCAAACACGATTCGTAAAGACAAATAATATTTATATTGACATGTGGACGGGAATTTATACAATTTGTCGATATATTAGACGACGTGTGCTTTCGCCCGAACTTCATATATTTCATTTTCATAAAAAAAAGAGGAAAGGATGGGGGGCTATATGAAGCATTTTAGAATTGGCGTTTTATTTCTAATTTGTGGGGCTTTTCTGATATTAAGCGCCGGCGCAGTCTTTGCGCAGGGAGCTGTGAATCCATCTCCGGAAAGATTGGTCATGCCAACAGAAAAGCTTCAAAAGGGATTTGAGAAATGGGTTGGCCTGGAAAAGGGTAGTGGTCCATGGTCGGATTACTACAAACCAGTGCCGCTTCATATGTACTGGAATCCAAAAAGGCATTATATAAGGCCTGATTTAAGCGCTTTCAAAGACCTGTTTGATGATTATGCTGCAGGAGATTGTATGGGCTGCCATGATGAGGTAACTCCGGGTATTGTCAGATCTTGGAGGGATTCAAGTCATGCAAAGCCTAGAAGAAGTCCTGAAATTGCAGAAAAGACAAGGGCGATTGAGGAAAAAGCTGGTATAAAGATTGACCAGGTAACATGTAATTTCTGCCATGGTGAAGATCATGATGAGCTGTTTTTGCCCGTAGCTGATGACGCTTGTAAGAAATGCCATAGACAGCAGGTAGTGGAATTTGCCTCTGAAATTGAAGACGGAAGGCCAAGCCACCGGGCGTCCTGGATTTCAAACGTTGTTGTGCCATGGTATATCGAAGGCTTCAGAAAGGGTGAAGGTTATTCGTTCATCGGTTGTGACCAGTGTCACCCTGCAATGGAGAGATGCGACCCCTGCCATACACGTCATTCGTTTAGCGCCAAAGAGGCAAGAAGGCCAGAGGCATGTTTCTCCTGTCACATGGGCGCCGACCACCCGGATGCCGAGACCTACAAAGACTCAAAGATGGGAATTATTTATGATCTGGAAGGTGATACATGGGCATTTGATAAAGGCTTGAATGATGTGGAACTGGGCGGAACGGAACAGCGAAGCCCTACATGTCAGATTTGCCACATGTATAATAACACCACTGGAAAATGGGGACACAATGTAACATCTAAGGGTCGTTGGCGAATGGGTACTTTCCCACCTACACAGGTAGAGTATAAGTCCAGCATGAAAGATTATCCTTATGGCATCACCATTCCACCTTTGAACAAGAAGATAGATATTTATGATGGCCCGAACAAGAAGAAACGCGAGAGATGGCTGGAGGTTTGCAGTAACTGTCATAGTGGACGATTTGCAAGGTTATGGTTTGAGGCGCTGGATGAATATATGTTCGCCGCATATCGTAAACGTGATGAGGCCCAGTTTCTTGTAGAAGAGTGTTTTGAGAAGGGTTGGATTGATGTAAAAGCCAGGGCCCCTTATCCTATGGGTGATGTGCTTGCCGATAAACTGGGTGTTAAACTGCTTGGCGAAGGAGTTTATAAGGCATTTAAGACAACAGGAGGTAAGGTCCCTGTAATTGGTCCAATACTCGGTGTGTATGCTAATTTCAGGTCTGATGACGGCAATCCAAGCGCAATAGAAGTAGATTATGCTAATATGTGGTTCTGGTATGCTCTTAAAGGTTACAAAGGTGTGGCGCATGGCCAGCAGGACTACTCATGGTGGTGGGGCTGGGCGCCTATGGTCAACCAGTTGTCACGCATTAGGTCGCAGCATGATATGCTAGAGAGGGTATATAACATCGAGAAAAAGCTGAAGATAGGTCTCGGTGGTGGTAAGTAATAGTTAATTACTTGACGGAAAATTTTACCCTTTTTTTTAAGTGTCCCCGCCCGAACAACGCAGTCGGGCAGGCCTTTTTCAAAGGGGAACGAGGGGAGGACTATATAGTGATGTGAGCATGCCCCGTTAGAGGGAAATCTCAAACGGGGCCTTTGCTCACAATCGCTTTATTGGAATATTTCCTCCCTGCCCGACATAACGGGGCAGGCGGGCCCTTAGGGGAGGTCGTGCCTGTGAGGCAGATTTGCTGTGGCGAACGTCCTCTCATACCGCCCTGGCGGGATTTCAGAGCTTATTAGTAGAGAGACCAGTCCCCTTCTGTGTACCAGAATGGGCAGGCGTACGGCGTAGCCGGGCGGGCAAGTAGAACCGTGCTTTATTATTTCTTATTATTTAGCTAATATATAGTTTTTCAAGGGATCACCCACTGAATGGCACGGAATATGCGCAAAACAGCAATATCCTGAGAATTCAGTGAATCTTAGGGATTATACTTTTTTCTTATATTTTCGCACTTTTTTGGGGAGGTAAGGTTATGGTAAAAAAAAGGAGTTTGTGCATAGCCTTCGCGTCCGTCGTTGCAGTCACGTCAATGTGCCTGTTGATGGGGATGCGGGATGTAAAGGCGCAATCGTACGCCGACCTGCTTAGCAGGATAGAGGCGTTAGAGGCAAGGCCTGGCGGAAACGTCACAGCGCCAA
>JBHHYH010000102.1:0-7541 GCA_046757465.1 Candidatus Scalinduaceae bacterium | reverse complement strand
TGACACTATTTTCTATTTTCCCTAGAATAAGCAATTGAAAGATTCTAAGAAGGAAGGAAAAGGGGTTGTAGGAATGTCAGAGAAATTTGGTTTTATGCCCTTATGCGCTTGTTAGCATAATTCAAGCAGGACGGGAAATCCATTTTTTGAGCTGATTCTGTTCAAATAATTCAAACAGAACAATATCAATCTGGTCGTCGGTTATCCAACCATGTTCAGACAATATATTCCCTATGAGTCTATGGAGGTTGTAAAAAAGACCCTCTTCGACTTGTTGGGCAGTGGCTTCTTCTAGTTGCTCTTCAGTTATATATCCCAAATCCACTGCAATCCTACCAAATAGAGGGCAATATTGCATTGAAAGCAATTTTATATAAACGTCATTTTCCAGCATTAATCACATCCCCTTTTCAGGTATGTCTTAACTCCTTATATAATTAAACTTGTGATTGATTTTCTACTGTGCATAACAGTATAAATCATCAATTCTTATTATCGTCACAATCACAAAAGTCTTAACCCCATCATACATCAAATTATATACAGGCTTGTCACAGGCAGATATGAGATAATCTATCCCCGATAGACAATTGAAATAGAGGCTGGCCGTCATGTGGGGGTATATTAACAAGTTGATGTGGACATGGGTGTATTCCGCTGCATTCTATAGCCAACGGTGAGCTTGATCGTTAGCACTGCAAGAATAGTTGTTCAAGTCTATCCTGCCACATTATCCAAAGACGTAACTATTTTATCAATAATATAAGTTAAGATTTTCTTGCCAAGGGATTTTACATGGCTTATATTAAAACATGTTTAATGTTTTTACAAATTGTAAGAGCGGCTTCCAGCTGCGAAATGTCGCAGCAAGATGCTGCTCCTACAGAGGAAAATAATTTTCTGCAACAGAAACTATTTATTTATATCTTTTACTATATGTGTTAGATCATGGCAAAAAAGAGTGCTGGGTTATTAATGTACCATAGACGCGACAGTGAATTAGAGGTTATGCTTGTTCATCCCGGAGGGCCCTTCTGGGCAAAGAAGGATCTTGGGTCCTGGTCTATCCCCAAGGGTGAGTATACTCATGAGGAAGACCCTTTTGAGGTTGCTAAGCGAGAGTTTCTGGAAGAGACAGGCTTTAAACCCAAAGGAGAATTTACACCTCTGGCCCCCATCAAACAGCCTAGTGGCAAGCTCATAACGGTTTGGGCCTTCGAGGGGGACTGTGATGCCTCAAAAATCAAGAGTAACACCTTCACAATGGAATGGCCACCACGCTCCGGCAAACAACAGGAATTTCCAGAAGTTGATCGAGCCGGTTGGTTCACAATCGCTGTTGCAAAGGAAAAAATCATAAAGGGGCAGATAGGTTTTATTGATGAACTTTATCAAATCCTGGTTGGCGACACTTAACAAGGTACCCCTCACCCTTCCCTGCCCGACGAATGCCCACCTGTCGGACGGACAGGGCAGGCAGGCCTCTCCCACATGAGGTTGTGCCATAATAGAGAAAACACATAATACGTCATTCTGAACCAGGTCCTGAACCGGATTCAGGATCTCCGATTTCAGAATCTAATGATTTCAATAACTTAGCAACCTAAGAGATCCCGACCCCCATAGCTTCCTTGCGTAAGCTAGGAATGGGGGCGGGATGACAATTATGACTCAGCCTCAATGGGGAGAGGGGTATTTACATTCATTTCATGAGAAAGGTAAATAAGGGTTGAATGATTCACATAAAGCTGTGACAATTGGTGCATATGTATATCCCGGTTGGCATGCGTGTCCCGAGCGGGATTGTCAATTCCCACCGGATTGGAGTGAATGGGACCTTGTTTTGAATGCACCATCACGATTTCCCGGCCATAATCAACCAAGGCTACCTTTGGATGGCCCGTATGATGATTCATCTCCCATAACCGCACGTAAACAGGTCGAACTTGCCAGCGAGTTTGGCATAGATTTATTTGTGTATGCTTTTTTCTGGTCACGAGGGAAACGTGTGTTCGAGTCAGCCCTGGATAAAGGGTTTCTGGATAAAGGCGGTGGGGGCGATTTCCCATTCGCGCTCATGTGGGCCAACCGTATGCCTCGTGGTGTCCTTCCCGTAAAGTTTGATCCTGGGCCGGATATAGACTCCGGTCGGCTCGTGTATACCGATCCTGATGACTTTCTGGGCCTGATTCGGTTTCTTGAGGAAAGGTATTTTTCCAGACCTAACTATTTTAGGATTAATAATATGCCCTTGCTTTCCATCTTTGACAGTACCTTTTTCCTCAGGCAATTGGGCACAGAACTGGCGTCTCAGGCAATCTGCAGAGCTAAAGATTATATTTCTGAGAAAGGATATCCAGGTCTCCATCTGATGGCCATTAACCCTGCATCTGCCATGATTAAGGATTTCAAGAAAGCAGGCTTTGATAGTGTAAGCCATTACGTCTGGTTACCGGATTGGAAGGGCAAGTACCAGCAAGACTATGGTGAATTGATCAAACGGCGAAGCAGCGAGTGGAGAGCCTTCGCGAAGGGATCAGGACTTGCATACTTTCCATCTGTGTCACCCGGGTGGGATGCCACACCCCGAGGTGTGGCGCACGATTCCCGTAGGCCCCCGCGTTATCCATGGTGGCCGGTAGTGGTAGGTGAAGATCCAGCTCTATTTTCCAATTTCCTTGGTCGGGCGATTCGATACACAAGAAAATGCAATAACCCCCAACTTTGTTTCATTGCATCATGGAATGAGTGGAGCGAGGGACATTACGTGGAACCCGACAAACGATTTGGTACTGCGTGGCTCGAGGCGATTCAGAGGGAGAAGCAATATGCCGTCTGACTGGACGTTTGTGTCTGTAGATATGGAACTTACCAACTTATGCAGCAGTGATTGTCTCATGTGTCCGCGTGATGCTATATACAGGCCGAAGGGCTTTATGCCAGAAGACGTCTTTGAGGTTGTTTCTAAAAAACTCGTTAGCGAGGGCAGCCTGATAACCTTTTCCGGAATGGGTGATCCGCTCTCACATCCAAAGGTGTTCGAATGGATTTACGACATTCGCCAGAGGGGCGGAGATGTGGGGATAGTGGTGAATCCCACATCTTTAGGCAGAGATAGTTCCCGGAAGCTTGTAGAGGCCGGGCCCAATTCTATTACGCTTTCATTTCCAAGCGTGCAAAGAGGTGTCTTTGAGAGGTTGTGTCCAAGGGTATCTTTTGAAGATGCGTTGGAACGGGCAAGGGAATTAATTGATCGTGCCATTGGAAAAGTAGGTCTGAGAGTATTGGGGATAGTTACCGCAATCAATCGTGAGGAGTCAGATGAATATGTCCGTTTCTGGGAAGGCATGGGTGTTCCTTCCAGTATGACCTTATGTCACGGCAGGGGCGGAAACCTCGAGGCACCGGGCATATATGAACCGAAATCAGTTGAGTTTAAGTCTGGAAAGTGCGGGCTCTTTCAATTTCATACCTTCGTTACCTGGGAAGGGGATGTGCTTGCATGCTGTCACGACCTGACTGGCGATACGCAGATAGGAAATCTGGTAAATGATCATGTTTACGTTATTGCCGAGCGGAAACGGAAGATTATGTGTGATTATGTTTCTTTCCCACTATGCCGGAAATGTGACGAACCTCTAAGACAGCATTTTCCTCCTCATGATTCGCCACCAGCAAACCGGAAGGAACGGAACCGTTTTTTTCGTGCACTTAATTATGATGCCCAAAAAGCTTCTCAATTCAGGTATAAGAACGTGATTCATCCATCTTCTTAAATATGGGAGGATTTCTATATGTTTATGTCTCTTATTCAGAAAAGGCGTAGTATTAGAAGATTCTTGGCAAAACCAATTGAAGATGAAAAAATTGAAATGTTGATTGAGGCAGCGCTTCGCGCCCCTTCATCAAGGGGGCTTAATCCCTGGGAATTTATAGTTGTTACGGAACGTGATTTATTGGAAAAACTATCAAGTGCAAAAACACACGGTTCAGAATTCTTAAAAAATGCACCTCTGGGAATAGTTATATGTGCAGACGAAGATAGATGCGATGTATGGGTTGAGGATTGTTCTATTGCTTCCACGTTTATATTTCTGGCATCAGAATCTATGGGACTTAGAAGCTGCTGGATACAGATAAGAGAGAGGATGCATAATGAAACTAAAACGTCCGAAGCTTATGTCTCAGAAATCCTGGATATTCCGTTAAGATTAAAGGTGGAATCGATTATTGCCGTGGGATATCCTGATGAGAAAAAACCCCCTCACAAGAAAGAAGAATTGCAATATGAAAAGGTATATCTTAATCAGTACGGAAAGTTATATACAACTCACCGTTGAACTAAGTGGCTTGCACAGTAGTATTTTTCATCTTTGCAATTCATGATTCCTTCTTTTTATATTTTTGATGACAATCGTCACAGGTTTGTTTTACATTATTATATTCGATATTTAGTTTAACCATTTCTCTGGATTCAGCCGCTTCTACCAGTGCGAGCGTATGAAGATGATACTTGGTATCTAAGATAACAAAATCATATGGTAATTCTTCCTTCCTTTTACCTGTTAAAATTACGGGGGATGTATTTTTCATCTGCATCGCATATGTTTTTATTTTCTCCCAGTTCTGTATTTCGACTGCCTCTTCCAAATCGTCATAATAATCTTCAAGATCACTCATGTGCATCTTATATCTTATTTTACTCTCAACCTCTAATTCCGTAACTACGTTTTCTTCTTCAGTAACTGTTTTCACAGACTTTTCGACCTTTCCGCAAGAAGAAGTAAAAAGAATGATAAATGTAGCCATTAAGACATTAATGACCAAAAACGATTGTTTGTACCGAGGTAGCACTGATGTAAGATGATATAAATTTGTACTTATTACCTTCAATCTCCAAGACTTTTTCATGATCTCCTTTCACCTTTATTAAGTTTTTCAAAATAGCTATATTCAAGATATTAACAAGATTTGTCAAATTTATCCAGTTTTTAATATAATTCACTTGACAACCATATTTTGTATGTTTAGAATCCTTATGTTATATATTTGCAGTAGATAACGCTGACATAGGGAACTGGAAAATGCGTAAGATTGCATTCATAAATCAGAAAGGCGGGGTTGGGAAAACAACCTCAACTGCAAACGTTGGGGCATGTCTTGCACTGCTCGGGAGAAAAGTATTGTTAATAGACCTCGACCCTCAGGCCAACCTGACTATGCATCTCGGTATTAACGCTCACAATAGCGATCTTTCCATTTACCAAATAATAACTGGGAAAAGAAATCCTGATGAAGTTTTAGTAAAGACGGCAATAAAAGGCCTGGATCTGATTCCGTCTACTATTGAACTTGCAAGCGCTGAGATAGAACTCGTTAATACAGTAGGGAGGGAAACAATAGTTAAGTTTTATGTAGGTGACTTAATAGACAAATACGATTATGTCTTGATTGATTGTCCGCCTTCCATGGGCCTACTTACTCTGAATGCATTAACTATCGTTAACGAGATATTTATCCCCTTACAAACCGAATATTTTGCTTTGCAAGGTGTAAGCAAGTTGTTACAAACATTTGATATTGTCAAGAAGCGATTAAATGACTCCCTGGAGATTACGGGCATAATCCCTTGTTTGTATGATTGCAGGACAAAATTAGGTCATGAAATACTTGAAAAGATTAAAGAATATTTCGATGATAAGGTATTTAATACCACTATTAGAAAGAATGTTAAGCTCTCAGAATCACCAAGTCATGGTATGCCGATTATGGCATATGCTCCTGATTCTAATGGTGCGCGAGATTATACGGCATTGACAAAAGAAATAATTGCTCAGGAAGAAAGTGAGCTCAACACTGAAGGAGAACAAGCATCACGGTTTAAAGAGCATGCCTTCAAGTAGTAGTACGTTGCAACCTATCTGCTAAAAACTAAAGGAGGTTTTATGAATAAGAAAAAAGCGCTTGGGATGGATCCTCTTACATGGTTGAAGAGTAAGAATAAAGAAGATAAATTAAATAATGTTGCCAGTAAACAGAGAAAACCGGAAAAGAAACCGAGTGGGTTAGTGGTAAATTTATCTAGTCCTAAACAAAAGACACGAGAAACGAAAACTGAAGAGTCCAGTAATTTGTCAGGGAAATTCAGGAATATCATTTTAGGAGGAAAGAAATCTGCTCGTAAGCCTAAACCTTCTGCAAAAAGTAAAAACATAGTAGGCGGAATGCTGTTTAATAATGTAAGTAGTGAGGAAAAGCTGATAAAACCGTTCGAACCCAAAGTGGTATATCCATCAAATACAGAACAAAAAACGCGAGAAGTAAAAACTTATGAACCCAGTGACGTAACAGAAAAACTTCGAAGCGAGATTTTAGGAAAGAAGAAATCTTCTCGTATTGCAACAGCAAAAGAAAACCCTGCGACAATATTTGTAGTCGTTTACACTATTTTGTTGTTGGTTTTAGGGTTTTTAGTGTACAAAGACCTGACAGGAAAGATTAATAAACTGGACGCAAAACTAACGAGCATAGAAAAACAGACTGGAGCCGACCCTATGACCTACAGGAATGCAAAATTTGATGAGTTAAGGTAATCCTTATAAAGGATACGAACGTTTAGTTTTGAATACTCTTACTATTCATTAAGATGCTTCACAGTTGTATGCTCAATTCTAAATGTTTTTCTGCGTCCGTTATCTAATAATAACACTAGCTCGCCACCATTAGAGATTTCCATCAGGCTTCCTGAATATTCCTGATTATTTTTCCTAATAATCATTTTTTGTCCAACGTTCGCACAGAATTCTCGCCATTTCTCTACAATATATTCGTAACGTTCTTCTTTCAAGATTAAGTACCATGAATCTAAATTCTGCAGTAATGCCCTGGCAAGTTTAGTACGGTCTATAAACGTCTCTTTTTCGATGGCAAGAGATGTTACTGGTTTATCAACATGCTTGGGAAGTTCTTGTTTGTTTAAGTTAACATTAATGCCAATTCCTACGATATAGTTTATGTTTTTCCCGGTTTCATTTTGAGTCTCTATAAGTATACCACCCAACTTTTTTTTATTGATTACAAGGTCGTTAGGCCAATCTATTTCTATAGGTAATTTAAACATATCCCGAATAGTCTTTACTGCGGCTACGGCCGAAAAACCTATTAGAAGATAAGATTTTTCAGGCGGAATTGTTGGCTTTAAAATAATAGTCAATAGTAAACCTTTGCTTTTCGGGCAAACCCATGTTTTCCCAGACCTCCCCCTTCCCTTCGTTTGTCTCTCTGTGAATATTACGGTCCCTTCTTTTGCACTGTTATTGAGCATCTGTTTTGCGATGTCCATTGTTGACGTAGTACGTTCAAGGGTAATAATTTCCCGACCTATCACTTTCGTGCGCAGGTTTTTTTTTATTTTATCAAGAAGCAAGCGATCAGAGTTCATGGTATGAATTCTATTGAAACTTTGAGGTCTTTATTTGTTATTACACAGAGCACTAAATAGGTTACCTTGTTTCTAAAAACTATTATATGATTATAAGCTA
>JBHHYH010000101.1:0-7573 GCA_046757465.1 Candidatus Scalinduaceae bacterium | reverse complement strand
GGTTTTGATTTATTATACCAAAAGAGTTACCTAATTACTGAGCATATACAACAGATCCTAAAATCTATGTTGTTCAAACAAGCACAAGCGCAATTCAGCGTTGCATCCTTATGACAACCGACCCAGGTGATCTAGTCCTAGACCCCACCTGTGGTTCAGGCACTACCGCCTGTGTTTCTGAACAGTGGGGAAGGCGCTGGATTACGTGTGATACCTCACGTGTTGCTCTCACACTCGCAAAGCAACGACTTATGACTGCTTTATTTGATTATTACGAACTTGCGCATCCTGATGAGGGTGTGGGAAGCGGTTTTAAATATAAGATTGTACCTCATATTACCCTGAAATCAATTGCCAACAACGAACCGCCCGCTCAGGAAACCCTTTACGACCAGCCGTTTGTGGATAAATCAAAGGCAAGGGTTTCAGGGCCATTTACGGTTGAGGCTGTCCCTGCACAAATGGTAAAGCCTTTATCTCCCTCTCCCCTGGTGGGAGAGGGTTGGGGTGAGGGAGAGACAGCTGATGAATCCATTGCCCGTTCTGGTGAAACACTGCGTCAGTCAGAATGGCGTGATGAATTGCTAAAATGCGGTATACGCGGTAAGGCCGGTCAATATATCCTGTTTTCAAGAGTAGAACCCCTTGCTGGCACACGATGGCTACATGCAGAGGCAGAAACCAAGCCCAATGATTTGGGTGCTGATTCTATAAAAGAAAACCATTCAATCTACGGTCAACCTCAACGTGCCGTAATCTCTTTTGGTCCCGAGCATGCCCCACTGGAACAGAGGCAGGTTGCTCTGGCTATTGAGGAAGCGCAGAAACTCGTTCCTAAGCCAAAGATTATTGTATTTGCCTCCTTCCAATTCGATCCAGAAGCTGCAAAAGATATCGATGAAACCGACTGGCCTGGTGTCACCCTTCTCAAGGCACAGATGAATGCCGACCTGCTGACCGATGATCTTAAAAAGAAACGCTCAAGTAATGATAGTTTCTGGCTTATGGGACAACCGGATGTAAGACTGGAAAAGATAAATGAGGGGAAGGACAGATCCTCGACTAAGACATTCGAGGACAAGTATCGTGTGGAGGTGCAGGGCTTTGATTATTATAATACCAAGTCTGGTACGATTGAATCAGGTGGCACGGAAAGGATAGCCATGTGGATGTTGGACACCGATTATGATGGTAGAAGTCTTTTCCCAAAACAAGTATTCTTCCCAATGGCAGGCGAAAAGGAGGGCTGGTCACGTTTGGCAAAGAACTTGAAGGCGGAGATAGACGGAGAACTCATAGAGGCATATCGTGGTACTGTTTCTTTGCCTTTTAAAGCAGGAGACAATAAGCGCATTGCTGTTAAGATAGTGGATGATAGAGGGGTTGAAAGTTTAAAACTTGTTGATGTGTAATGTGAACAAGATACGTATAGACCTTCCAAAAGAAAAACTAGCATAATTCTGTCTAAGGATGGTTTTGATATACTAATCGTTTGGTAAACTATTCATAGTTACCTGCCACCAATTATTGATTCGCTGAAAAAGATATCCTAATTGCAGGAGAATCAGTGAAAACAACCATAAACAAACTCATCATCAATTCACCCTACGAAGAGCCAAAACATTATTGGAGCTATGACAGAGAAACCCGCTCATTTATCCTTAAAGATGGCAGGCGAACAGCAGGATATGTAGTTGCCTCTGAAAGTTCAAAAGCCTTTGACGACCCTGGAATCTTCATTGAGATACCATTGGTAAATCAAATCAGATCTCGTGTCAAGGCTTGGCGTGAACATCCAACCAATCCTTATGCCGGAGTTACAGGAATAACGAAGCGATTACTGGAACACTGGCATAATCCCGAAGAACGGGAATATAGACGTTTCTTCTTTTGCCAACTGGAGGCCATAGAAACTCTAATCTGGTTCACTGAAGCTCCTGATGCAGAAAAAGTGGGAATAGAAATACCAACAGATGGTGGTCCATTTCAGCGTATCTGTTCCAAGATGGCTACTGGCTCCGGCAAGACAATTGTAATGACAATGCTCATTGTCTGGCAGATTTTGAACAAGATTACTTATCCTCAGGATAAACGGTTTTCAAAGAATATTTTTGTGGTAGCACCAGGACTCACGGTAAAAAATCGCCTTCAGGTGCTGATTCCCTCAACACCAGGAAATTATTATGATGAGTTCAATATAATACCTCCAGGACTAAATGAGAAAATCCGTCAGGGAAAGATTCTAGTTCGCAATTGGCATGCGCTTAGTTGGGAAACAGAGGAGAAGATTGCGAAAAAGAAAAGCGTTGACAAGCGCGGTGCAAAAAGTAATGAGGCTTATGTCCGTGAGGTTTTGGGAGAGATGGCAAACACAAATAACATTATTATCATCAATGATGAGGCTCACCATGCGTGGCGAGTTCCTGCTGAATCTAAGGTGAAAGGCGTAAAAAAAGAGGATATAGAGGAAGCAACAATATGGATTAGCGGTTTGGATCGAATTCATGCTACTAGAAATATACTAGCCTGTTATGACTTCACAGCAACTCCATTTGCTCCGTCAGGAAAGAAAAGCTCGGAAGAGGCATTGTTCGCCTGGATCGTTAGTGATTTTGGACTGAATGACTCGATCGAATCAGGATTGGTAAAGACACCAAGGGTAGTAATCCGTGACGATGGAGTTCCAGATGCGAAGACGTATAAATCAAAACTTTATCATATCTACAATGATCCTGACGTTAAGGACGACGTAAATCGAAAAGCTGAAGAGCATGAACCCTTACCGGATTTAGTAATTAATGGTTATTATCTACTTGGTAAAGATTGGCTTGAAACTGTAAAGGAATGGAAAGGTGTTGGATTCAAGACTCCTCCAGTAATGATTACGGTTGCCAACAGAACAGAAACAGCAGCACGCGTAAAATATGCATTTGATCATAAAAAAATTCGTATCGACGAACTCTGTATTCCAGAAAGAACACTTCATATTGATTCAAGGGTTCTTGAAATGGCTGAATCTCAAGAAGAACCAGTTTCAATACATAGTGCCACTGAAGACGATGAACATGTGCGCAATCTTTCTAAAAAGGAACTTGCAGAGTTACTTCGGCAGACAGTTGATACCATTGGGCAGATTGGAAAATCAGGTGAGCGGATACAAAAAGTAATATCAGTAGGAATGCTTTCTGAAGGTTGGGATGCTAAGACAGTTACTCATATTATGGGACTTCGCGCCTTCTCCAGTCAATTGCTTTGTGAACAGGTAGTCGGTCGTGGACTCAGGAGGACTTCTTATGAGACAAATCAAGATACTGGTCTTTTTGATGCCGAATATGTGAATATCTTTGGAGTACCTTTTACGTTCTTACCACACGAAACTCAGGATGGGCCTCCGCCGCCACCTCCACCACCCAAAACCCGTATTGAACCTGTCATTGAAAAACAACAATTTGAGATTAGTTGGCCAAATGTCATTCGCATTGATCATACATATAAGCCCGTACTAAAACTTGATATGGATAGAGTAAGAGCCTTAGAGTTAAATGCTTATGACGTGAAAACTCTGGCAGAACTTGCAGCAACTGTTGAAGGTAAGCCTGATGTAACAAATATTTCAAGGATTACTCTTGAAGATTTGGGGAGAAGATACAGGATGCAGAAGATAATCTTTGAAACAGCAAGGGATGTGTTTGATCAAATGAAACCCAATTGGAAGGCTAGCAAAGAACTCTTGTTAGCACAGTTAATTCGATTGGTAGAGGGTTTTATCACATCGGATAAGATTCAAATCATCCCACCACTTTTTTATACTGATGATATAAGGCGACGTATTCTTTTGACACTCAGCATGAATAAGATAGTTCAGCATATCTGGGAAGCAATTCGATTTGAAAACACAGAATCTATTGAGCCAATATTCGATAGAGACCAGCCAATTCGTTCCACTGGAGATATGAGGACATGGTATACGGGCAAGCCATGTGAGTATACAAAAAGATCACACGTCAATTTTTGTGTATTTGATAGTGCCTGGGAGGCTTGCGAAGCATATGAACTTGATCGTAATCCTAATATTAAGGCTTGGGTAAAGAATGACCACCTTGGGTTTGAAGTCATTTATGTCTTTGAAGGGGTTGTTCGAAAGTATAGGCCGGATTTCATTGTTCAACTAAAAACCGATAACTTTCTCATCCTCGAAACCAAAGGACAAGATACGCAACGAGATAAAACAAAACGACAGTTCCTGGACGAATGGGTGAGAGCAATTAATGGTCATGGAGGTTTTGGAAGGTGGAAATGGGCAGTATCTAAAAATCCAGCTGATATCAAGGAAATTATTGAAAATGCTATAAATTAGCAGCTAACGGGAGCTAATTTATTAAAACAACACCATCGAAAATTAGATAAGCAAATGGAGGCATTGGAAGGCATTTGTCTTTTGCGCAAAGAAGCCGGAAAAAGAATCGAAGAAATTCTGGCGGAAGTTTGGGGAGTTGATAATTTCACAAAATAACAAAAAGTGAATGTAAAGAAATCTCAGAAATTACCATTTAAAACCAGCGATTATGAAGATCAAACTAAGACCAAACACAAGGTGTTTAAAGATTATATAGATAGGTGGATAAAGATCGTAGGTAAATATAATAGGCTCAACTACATTGATGGATTTGGTGGAATAGGCGCTTACATAGATAGTCGAGGAAAAATACATTATGGCTCACCTATTTTAGCCGCTAAAGCGATAGATGAAAATACGTCAAAACTACGACGGACTGTAAATCTATTGGTTATAGATGAGGATAATAATAATCTTGAGAATATTAGGAAGATATTTGAACATGAAAAAATAGCTATTAAGCCTACTCTAATTCATGGTGATTTTGATAAGACAATAAACGATATTTTAGATAATGTTAAAAATTTAGCACCTACATTTCTGTTTGTTGATCCATTTGGCTTTAAAATAAAAATGCAGACCATTGAAAGAGTAATGAAAATTGATAAAACCGAAATTCTTTTAAATTTTATGTTTACAAGAGTAAATCAGTTTTTAAGTGACCCCAAAAAGACTAATATATATAATGATTTATTTGGAAATATATATTGGCAAAATTGTACAAAACTCCACGGAGAAGAAAGAGAAAAATGCATAATTGAAGGTTACAGAAAATGGCTGAAACAGTTTACAAGACACGTATATTATTTTAGATTGGAGTATCCCGATAAAAGGAGGACTTATTATTATCTATTCCATTTAACTAATCATTTTTTGGGATGTTCAATAATAAAATCATCATTTGCAAAATTCAATTATGGCAGGGTTGAATACCGTGGACGGAGAGGCTCCCAATTAGAGTTATTTAATAACAAAGATATTATAATTAAGAACGTAACCAATTATTTGAGAGAAGTATATAAGGGACAGCAGAAATCATTTCAAGAAATAATAGAAGAGCAAATAGATGAAACTGAATTTTTAGAATCTCATATGAGAGAAGCAGTAAAAAAAATGGAAAGTAATGAGGTAATCATAAATAGAATTCCTCCAACGACAACATTAGGAAAAAAAAGAGTTGGATTAGAATATAAAGATATTATAATTTTCAGGTAGATAACTTTATCACCATGATAAAAAAAATGCACATTACAAAACAAACAAAAAGGATTCACCTGACTGCGTGCCTGCCTAAGCGTAACTCACTTGCCTGTGCGGGGCACGCAGACAGGCAGTCAGGCGATGATGCACAGGCTCACCATAGCAAGTCTGCTTACGGCATGACAGGCCAAATAACTCGTAAGACACTTTTGTATAAAAGCAGGGTAGAATACGCCGATTTTTGCTTAAACCATGTTGAGGGTTGCTCTCATGGTTGTAAATATCCTTGTTATGCATATATGATGAAAAAAAGATGCGGTATTGTTAAGACTTATGAAGATTGGTGTCAACCTAAGATCGTTGCCAATGCTTTGGAACTTCTGGACAAGGAAATACCAAAATATAGAAATAAAATAAAATATGTCCATTTATGCTTTTCTACAGACCCTTTTATGTATAATCAAAAACAAGTGTGCGATCTGAGCTTAAAAATTATAGATAAACTAAACTCAAATAATATTCACTGTACGGTATTGACAAAAGGGGTTTTTCCAAGAGAACTTGGTAATAGAAATGGTTTTAGTAATAGTAATAAATACGGTATTACATTAGTTTCTTTAGATGAATATTTTAGGAAGGAGTTTGAACCAAATTCGGCTAGTTTTAAAGATAGGATTAACTCACTCAAGTATTTGCACGATAAGGGACTTAAAACATGGGTTAGTATAGAACCATACCCTACCCCTAATTTGATAAAACAAGATTTATTAAAAATATTAAAAGCTGTTTCTTTCGTGGATGAAATCATATTTGGTCGATTAAATTATAATGTCAAATCCTCAGAGTTTAAATATACTAAAGAATTTTATAACAGCCTCGCAGCATCAGTTATTAAGTTTTGTAAAAAAAACAAAATTACATACCATATTAAGCAAGGCACACAAAGGTAAAACACAAGTTGGTCTTATCATCTGTTCAAATAAAATACTTCACAAGCATTCGAATAGCAATCAGGGTGAGAATGGTTTTGAAGATGATTTTGAAGTGTTCCTTTGAAAGCTTATTGAGCAGTTTCTTCCCGATAATGGTGCCAGTAACCAGGAATATACTGAGGATCAAGATTAAGGGCCAGTAATGAAAGACATTAATCCCAATAAACCCGAACAGTGGGATTTTTAGAATGTGGGAGATAAGTTGAACTGTGGCTTTGGTGGCCACGAGTTCTTCCTTTAAAATGTCGTTCCTGAGAAAGAAGGGCGCAATAAAAGGGCCAATCGCCCCAAAAAATATCCCAATTACCCCGGCGACAAAACCCACCGGAATAAATACCCTCAGATTGGTATCCCCGCTTGATTTGAACTTTGGTAAATAAGTGGAGATCAGGATAAACAGGGCCATGATGAGGCGTATGGTAGATTTGTCTAGCAGGGAGAACGTATAAATTCCGAGAAAGACTCCGGGAAGAACGCCAACCAGAAAATATCCTGTGATCTTCCAGTTGATATTTTTCCAAAATATGGTGACGCGGGTACCGTTGCTGATAAGCTGTAAGGCAGCATGTAAGGGTATTACATACTCGATTTTTACCAGCAGCATGATCACAGCCAGCAGCAGTGTGCCACCTCCCAGCCCGGTGGCTCCACCGATAATGGCTGCCAGAAAAGAAGTAATACTTAATATAAGCGTTGTAGCAAATGTTACAGGCATAATGGTATATTTAAAAATGTACATTTATATGATATAATTAAACTTGATAAATGTTTAGATATTTTTTTTGATATGGTGTTACAGTGCGTATTGTTATTCTGATTTTGTTTTTCATATCGAATAAATATAAGGTGAAAACTATACCATGAAGCTGTACAGACTAGAAATGTCAGAATGATCATTAGACGGGTTGAGAAGGCGTTATTCAAATGCGCTGGTTTTTAATTTGAGTTGACACCTTTTCTCAAATTTGGTTAAATCACCTTTTTA
>JBHHYH010000100.1:0-7576 GCA_046757465.1 Candidatus Scalinduaceae bacterium | reverse complement strand
TGACCTTACTTTTCATCTTCTCCATAGGGCTGGGAACACTCTTAATCATTGTAGGCACGTTTGCGGGTTTGATGTCGAGTTTGCCCAAGACTGGAAAGTGGAGCGTGGCTATCAAGAAGTTTTTTGGTTGGTTGATGATAGGAACAGGAGAATATTTTCTAATAACTGCAGGAAAATTATTAGTCTAACTTATACCTTGGAATTGCGATAACGCTTTATAAAATAGAAAGGAGAATAATTAATGCCATCAGAATCTGGTGAAGTGTATGAGTGTGAAATATGTGGTGCAGTAATTGAGGTAAAAGAAGGTGGGGCTGGTACCCTGGAGTGTTGTGGACAACCAATGGAATTAAAAGAGTGATAGAATACTATTTACGTCAACTCGATTACGTTCGAATGAGCTCGAATGAGTTTGAATAAGTTTGATTGCGTATTGTACAATCCACACAAATACGAACGTCATATTTTCTTCGCATAATTCGGTTTTGTGCAGACATTAGGAAGAAGTACAAAAGAGGCTATTGAATCCACACAAATTATTCTGTCATTGCGAGCCATAGCTAAGCAATCTCTAAGTTGTTACATACCAAAAGATTGCTTCGTCTCTACCGCTCCTCGCAATGACAATCTTATGTATACTTTTTAGTGAATCGGTCTACTAGATATTTAGAAAGGAAGGCATAATGAGAAAGATTTACCTCGACCATGTAACCAGTACACCTACGGACCCGAGAGCAGTGGAAGAGATGCTGCCTTTTTTTACGGAACATTTTGGAAATCCATCTTCTCACCTCCATACATACGGACTCAGGGTGAAAAAGGCAGTTGACGAGTCAAGGGCAAAAGTTGCAGATTTGATTAGCGCCAAACCTGAAGAGATAATTTTTACATTTACGGGAAGCGAATCAAACAATTTAGCATTAAGAGGCTTAGCCCTTGCAAACAAAGACAAAGGGAAACACATCATAATTTCAGAAATAGAACATTATTCAATATTATACACAGCACGAGAATTAGAAAAAGAAGGCTTTCGTGTATCTTATCTGAAGGTAAACAAAGATGGTTTAGTAGACCCAGAGGATGTCGCTAAGACCATTAGCAAGGAAACTATCCTTGTTTCAATTATGCACGCAAATAATGAAATCGGCGTAATCGAACCTATACAAGAAATAGGAAAGATTACGAAAGAAAAGGGTATTATATTTCATACAGATGCCGTTGCAACAGCAGGGATAATCCCAGTAAATATCTCGGAACTGGGTGTAGACTCACTAAGTATGACTTCGCAATCATTTTACGGTCCGAAAGGCATTGCTGCATTATATTTAAGGGAAGGTGTTGATATTGTTTCTATATTGAAAGGAGGCGCGCAGGAAGGAGGGCGTAGACCCGGCACTGATAATGTACCCGGAATCGTGGGAATGGGTAAGGCTGCTGAGCTTGCCAAGAACGAGATGAAGTCGCGAATCGAACACCTTATTCCACTCCGCGACAAAATTATTAAGGAACTACCGGATAGGATTAAATACTTCCATTTTACTGGACATTTGACAAAAAGGTTACCGGGACATGTGAGCTTTTGGATATCCTTTGCGGAGGGAGAGACGCTTGTATTATTTTTGAATTATAATGGCATAGCAACCGCAAGTGGTTCGGCTTGTAGTTCGCCAGACCTTCAGGCATCGCATGTACTTACTGCCATAGGCGTACCACCAGACGTGTGTCATGGATCAATCACTGTGAGTTTTGGAAAGGATAACACTATGGAAGATGTGGATTATTTCCTGGATACATTGCCAAAGGTAGTGGAGAGATGCTGGCATATGTCACCGTTATATGAGGATGAATTAAAAAAAGTTGGAAATCGAAATGAATGAAGACTCTGACTCAAAAGAGCATAGACCTCGTAAAGTTGAATTTAAGGAGGAACATATACCCTGGGCTAAAAGCATCAGGGAGGTTATCTTTGGAATAAATGATGGTTTGGTATCGACTTTGAGTTTTTTGGCAGGCGTGAGTGGGGCTGTTATGGAGAGCAGGATAATCCTTATAGCGGCCTTTGCAGAAATGTTTGCGGGTGCTGCTTCGATGTTTTCCGGGGAGTATCTTTCTGTAAAATCACAGAGAGAGTATTTTGAATCCGAAATTGAAAGAGAAAAAAAAGAAGTTGAGACGGTTCCTGAGCTTGAGAGAGAAGAAATAAGGGATATCTACAGGAAAAAAGGGTTTAATAAAGAAGAAGTTGAAATGATTGTAAGGCGATTGACATCAAGCAAAAAACTCTGGATAAAGAGCATGATGGAGGATGAGCTAAAACTATTTCCAGAGAAATTTGACAAACCGCTAAAGAATGCTACTTATATTGGCATATCGTTTATTGCTGGAGCATTTGTTCCAATATTCCCATTTATCTTTCTTACATCATGGAATGCCCTTATATGCTCAATTGTTGTTTCTATTGTGGCGCTTTTTGTGGTTGGAATTGCTAAGGCAAAAATTACTAACAAAAGTTGGCTTAAGAGCGGGTTTGAATTGACAATCTTTGCCATGTGTGCCTCTGTAATATGCTATTTTATAGGAAAACTATTTTCTTATTTGTTAATGTAATACATGTAACACGTCTTCTTTTAAACTTCCAGAAAATTATATACCTTATGATCATGTACCCAAAAGCTGACAAGAAATTTCTATTTATACAGCAGCAGACTCATTTTTTGATCAAGATAAAATTAATTGTATTTACATTTCTTATAGTCCTTCAAGCATTTATGATCGATAATATTTGCATATCTTCGATTGTAAATCCTGATATTGGCGTTCTTGTGCTTGCTCATGGAGGACCATCCACGAAACTAATCAAAAATAAAGAGAATAAGTACGACAAACTCCCTCTTTGGAATAAGATGGTAATAGATGCTGTTAAGCCACTGGAAAAAAAGTTTAATATAGAAATAGCCTTCGGCATGGCCGATCCTGAGACAATCCAGGCTGCTACAGATAGATTAGAAGAAAAGGGTGCAAAAAAGATTGTGGCTGTACCACTCTTCATTTCTTCTTATAGTCCTATTATTGAAAAGACTGCCTTCATATTAGGTCTAGGAAAAGAAACAAAAACTTCTAAAAAAGAGTTATCATTCATAAAGAGTAATGCTGAATTTGTAATGACCAGCGCTATTGATTCTCATCCGCTAATAGCCGAGATTCTTTTAGATAGAGCCTCTGAACTGAGCAAAAATCCTGATGATGAAACAGTCATAATCGTTGGTCATGGTCCAAATGATCCCGGACAAAATGAAAAATGGCTTAAGGAAATGATGATTCTTGCCTCATTCGTAAAAGAAAAAGGGAATTTTAAGGATGTACAAGTAACTACACTCAGGGATGATGCGCCTAAAGAGATAAGAGAAAGGGCAACTATGATTCTGAGAGAAATGGTTAGAATGGCGAGCCTTAAAGGCAGTGCAATAGTTGTACCTCACCTTATCGCGAGAGGAGGTATCGAAACAGATATACCTGAGAGGCTAAAAGGCCTGGACTATATTTACAATGGTAAAACCCTTTTACCACATGAGAATATTACCAGGTGGATTGAGTTAAGCGTCACGGATATCTTAAAGAAATGACACATTTTATACAAAGAATCAATGTAACTTGATTTAACGGTTAAAATTACAGGTATGATTACTTTTCTTTCCGCCGCTTTTTGAAGATGCTCTATATTTGTTGTTAACCTCTTACGATAGATACCGATTTTTGACTTTAAATTTTCAATAGTTCTTAGAATTTCCGGATCAAAAGCCTCAGATAGTCTGTACCAGGAATGAAGACCTGGATCTATAGGAAAGAAAAGTTTGTCTATTTCCTTTGCTTTTTCTAAAATAGCGCTTGTTTTAACTCTTCAAGTTTTTCCCTGACATGTTTTTGTTTAGCCTTTAGGTATTCAACATGTTCAACGTATTCACCCTTGTCTTCAGGTTTAGCTTTTGCTATTCTCTCCCGCACAAGTGGCAATTTTTTTTAATAATCACCCCGGAAAATATTAGCCAATCATCATATCAAGTAATTTTCTCCATTCCACGTGGTAAACTCTTTGCAACCTCTTTTTTTAGGCCTGGGATTTAAAGATCCTTTTAATTCCACTTGCAAGCTTTTTCTGAATTTTTCTTTCAATTCCTTTATATCACACGTTTTTTTATCCATATTTTAAACTCTATATTCTTCCATAAGACATCAAAATAAATTGATAGCAATGGTATTCCATGTATAAAAAGTGGCTTGGTATGGCCAATTAGGCACCTATTTGTAAACAAAAAGAAAACAATAATCAGGAAACTTTTTTAGTAATATTTTTGTTGTTAATAGCAAATACTTAAAAACTGAGAAGATTATAATTTTACAGTGCAACGGTTTTGGGAAATGTTGATTACTAAGTTATTGATCCTAGATAATCCCACCCAGCCGGGAATCCGTATTCCATATGGTATCTTCTATTGCTCTAAAGAAGAAATATATAATTTACACCCAGGGCAGAGGGGACGTTACGCCTGTTCACAAAGGGCCTGGGGCATTATGCCTGGATGCAAATACGTCTCATGACGTTACATATATTAGTTATTAGTAAGTTTAACTACTAAAAGGAGGATTAGCTTGAAAAACCAAGAATTACACTGATGTAATAGATCGATAAATTTTGAATCATCGTATCTTCAAACCAAATTTTTATTGAATATTATTTTCAACAAATTCATTTATCCATGAAAGGAGAATTACGCCATGCACTACACTGCAAATATTAAGAAGGAACTTACACAGTATCCCAGGTGTATGCTGAGGCTTTTTCCGGCAGTAGTATGTCTGTTGGCCATTGTTGTGTTCGTAACCCCGGTTTATGCACAGAAAGAAGGCCTAGAGAGCCTGCGTAACACAAGCAAAGCATTTGCTGCCGTTGCCAGGGAAGCCTCACCCGCTGTTGTCTATATTCAGATTGAACAGTCTGTCAAGAGCCAACCGACAGAGAGGTTTTTCTTTCCCTTCGGCGGCGGCCCGTTTGGCAACGATTTCTTCAGACGTTTCTTCGGAGAACCGCTTCCGGAACAACCAAAACAGTTCCGAAAAGCCCCGCAACAACATATCGTGGGACAGGGATCGGGATTCATCATCTCCACTGATGGTTATATCCTTACTAATAATCACGTAGTAGGCAATGCCGACAAGATAACGGTCAGGCTCAATGATGGCCGTGTGTTTACGGCTAAGACAATCGGTACGGATAAACTTTCCGATGTGGCAGTGATTAAGATTGAGGCAACGGACCTGCCGGTACTGCCCCTGGGCGACTCGGATAGTATAGAGGTTGGCGAGTGGGTGATTGCTATCGGCAATCCTTTCGGCCTTTCCCATACATTGACAGTCGGGGTGGTCAGCGCTAAGGGTCGCAGTGGCGTCGGCCTCGCGGACTATGAGGACTTCATACAGACCGATGCCGCTATCAACCCCGGTAATTCCGGGGGGCCTTTGGTAGATCTGGAAGGTAAGGCAATAGGCATGAATACCGCTATATTCAGTCGCAGTGGAGGCAACATGGGCATCGGGTTTGCCATACCAATCAACATGGTCAAGTCCATCAAGGATCAGTTGGTCAAGAGCGGGAGTGTGACCCGCGGTTATCTTGGCATCATGATCCAGGACCTTACGCCTGAATTGAAAAAATCCTTCGGTCTTAAAGATCAAAAGGGCATACTCATTTCACAGGTTACCGAGGGTTCTCCGGCAGAGAAAGCGGGATTGAAACAAGGCGACGTGATCATCGAGTTTGATGGGAAACCCACGGAAAAGATTGTACCTTTTCGGAATCATATTTCTCTTATATCACCTGGCACAAAGAAAGAGATCACTGTTCTGCGAGAAGGCAAACGCAAAAATTTAACCATTGCAATAGGTAAGCTCACGAATGATAAACTGATAGCGGGCGGTTTCCCCTCTCAAATGGGCGATCTCGGAATTACCGTTCAGACCCTGACTCCTGATCTTGCCAGGCAGTTTGACGTTAAGGGTGAGAAAGGGGTTATAGTTACACAGGTAGCGCCCGGTTCGATTGCTGAAATGGCAGGCATAGAGGTAGGTGCAATCATCGAAGAAGTAAACCGTAAACAGGTAAGAAATATCGAGGAATTTAAACACGCCCTGGCAAGGACACCGGAGGATGGCACAGTATTACTATTAGTCAAAGGTAGAAATTATTCCCGCTATATTACGCTTAAGTTGAAGTAAACTGACAGGTCCGAATAATATATACCCAAAAAAAGAATATAGAGTTTCTCTTAGCTTTGAGTTACATCAAGGTGATCCTTCCTGAAAGAGGGGGAATAATTGAAAGATGTAGTAAAAAAGGCAATTATATTAATAATTTAATGTATAGGAATTTCAATATTGATAACACTTCGACTCCCCGCCTGAATGACAAGGTCGGGCAGGCGCTCAGTGTGACGTCATCCCCTGCACGAAAGACTGGTCAGGCGGGTGAGTGGAGTCGAAGGATAGGTTTTATAGAAATAGCGGCCTGGCTTGTCGTCACATAATCATAATATAAGGAAAACGAGGAGTGAAATATGAAAAAACAAACAGTATTTGGAATATTGGCAATGCTTATGTTGAGCATGGTTTGTAAGTGCCAACTTTAATGCGAGTGTCAAGAATGGAGTGGCCACTCTTACAGGAGACGTTAATTCATGATCAGAACGTAGAGAGGCGGGCAGCGTCGCATTCCTCACCGAGGACATCTGGAAGGTGGATAACAGGATTACCATAAAAGGGCATGACTACCCATGTGATGAATGGCACTACAAGGGTACATACGAATATGACCCTTACTATGACTATTACTTTGACCCATTTGGCCCTTTATACGATGGAGATGACTACCCGCCGATGGGGTAACTATAATGAGCAGAAGAAAAGGAGATTTCATTAAGACAAGCAGCATATTGCATAGCGCTAAAGAAAATTGCAGAAAGGAGCAATAAACTATGACGACTATTCTTCTTATAGAGGATGATAAAAATCAATGCTTGCTTTATGAACAAGAATTAAGGCTTGAAGACTACGAGGTTATAACAGCTATTGATGGCAAAGATGCCTTAAAAAAAGTACAGGAACAACCACCAGACATGATCATAATGGATATATGTATGCCAAAGATGGGTGGTATTGAGGAAATGGGCAGGGTTCTAAGTAAACATAAAAGTATTCCTATTATTATTCATACTGCCTATAGCAATTATAAAGATAATTTCATGTCATGGGCTGCCGATGCGTATATTGTCAAATCATCAGATTTATCAGAATTAAAAAACAATATCAAAGAACTTCTCACAAAGGGAGTTCAGGTCAAATAAATGGGAATTATTATGTTTAATAAAATATTATATTTACAATGGAAAAACCCTTTTACCACATGAGAATATTACCAGGTGGATAGACTTAAGCATTACGCATATCTTGAAGGAATGATGCATCTTATACAAAGTGTAGTGACCCCCTGAAAATCAACAAAATTATGCGGCCAACTTACGGAGAC
>JBHHYH010000099.1:0-7804 GCA_046757465.1 Candidatus Scalinduaceae bacterium | reverse complement strand
TCGGGGAACGTACCCTACAGTTTTTAATTTATCAGTACATTGTTTTAATATATATCATATAATACATTTAAAACCTCAATTTATATATAATATCAACTCCACTACATGGCTGTGTAGCCACCGTCTATGGTAAGTGCAGTTCCTGTAACCCATGAAGATTCGTCAGATGCAAGATACAAGCATCCATAGGCAATATCTTCAGGCTTGCCAAATCGGTCCATCGGATATGCCTCCAGTATTTTTGTAGCTACATTTTTATCAGCTATTAATCCTTGTGTCATGGGTGTTTCTACCAGACCAGGGCAGATACAGTTTGCTCTTATATTGTGCCTTCCGTATTCAACGGCAATACTTTTCGTGAACATTATAACACCGCCCTTGGAAGCATTATAAGCAGATGCCTCAGGAATAGCTACCATACCGAGGATTGAAGCGATATTGATAATTGAACCACCACCGTTAGAAATCATATTTGGTATAATCTTTTTTGTTAGAAGAAACATCCCTTTCAGGTTTATGTTAATAGTCTCTTCCCAATCTGAAAGAGTATGCTCATGTATTAATGATCCTCTAAATACGCCCGCATTGTTTAAAAGTATGTCTATTTTATTAAATCGTTTAATTGACTTATCTAACAATTTTTTAACTTCATCTTGATTTGTGACATCGCATGAAATTGCTAATACCTTTTTAGAATCCTCAGCTTTCAGGCCTAGCTCTTTTACAATTTCTCTCTCAACTTCCTTTAATTTTTCTTCTCTTCTACCGCATATTACAATATTGGCGCCTTCTTTTGCGAATAAGATAGCCGATGCCTTACCAATACCTGTTCCACTACCTGTAACGATTGCTGTTTTATCTTTGAGTCTCATTATGGAGCCAAGACAATCTTTCCAAACTGCTTTCTATCCATCATCTTTATTTGAGCTGCTGCTGCATCTTTAAGAGGAAACACCGAATCTACGACAGGCTTTAGTCTGCCTGATTCTACAAGCCCCAATACCTCCATGAGTTCCTTCCTGCTGCCCATGTAACAACCCGAAATAGAAAGCTGCTTAACAAATAAAAACCTTAAATCGATATTTACTGCCGGGCCACTTGTAGCGCCACAAGTAACAATTCGCCCTCCTCGCCTAAGGCATGATAGACTCTTTTCCCAGGTTTCAGGGCCAATATGTTCAAATACGACATCAACGCCTTTACCGTTTGTAAATTCTTTCACTTTTTTCACGAAATCATCTTTGGAATAATTTATTGAAAAGTCTGCACCAAGCTTCCTTGCCTTTTCCAGTTTTTCATCGTTACCTGCCGTAGTTATTACCTCTGCGCCGCTAAGCCTGGCAATTTGAATTGCAGCGCTACCAATACCACTACCAGCAGCATGGATTAATACTGTTTCGCCTGTTGTTAAACCAGCGCGTGTCTGTAACATATGCCATGCTGTTAAGAATACCAGCGGTACGGCAGCCCATTCCTCAAAAGGCAATTTCTCTGATATTAAAATTATATTTTCAGCGGGGACCTTTGCATATTCAGCGTAGCCACCATCTACCTGATATCCTACTACTTTATACTCGTTACAAAGACTGTCATTAGCAGATAGGCAATATTCACATCTTCCACAATTTATCCCTGGCGCAACGAGGACATGTTGGCCTACACTCAAAGATCTAACCTGTTCCCCGACCTGAGTTATTTCGCCGCTAATCTCGCAGCCCAGTATGTGCGGTAATGGTATCTTAATACCGGGCATTCCCTCTCTTACCCATATATCAAGATGATTAATTCCACAAGCCTTCACCTTTACCAGAACTTCAGAAGGAGAAATCTCGGGCTCCACATAATCAGTATATACTAATTTCTCCACATCTCCATGTTCATAAACAACTACAGCCTTCATCACCCCAAAACCTCAAATGCTTCTTTATTTGCACCACATGACGGGCATACCCATTCATCTGGCAGGTCTTCGAATGGAGTATTAGGGGGGATTCCTCCCATAACGTCTCCTTTTTGTGGATCGTATATATAACCGCAAACACTGCATTCCCATTTTGCCATTTTTCCCTCCGAAAGAATTATAGTCAGGTCGCACCAGAGGCATATCCGCTGTGGCGGACTTCTAAGCTTGACCTACTTGAATTTTGATCAAGTTTTGACTTTTTTGTTAGCCAATTCGACTGAGTTGTTCAGACGGTGGAGACACAAACCTCGGTTTTCTTCATTAATTCTTTTGCTTCTAACAAAACTTTTTCTACCACGTGGTCTATTGGTTCTTTCAATAATGCTCCCGCAGCACGTACATGTCCACCTCCTCCAAACTTGGAGGCTAATTTACTTACATTCATCGTACGCTTTGAGCGAAAGCCTATCTTTGTTTTTTTCTCACCAAGTTCTCTGAATAAAATTACTACTTCTACATTGCCTATGGCACGAATGAGGTCAATAAGGACATCTGTTTCAACATATTCTACACCAGATGATTTGAGCATCTCTCGTGTTAGCTTGGTCCAGGCCAAACGACCATCACATTCTGAATGTAAAGACTCAAGTGCAAGGTTTATCAGCTTCAAATAGCTCCAGGATTTATTCTGGCATACCTTTTCATATATTACTTCTGGTTTTATCCCACTTTTCAATAGAGCCGAACAGGCGCTAAATGCCTTAGCACTTGTATTACTGAACTTAAACCAGCCCGTATCTGATGCAATTGAGAGGTATAACGATTCTGCAATCTCTTTTGTAATTTCTCCGTGCATGTAAGTAATTAAATCAAATATCAATTCACCGGCAGAAGATGCATCTTTATCAACAACATTTATGTCAGCAAGACCAGGATTAGTTGGGTGATGGTCTATACATACAGTAGTAATTGAACTTGATTGAATCATTTCTGCAAAATCTCCCAGTTGCCCCCAGCTGCCAACATCGACTATAAAGATGGCATCAAAGTCTTGAATATCAGTTCCAATACCATCTTTTTTTAAGAACTTTATCTCCTTTTTAGGATCGAAACAACGATAAACGGCAGGCAGGGCTTCATTATTTACAATAATAGCTTCTTTACCTAGCTCCTTCAAAAAATGTTTAAGAGCTATTTCTGAACCTACCGCATCTCCTTCCAGAAAGAGATGGGAAGTAATAGCAAATTTCCTGCCCCCATTTATTACATCTGCAATTCGTTTCCACATAATATGAAATTATCTCCTTTCAATTGCTAAGTTCAATCCAATATCAATTGTTTTTAGGTATGCTTCCGTGTTTCTCACACTTATAAAGTTTTTAATGGGGAGTATCAACGAATTCACAAGAACAATGCCTGTCTTTCCAAATCTGTTTTCACTCATATTACACGATACTTTTATCTGAATGAGTACCAAAATGTAATTCTAATATACTTTCCACCTTAATTTTTAATTTATACTCTTCTTGTGGCGTTTCCGCTTCTATAGATTCTAGTTCAGGTGCATACCCGTTTAGCACTGCTTCCACGTCCTTGGAAACGACCTTCCCTATGAACTGATAACCTGACTTTTCTTGCATATTATAAGTCCCAACGGCAACGTTCGGATTGTTAGCCAGATTTTCGAGGGATTTGACACAAAACCATGATTTAAATGCAATATGTTCTCCATCATTTAAAATTCTAATATCCTTTGCGATGGTTATATGAGGAACTTTATCTTTATCGCATGTAGTTACATAAACAATATCTACATTACTCAAATATTCTTTAATTTTGTCAGGAATCTTACTCATTGTAGTCAATTATTTTATAAATTCCAAGAGGCTTAGTACTCTAATTCACAATTACGGCGACGTATTTTGGTCCAGTGTAATATAAGACTCTTCACAGAGTTTACCCAGAGCATCTCACATTTAGATTCTTCCCCCGCTGCTTCCTTACGGAAGCAAGGATGCGGGGTCAGAATGACAGTGCGTGTCACTTCTGAACCCTTCGCCTGCGCCTTCCTGAAGAAGCCCCACTTCTTGCTTTCGCTCCCCCTAAAGGGGCCTACTTCTGGTTACAGAGCCTACTTTCGGCAAGGAAGCAGTGGGGACGACTGAAGAATCTAGCTTAGGACAGTCTCAGCGAAGGGGTTCTTTGTCGTCTCAGGATAAACTCCGTGACGAAGTCATGCCCGAGGCAGTCGCCTGAGGACTACCCTGTTGGTTAGCTTCAGATCCGCCTCGTGCGGGAAGTAATTCACAGACCCGCCTCTGGTGGGATTCGCCTTTGGCGAAAATCTCTTGCTCAAGAAACAATACGTAACCGTATATATTTAATGAAGCGCTTAGTTACAAATGTACGCGCAATTAACACTGAACCTTATGAAATTTTTATACCTCCAACATCCATGGGATATCCTCTTCTGCACACCAAAGGGATGGTTCTGTTATAACTCTGAATTCATCCTGATATTGAGTGATATGAGCACGCTCCATGTCTGCAAGCCTACCAAACAACTTTTTTGCTTCTTTGTCTTTTGTCTTTTTAGCAGCATCTTCATAGAATTTATAGGCATTTGTCTCAGCATTTATTATTATATTGATTACATCCTCAAATGTTGCTTTTTTTTCAGGTTTCTTTACCTTAACAATTTTTGCCACTTTGATCTTTTTAGTTTTCGGACTTCTACCATAACTATCCTCATACCATTTTTTTAATTGCTCATAATGTCTTTGTTCTGCATCTGACATTACATCGAACTTAAGTCTTGCAGCCTTATCTTCAAGTTGTGCTGATATCTTCTTATACAAGTCCCTTGCCTTAAGTTCTTCAGCCATTGCCGTTTCCACAATATCTAACGTTATATCTTTCTTGTCTTCAACATTTCGTTTCTTTTGCAAGGATTAATCTCCTAAATAAGGTTGCCAGTAATGCTCTATATCTTTTTTAATAATATTTATGACGTCAAATCTGCAAGGGCCAATTGAGCCTGTTCTTCAGAAGGAGCTTTGCCATGCCAATCAGCTACCTTTTCCATAAAAGATACACCTTTACCTTTAATTGTGTTGGCAACGATCATGGTCGGCTTTCCCTTTATCTTTTCAGCTTTATTATACGCATCAAGGATTTGTTTCATATTATGACCGTCTATTTCAATTACATGCCATCCAAATGCCTGCCATTTTTCCGGTATTGGTTTTGGCGACATAACTTTATCTATTTCTCCATCTATCTGAAAACCATTATTGTCTAGAATAGCACACAGATTATCAAGCTTGTAATGGGAAGCTGACATTGCTGCCTCCCATATTTGACCCTCCTGGCTCTCTCCACAACCCACCATGACGTAAACACGATAGTCTTTTTTGTCCAGACGACTGGCTAACGCCATACCTACTCCCACAGATAAACCTTGTCCAAGAGAACCACTGGAAACCTCTATACCAGAAAGCCTACCTTTTTCTGGATGTCCCTGCAATCTACTACCAAATTGTCTCAATGTATCTAGCTCCTTTACATCAAAATATCCTGCCTCGGCAAGTGTCGCATACCAGGCAGGACAACCATGGCCTTTTGATAAAACAAATCTATCACGGTCAGGCCAGTCAGGTTGGGCGGGGTTATATTTTAATTTTCCAAAATACAGGGCAACGATCATGTCTGTACACGAAAGTGAACCACCCGGATGACCGGACCCGGCTTCTTTTATCATCCTTATAATATGCCTTCTCACTTTTGCAGCAATAGCTTCAAGTTTGCGTGTATCTATTTTGCCTTTTGTAATTGCATTCAATTGATGTTTCTCCCCTCAGATACGGATTCCATATTATTATATAAGTCGAGCGATTTATTGGAAAACTGTTGCCTTAACGGACAAGGTCGGCATGGAGTTACCATAAACTTTGGCAGGTGGCTACATAAGTGTCTCATTTTAAGTATTAGATACCTGATGCGCACTTTCTACCAAATTCTTCACAACCCTTCAATGATTCTTCTGTGGGTATCATCCTTAACTTATAACCTTCAGCAACTATCTTGAAACGCAAACTTTTTAAGATGTCTTCGACTATTTTTACGGCTTCTCCACTCCAACCGTAACATCCAAAAACGGCAGCCGCCTTGCCCCTAATATTCAGCATAACAAGACTTGAGATGATGTCAAATATCGGTTTTGGCGCCTTGGCATTCAGAGTGGGGGTACCCAGGATAATTTCGTCGGAGGCTTCAATTTCATCAAGTATAGTCTCCAGATCAGTCTCCGCTGCGTTATAGAGCGAAACATCTGTATCAGGAAGGCATGCTCCTTTATAGACATATTCTGCCATTTTTTTTGTACTACCGTATGATGAAACATATATGATTGTTATCTTTTTTTTATCAGGATGTTTTTTTGCCTTCCCTGACCATTTCCTATAAGATTCAATATATTTTTCTATATTTTCTCGTAGCATAGGTCCATGGGAGGGAGCTATTATTTCTATATCAATATCCTTTATATTATCTAAGGCATAAATAATATGCTTCTTAAAAGGTCTTAGTATCGCATTGTAGTAAAATTCAAATGCCTTAAATGCTTCTTCTTTGGAATCCAATTCATCGTTAAACCTTTTATCACTGCAATAATGTGAACCAAATGCATCACATGGAAATAGTATCTTGTCATCTACAAGATATGTAAACATAGTATCAGGCCAATGCAGGAATGGGGCAGATATAAATTTTAACACCTTACCACCAAGGTCAATACTATCACCATCTTTTACTTCTTTATATTCAAATTCTTTATGTAAAATATTTTTTACGAAAGTCCTCGCCCCTCTAGAAAAAACCGGAATCGCATTAGGAGCAAGCTCCATCAAACGAATTAGGCCTCCAGAATGGTCAGGTTCTGTGTGATTGATAACGATATAATTGATATCCTCCAATTTAACCAACGATCTTATCTTTGAAAGAAAATCCTCTACAAAAGATGCCTTGACCGTATCTATAATGGCTATCTTCTCTCCACGAATTAGGTAAGAATTGTATGTAGTGCCGTGTTTTGTGGGTACAACTATATCGAATATAATCAGGTTTGGGTCTAGTGAACCAATCCAATAAACGTCTTCCTTGATTTTTACTGGTTCCATTTATTCTTCTTCTTCTACTTGTAGATGTTTGAGTTCCAATTTGCGCGGGAAACTACCGGTGCTTGTTGACCATCTCTTTGGTAGCCTAATCTCGTCCATGTAATTAATTATCCCTTGCTTATCAAGTTGCTCATATATTTCCTGCCATACGCATGGTATGTCCTTTGATACTTCGCACTTTCCCCCTACAGAACCACCGCATGGACCGTTGAGGAGACTCTTCGAACACCGACTTACAGGACAATATCCACCTGTTATATCCAGTACACAATCACCGCAACCTGCGCACCTCTCTAAAAATAATCCTGGCTTTACGGGTGCACCCATGAAAGTAGTGTTTACTCCGGGATATATCTTTGCCGGTGTAAACTTTTCGGCTAACGTTTGTACGCCGACACCACATGCAATAGAAATAACGGCATCATAATCATGGACGTAATTACCTATTGGTTCTACATATTCCTGTTCACACTGTCTTAAAACAGTATCCTCTTTTACCTCTAATTCCCTTCCCTCTCTTTTGGCTGCTATGCGTAGTTTTATTGCAAGTTCTTCTACCTGTTTTTGACCGCCCATATGACAAACAGTCACACAATCTCCGCAGCCGATCACACAAATTTTCTTAAGGTCCTTAACCCATTCATATATCTCTTTAAATGGCTTTGACTCAGCCACTATCATAAGCTATCTCCCGAAAAACGTTGAAATGATTTGTAAAGATTAT
>JBHHYH010000098.1:0-7980 GCA_046757465.1 Candidatus Scalinduaceae bacterium | reverse complement strand
AAAGAAAAAAAAGTGTATTGCCTTCTCGTTAAACTTTATCAATTTCATAGTTTAGGAATTTTCATTTTAATTACTTATATATCAATAAGACACAATTGCCCCTCACCTTAGCCCTCTCCCCCGGGGGGGAGAGGGAAGGGCGAGGGGGTTAATTTCATTTGATTATGCCGAATCTTTAAATATGCTTAATCTTTGATTAGGCCTAAACTGCGATTATGCGCCATATGTTTATTTGTTATAGGATAATAGCCTTCCTTTTCAATCAACTTCTGACCCTCATCACTTAGTTCAAATTGTATGAATTCCAACAAGTTTCCTTCAGGTTTACCATTGGTGTATTGAAACAGAGGTCTGCTTAAGGGATATTTACCTGATTTCACATTTTCTGATTCCAGCGGACTCACACCAGTTGTATTTGCATCACCTGCCAGGTTCAAGACGTTTATGCCGGATATGACATTACCTTCCTCATTCACAACATAACCAATGCCCACATATCCAATCGCAGCCTTATCCTTTCTTACTGCTTCTACAATCTGAGCAGTTCCATTCATCCTTCGAACGCTTGGGGCATAATCTCCCTTAAGCACAGTATCTCTAAAATAAACAAAAGTTCCGGAATTACTCTGGCGGCCATACACGGAGATCTCTAAATCCGGACCTCCTACACTTTTCCAATTCTTGATATTCCCTTTGAAGATGTCTGCTACTTCGTTAATATTCAATGAGTTGACGGAAAGACTTTCATGTGTAATTATGGCGAGCCCATCTAACGCAAACATAATGGGTACAGGTTCTATCCCTTTGGCATTGGCCTGTTTGATTTCCGCATTCTTCATAGGTCTGGAGGAATTGGCTATATCTGTTTGTCCGTTGATGAGAGCTGCGATTCCAGTTCCGGAACCACCTCCGGTAACTGCAATAGAAACTTCAGGAAGTTTTTCCATATAAACCTCTGAAAGTTTTTGTACCAGATTGACTTCAGTATCAGAACCCTTTATTTGAATTGAATTTTTAGCAGCCTCCTTTTTTGAACAGTTTATCATAGTTGTAAGCATCGCAAAAAATATTGTTCCAATTATTACTAAACGAAAATTGTAAAACATCATTTCCTCCTTTTTAATTTTTGGTTTTACTACTTTGTTTCTGCTGCGGAAATACGGTTATGTCACCCTGAACTTGGTTCAGAATCTCTTCAGGGCAAGCTTGTTTCAGAATCTATATAAATCGATGTGTTAAGAGACCCTGAAACAAGTTCAGGGTGACACTTTCGGGGTTTAGAATGACATTTTTAGGTATTTTAGCCTTCCACAACAGAAACAACTTTATTCGAAATAGGATAATTGTTTCTACATCAAGGCAAATCCAAATTACATTTATGTATATAATTCAATTTGATTGTTAACTGAGTATAAAGAAACTGTTAATTTTTGGTTAAGGGCCAGAAAAAACAACTTGATATTACATTCTCATTGACTTAATATCCTGAATATCGGTTACTTACGAAATATATTTTTATAGTAGCCGTAAATTAATACCGCACTTAGGCAGTATAGTCTATGTTAGGCCCAGTTGATATGAATAAGATCACGAAAGGTCAGATTGTCCAGACCATTCGCCACCTTGCCAAGTCGAAGGGGCAGACCTGGTTGTCCCATAAGGAATTCTTGACGGAATCTGAGGTCGCGTCCTATCAACTGAAGAAGCACTTCATCCGCTGGAACGACGCTGTTGTAGCAGCTGGGCTCCAGCCTCTCGACAAAACAGGACGTCCTGACAAGACAAGAGGTATGACCAAACAAGAGCTATTCACTCTTGCTGATCAGATTACCTCCCGCCTCGAGAGGCAAAGGATGTCTCAATTGGAGTTCACGAAGGAGGCAGGGATTTCATATCGACCGATTCATCGCCTCTTTGGCTCATGGGAATCTTTCGCCTCCGAAGCACATCTTCAACTTCACCCGGCCCACAAGCAGAAGATACCAGACGAATCCTTGTTTGAAGAATTCTTCCGAATCACCTCTCAACTTGGGCACTTCCCCTCGTATCAGGAACTCAGTCTTGCTAAATACAGTTCCGGAACATTCGAAGGGCGATTCGGAACGTATTCAGACTTCAAGGTTCACGCCTTGCAGTACGGCCTTGACCACGGATTGGTCGAGCCCGACATTGCCAAGCAAGAATTGGCCAAGCCCTCACGCCAGCGGGATCAAGGTGTATCGTATGAGCGACTCAATGATCGTCCCGTGCTTGGCCATCGGATCGATTTCCGCGGGTTGTTGCATGCCCCTGTGAACGAGCTTGGCGTGGTCTACCTTTTCGGGATCTTGTCGCAAGAGCTTGGATTCGTTGTGGAGTCCATACGGTCCGGGTTTCCAGACTGTCAGGCCAAGCGTCGGTTGCCCAAGAATCGGTGGCAGTCAGTCCGAATTGAATTCGAGTTCAAGTCCTCAAACTTCATCGCACATGGGCACAATCTGACGCAATGCGACATGATCGTATGTTGGGAACACGACTGGACTGCCTGCCCTCTTGAAGTCATCAGTTTGAAAGACATCGTGGAGAACAGAATGGCCTAACAAAAGAATCCACCTGACAAAAAATAGCTGCGCCATTTTTTGCAGGTGATTCTAGCCGTTAGGTCGGTTATTTTCAGACTACATAGATGCATTTTGAGATAATTGGAGAAGAAACTAGAATTATAACTTCAAGGACAACTAGATTCCCATTTTCATGAGAATGACATATGGCAACATTGAAAGACTATACATAGTATTTAGAAATTTATGAGAAGTTGATAGGCAGGGTAACAATAAACTTTGTGCCTGTTCCCGGGATGTTTTTGACATCTATCTTTCCATTATGCAGGAGTACGATATGTTTTACGATTGATAGTCCCAGGCCGGTTCCACCCAATTTTCTGGAGCGGGATTTGTCTACTACATAAAATCTCTCGAAGATACGGGACAGGTGTTCTTTTGGAATGCAGATTCCAGTATCCTGTATTTCTATTGTTACAGTTTCGTTATTCTGGCCTGTTGATATTATAATCTCTCCTCTTTCAGTGTACTTAATGGCATTATCTATTAAGTTGATAAATACCTGTTCAAGTTTAAAAGGATCAGCTTTGATAGGGGGTAGATTCCTGTCTGGATTAAATTTTAGTATCAGACTCTTCTCCTTCATCCTCTGATCAAATATCTTTAGAATGTTTTCAATCAAATCCTCTAAATTTACTTCTTCTAATTCCAGGCAGTTTGATTCTTCTTCAAGTTCTGACAGCAGCAGTAAATCCTCAACAATATTTATGACCCTGTCGGTATGCCTCTTTATGATATCCAGATAATTTTTGTTCTTTTCATCTATCCCTTCTTCCATAGTCTCGACGAATCCTTTTATTGCCGTAAGAGGAGTTCGTAACTCATGGGAGACATTTGAAACAAAATCTTTCTTTGTCTCTTCCAGATTCTTGATCTTTGTTATATCGTGCAGGGTTACTACTACTTCTTCTTTGTTTGAGCAAAATGTAGCATTGCATAAATATGTTCTGCTGTTTATTTCTATCTCATCTACAAGGCTGGTTTTCTCATCTTTTACTTTTTTTATCAATTCATCAAATTTGATTTTTCTTAAGACTTCCCAGTAAAATTTCCCTTTGACAGAATCATTCTGAACAATCTTTCTAAAACTCTCATTGCTGACTGTAATCTTTCCTTCATTATCTAAGACACAAAGACCCTCTTTGATTGACGATATAATACTGTTAAGCTCTTCTTTCTGATAGGATAGCTGTGTAAACAGGGTTTTTATCTGATCTGTCATGTAATTAAAACTATCTCCCAGTTCTTTTATTTCATCTCTGTTTTTTAAGTAAACTTTTGTATTAAAATCCCCTTGAGCTACCTTGCGGGAAGCAGCGCCCAATTCTTTGAGGGGCCGGGATAAATTGCGGGAAAAGAGAAACGCTCCCAGCAGTAATATGGCTACAATAATCACTGCGATCTTAATAATAGTCATTTGCAGGTTTTTAAGCAGGGTGTTTATTTCATTTAAGAACAGGCTTGCCCTTAAAATGCCGGAGATATTACTGTCTTTTTCGATCGGTACAGCGACATACAACATTTCCTCTTTCACGGTAGTGCTATAACGTAACGATGTACCGATGCCGTCTCTTACGGCTTGTACTATTTCAAGTCGATTCTTATGATTTTCCATTAATGCCGGGTCTTTTTCTGAATCTGCTAAAACTATCCCATCAAGATTTACGACAGTAATCCTTGTCTCTATCTGCCTGCCTAATTTCTTTATAAGGGTGTCTAATTCCTCAATACGGTTGTTTGCCAGGAGCGGGGATATCTTCAGTTTTAATGTAAGGCAAAGATTTTTCAGGTTACCGGTTAATGTGTTTATATGCTGATGCCTTATTGCTCTGAAAGAGAGGGGAAATGTTGTGGCGAGAATTACAATAACAATTAACAGGTACCCGCCAAATACTTTTATAAAGATCGTATTCTTCATAATTTGTAATATCTCACCGCAAAGCTTGCTAAGTCCGTAGGGCAAGGCCGTGCCCGAGGCAGATCCGTCTATGGCGTGACTTTAGCCTTGCTTCATGTCTTATAATAAGCAACCCTGAAGGGTTGCCCTACGTCTCATTTATGTTAAATTCAAAAGAACCAAGTAATTCGTATTGTGCAAAATCTTCTACAATACCTTTCCTTACAGGGTTCGCAGAAATATAACGAGCTAAGGCTGTTGTTTCTTCTTCTCTTCTTAGTACGTGTTCGTAATAGTTGATTTGCCATAGTCTTAATCCTGTTTCTTTTTTATAATGAAATCCTGTACATTGTTTGTATGATGATATAAATTTCTTCATATCAGAATCTGAATCTACACCTTCTGTTAAAAGATGTAGATGGTCTGGCATAAAACAATATGCCCAAATCCTAAAGCTAGACGTTTTTGATTGTTTTCTTAAAACATTGATCAACCAGGATACTTTAGATTTGTTGGTAAATACCAGCATTTTGTTGTAAGTACATAGAGTTACAAAATAGCGATAATTATCTTTATAATCAAAGTGTTTTAATCGTATGCGTTTTTTGTATTTAAAGTTCATATTCTTTATAAGCAAGCCTAAAGGCTTGCTCTACGTTCGGGTTTTCCGGTTTTCTTCATCCTTAGTGGTACTACTGTGAACCGTCTTTTGTGACTACCCGTTCGTCTTTTAACTGGCCTTTGCGGTACACTGTTATTATCCTTCCAGTTTATATCCTACACCCCTGATATTCTTAATGAATTGTCCTGCCTTGCCTAACTTGTCTCTTAAATTTTTAATATGTACATCTATTGTCCTGTCTAAAACAATCTTTTCATGCCCCCATAGATAATCTAGAATATCATACCTCGAAAACACTTTACTCTTTTTTGATAAAAGTAATTTTAATATCCTGAATTCAGTAGAAGTCAATTCTATCTTTCTACCTTCAGCAACAACTTCATACGTTTCAATATCTATTGTTAATATTCCACCGACATCTAATTTCCCGGATTCTTCAATCTTTTGTCTTCTTCTTAAGACGGCCTTTACTCTGGCAACCAATTCTTTTGGCGAGAAAGGTTTAGTAACATAATCGTCTGCACCAAATTCCAATCCTAAGACCTTATCTGTTTCTTCTCCCTTTGCCGTAAGCATAATAATGGGTATGGAAGAAAATTTATCTTCTCTTTTTAGATATTTACATATTTCCAGGCCATCTGCATCGGGCAACATCAAATCCAGAATAATAAGATCCGGGGTTTTCTCTTCAAGAAATCTATAAAAACTCTCTGCATCAGAGAATCCATTGACCTTAAACATTGCCTTTTTTAGATTAATTGACACCAGTTCCACAATATCCAATTCATCATCTACAATCGCTATTAATTCATTCATCTTTTTACCAAACGTTATAATGAGCTAATCCTTAATTTCGTCCCTTACACGCCTGAAACATATCAGTTTTTCATCTTCTGTCCGTTAAAATCTGAAGGGATCATCAAAGCTTTTATGGAGATATTCTTCCGCTCCAGGAAAGAACGGACAAGTAGCTTTTGCATTATCACAAACTGTAACAACATAGTCAAACGTTATACCTTGAAATTCATCAACACCTTTTGAACGATTCTTAGAAATGTCAATACCAATTTCTGCCATCGCATTGATAGCATAAGGGTTCACCGTAGATGGTTTAGTTCCCGCACTAAATGCCTCATATTTGTTACTGTAAAGAGCATTCAATAATCCTTTAGCCATCTGTGATCTTGCGGAATTATGAGTGCATAGGAATAAGACCCTTTTTTCACTCTATCACTAACTTGTTGGGAATTGACTGATTGATCTTACATTGTGGCAGTTCAAGGTTACATTCTTTAAACATAAAGCAGGTTTTCTTGCAGATTGAGACAAGCATAAGCATTAAGGGAACCTCAATTAAAACTCCAACGACTGTAGCTAACGCTGCACCCGAAGACAGGCCAAACAGCATTGCTGCTGTTGCAATTGCCACCTCAAAGTGATTGGAAGCACCAATCATAGCGGAAGGAGCAGCATCTTGATAAGAGAGTCTTAATACTCTTGCCAGAACAAAGTATCCGAGACTAAAAATGAAAATTGTCTGGATAAAAAGCGGGATTGAAATCCATAATATGGTTAGTGGATTTTTTGCTATAATCTCACCCTTAAAAGAGAATAAAAGCACCAATGTGGTTAAAAGTGCAATTATGCTGATTGGCATAAGACAATGCAGGAATTTTTCATTAAACCATTCGTGCCCTTTAGATTTTATTATCAATTTACGTGACAAATATCCGGCAACCAATGGCAGGGCGACATAAATCGCTACAGAGAACAATATAGTCTGCCATGGTATAGGCATGGCATTTACACCAAGCAAGAAGCCTCCAAGGGGTGCATAGAGTACAAGCATCGTTAAAGAGTTTATGGCAACCATTACCAGGGTGAGTCCTTGATTGCCTTTTGCCAGATAACTCCACATCAATACCATTGCCGTACAAGGAGCAATTCCCAGGAGAATAGCGCCTGATATGTAACTCCTCCATAATTCAACTTCCTGACCAGTTTTGAGAATTTCCGTTCCTGGCAAAAATCCTTTGAAAAGGTATCCTAAAAAAAACGAAGCAATCAGAAACATCGTAAACGGCTTAATGGCCCAATTAATAAATAATGTCAAAGCTACGGGTTTAGGAGTTTTTGCCGCTCTTAATACTTCTGAGAAATCTATCTTTACCATGATTGGATACATCATAAAAAACAGGCAGACGGCAATAGGTATGGATACTTCGTATACGGAAAGAGAGTCTAGTTTAGATGAAAGTGTAGGTGCTAACTTACCTAAAAAGATACCAGCGCCGATGCAGACCAATACCCAAAGTGTTAAATATCTCTCAAAAAGGGATAGCTTTCTTTCTTTTATTAAGGACATTTTCTCTCTTTAATTGTAAAAATGTATAGTTGTTCATTTCTACAAAGCCGGACATTTTCAAAAAGAAAGGAAATGAAAAATAACAAATGGGTAATTAGTATGTTGCGGAAACACTATATTGTCACCCTGAACTTGATTCAGATTGATATATATAGATTCTGAAACAAGTTCTATGACATTTTGGGCTTTTAAGCTTTCCGCAACAGATACTAATTAATAATCGCATTTAATGCTTAACAAGGTTTTTCTGCTTGAATTGCTTCCTGTGATAAAAATAAATTAATGGTTTTTTTCGCTTCACTCCATTTTTTTAGATCTATACAGTAACAGACTCTTGGGCCATCTATGTCTCCTTTTATTAGTCCTACATTTTTTAATTCTTTCAAGTGTTGAGATACGGTGGATTGTGCTAGAGGAAGTTCGTTGACGACGTCACCACAAATACATTCTTTTTTTTTGATCAAAAAATTGATACTGAGCCATTGTGCATAACCTC
>JBHHYH010000097.1:0-8055 GCA_046757465.1 Candidatus Scalinduaceae bacterium | reverse complement strand
TACGCTATACTACGTTTTCTATGTTCCTCTTATCTATTAATTATGACACAGTCTCCGTTATGTCGGGTAGGGAGGGAATAACCCCGCTTTCGCAGGGATTCCAGAGCTTATTTTCGTGTTAAAGTGGTATTATTTATCATTTAGCGAAAATCTTTAAGGCATGACAAATTTATGGCCGGATTGTCTAACTGTTAACACGGGGCAATGAGCGTTTCTTACTACCTTTTCGGATACACTTCCTATCATTATATGTGCAAGACCTGTCCTTCCATGTGTACCCATTACTATCATATCTACCTTATTTTTCTTTGCGTTGCTTATAATTTCTGCAAAAGGTATTCCCTGAACCACCAGCGCTTCTACCTGCATATCATTTCTAATTTCTTCCGGTACGCATTCAAAGAGTTTTGTTTCCAGTTGCTTAATTGTTTCGTCGTCTGGCATTTGTCTGGTCATCTTGTCCAGACTTTCATCAAAAGAACGTATGTCAATTACGTGCAATAAGTATAACTTTGCTTCATCTTTCATTGCAAATGATACAGCGTACTTCAGTGCCTCTTTTGAACAGTCTGAATGATCAATTGGACAAAGTATCTTTTTCAAATTTATCATACCATTACTCCTTTAAGGGGCAACAAATTCACGTTCCGGATGCTTTATGACTAAAATGGAACACGGCGACTGTCGTATAACCTGCTCTATTACACCACCATACATAGCGTTTTTTAGGCTAATCATTTTTTTATTTTAAATCATAACTTTAGTTACCTGCAAAGCAGTACCGGGCAGTTTGCCTTTCTCATTATTCGTATGGTAGTGCTTCCAAGTATTAACTCTCTTATCTTGGAATGACCATAGGCACCCATTACCATCAAGCCGAAGCAGCCTTCTTTGCAAACGTTTAAGATAGCATTTACAGGGTCATCACTCTTCTGAATTGTATCGTATGTAACGCTGTAATCTTTTAGATTTTCGATTGCTTTAGATAAGGTTTTTTCTCCTTTGTCCTTGTCATCAGAGACGTTTATAACGGTTAAAGGTAAACGCATTTGTTGAGCGATTTCTGCACCTGTATTTAATGCCTTATCTGAAAAGGGGCTTCCATCATATGCGATAAGTATCTTTGCAATTGCCTTATACTTTTCAGGAGTTACCATTATAGGTTTATGTGTTTGCCTCGCAACAGATTCCAGGTTTGACCCCAACAGGGCATCCCGCCACAAAGCATGTTCCCCCGCCATTCCCATTGATATCATATCGCATCTTTCGGCAGACTTCACTATTTCCTTACTTACAACCCCCTCTCTTATTTCACGAATGCAAGAGACATTCGCAGTGTTACATTTCCCCTCAAGCTCGTCCAGTGCAGCTCTTGCGGTGTCTTCCATAAGTTTTCTTACCTTCTGCTGAAAGTCGCCATACGGCACCATACCACCAATACTTGTACCCAGGTCTCTCATAAAAGGTCCGGCTAATTTTTTTATATCAATAATTGAAACACCCATTATCTCTGAATTAAATGATTTTGATAGTTCAATTGCATAATCAACCGCTACAAGACTTGTATCTGAACTATCAATTGGCACGAGTATTGTCTTCAACATTTTAATCACCACAAAAAGTAATGAACTCAGGTTGGATCAAACTATTGAGAATGTCGCATCTTGAGATAACACCAATTAACTTCCCTTTTCTCACTACCGGTACTCTAATAATATTCTTTTCCGTCATAAGCTTGATTATTTCTTCAACACGCGTTTCCTCTTCCACGCAGATTGGATCTTTAGTCATGATATCTTCTGCAAATATATGTTGTAAGTCTTTGCCCTCATTTACTGCCTTAAGGAGATCAAACTCGGTTACAACACCAACGACCTTACCCTCATCCACTACGGGAAGCCCACTGTACATACCGGACAACAATTTTACAGCCAAATCTCTACCATTCGTTTTCCCTGTTGCCGCTGTTACTATCTTATTCATTACTTCTTTTGCCAACATAATAACCTCCTCCATATGAAATAAAAATTGATTTATATGCTATAATGTATGCAAAATCAATATGATTATTCCAACCACACTCCTTCTCTCTTTTTTAAATTAAGACCTGTTTATACTACCTCTTAGCATACTACCTGTCACAAACTTACGTGATATTAATACTACTATACTACAGCCTTAAAGTCCACATAGAAATTAGAAAGTAATTTGTAAAGCAGTGGCTACTTGATCATTAAGTGTTTCTCCTTGATTCACAGTTGCAAATTCGACACTAAAGCTGCCTGTATCTACAAAGTCGTCTGCCAGATGTATTTATGGTGTTGAGCTAAAGCTGAAAGAATTATCAAAGGCATTTTGATGACTGACTATATGATAATCAAAGTGAAAAAATAGTTTGACAACATATATAACAATTGTTACATATATATGTAACATGAGTAAAAACAAATCTGCTTACAAATGGCTTTTGCTGATTTACAATTTACCCCCCTCAACCTTCAAGAAGCAGGGTAAGTATCTGGAGACGCTTGAAGAGTTATGGTGCGGTTTCTTTAAAAAAATCAGTTTATATCCTCCCCTTTAACTCAGAGACTTATGAAAACTTTCAATGGTTATGTCAGGAAATCCAGACCATGAAAGGTGAGGCTACTCTTGTAAAAGTAACAAATATAGAAAATCTTAAAGATAAAGATGTAATCAAATTATTCAATAAGGCAAGGGATGATGATTATGAATTGATTGAAAGAGGATTTGGGGTATTTGAAGCTTTGTATGCAACTCTTAATGAATAAAAACGCTCACAAAAAAACTCGGCCATTTTATATTTGGTTTTATTAGTTTTATACACATAACAACTTATGATGGGTAATATATTTAACCCTATAAACTCTTCTACAATTATTGCCAGTATCTTAATTTTAGCTTCGTTTGTGTTCAATTACTCGGTCCAAGAAAAAACAACCATATTTAAACCAGGAAGAGTAACATGAAAAAATTTGTAATATCAGATTTATTCAGGATTTTAATTTTATTTTTTCTGCCAATTACCACATTTATTTTTATACCGCGTAATGCATTTGCACTGCGCCCATTTGTAACGACTGATGCTGATGTTGTGGAAAAGGGAAAGATAGAATTCGAATTTGGTTATTTCGGCATAAAGGAAGAGAAAAACCCTGGTACAGACGAACTCACGATTGAATTTCCTGATATACGCTTTAACTATGGTTTGTTATGGGATACAGAATTAGTTTTAGAAACCGTGGGAGAATTTGTAGACGACAGACAAAAAGGGAGTTTTAAACTCAGAGAACAACAGTTTTCAGACACCGCAGTATTTTTAAAAAAGATATGGCACTGGGGTGAAGGAATTGTACCAAATATTGCAACCGAAACTGGATTACTCTTCCCTACAGAAAGAGGTGGTGAAAGGATCGATTTCGAGGGCACAGGCATATTTACGTGGGAGTTGAAGGATGTAACGTTTCATACAACTATTGGTGGCGCTACAGAGAGAAAGAGAAGGGCGAAGATGCTCGGAGATGAAGAGATTGAGGTTGAAGAGACTAGAGGCGTACTTATATATGGAGGTATAGTTGATTATGAAGTCAGCAAGGCAAAGGGTCTTCATCTCGTATCGGAATACAGCCTGGAGAAGGTGGAAAAGCAAAACATCGAACATCAGGTATTAGGAGGAATTGTGTGGGAGGGTCCATGGAATATTGAGTTTGATGCTGCTACGTTCTGGGGTCTTAATAGCGATAGCATCGACTGGGGAATGACCACTGGTGTAACTATACTTATTGGGAAATAAAATAATTCTACGAGATAGGAGGAAGATAAATGGCAAAAACATCATTGAGTGTGCTTATCCTTTTCATAATCATCTGCATGGGGTGTAGGGCAGTAGATTCCCAAGTAGAACAAGTGATTTCAATAAAAGGCAAGGTGATGAAAGAAAAAGAAAACACAAAGCGTAATGCGATAAGAGTCAAAGAAATGGATGCTTTTATGGCAGGAGTGGGAGGTTATGTAGGCTCCAAAATCTGTGGTGGTTGCCATCCTGAGAATTACGAGGGGTGGAAGACCACTCTCCACAGCAAGATGATACAGGAGCCCAACCAGCCCGGGGCATTAGTGGCAGATCTTAGTAAACAAGATATTCCTCCTCAATTTAAACTGGAGGAAGTAGACTTACTCTTGGGGAGTCGCTTCAAACAACGGTTTATGAAAAAGATAGGCGATGGCTACTATATGCTTCCTATTCAGTGGAATGTGGCGACAAAGGAGTGGGTGAAGTATTTTCCAAGGAACGAGTGGTGGGCTTCCCAATATCCTGAGGATTGGCAGAAGAGGCCCACCTCAAAGCTTTGTGACGGCTGTCACAGTACAGGTCTTATAGGAACGGGGACAACCTTTATTGAGTGGAATATAGCCTGTGAGGCATGTCATGGACCCGGGGCAGAACATGCGGAGGTGGAGTTATCCCTTGGTCCAGGTAAGGGGGCTGGGACTAAGATAGTAAACCCTGCCAAACTCCCGTTTGACCGTGCCAATGATGTCTGTTTTCAGTGCCATCTTGCAGGTAGGCCGCCAGAGGGAAGCAAATATCCTGACAGGGATTATCCTGTGGGTTATATGCCAGGGGACGATCTATTAAAATATCGAAGTCCTGCACCTTCTCCAGTGATGGAGTCACACGAGTCACACGAGTTTTTTAAAGACGGGATATCCAGGAAAAATCGGAATCAGGGAAATGATTTTATCCGGAGTAAGATGTACAGCCGCGGTATAAAGTGTTTCGACTGCCACAATCCTCACAGCGGTAAGTATACCGCAATGGTGTATAAACCAGGTAATAGCCTCTGCCTTACCTGCCACGGGGTCAATTCCCCGCCTGGCCCTCCTGAGGGCAGTATCAGTGAACATACCCACCATAAGGCAGGCAGCCCTGGCAGCCTCTGCATGGAATGCCATATGCCCAGGATAGGTAAGAATGGCGTAGCGTTGGAATCCCGCAGCCACTGCTTTGACTTTGATTTTGTTAGTCCAGAGCGCACAGTAATCTACGACCATCCCAATGCCTGCAACCGTTGTCATCAGGATAAGACTACAGAGTGGGCTTTACGCACACTGAGAGACTGGGGAGGAAAGGGGAAGTGGAAATGGCAGAGGGGACTGCAAGAGCTTCAGGAACAAGTTTTGAAAGAAAAAGGAGACTAATTAACATCTCCTCATCCCTAACTACCATTCGATTTGGTGCATGAAAGATATAAGTGTATCCTCTTTGTCGTTCGTGGGTCTGTCTGTGACAAAGCGCGTAACGTTAGCCTGGAGCTTGTGATGATGGTTTTTGCTGAAGTACCAGTTAGCGCCAAGAGCAAATTCCTTTTCCAAATTATCGCTGACATTTACATCTGGGTCAAACTGTGCGTAACGTGCAACTAACTCCAGGCGTTTTGGTATGGGGAAGTAACCTCCCTGAACAAAAAAGCCGTTGGCAGTGTCGCGGTTAAAGCCTCTCCTATCCAGGCTGCGCAAGTGGTACTCTCCCTGCAAAGAAAACCCACGGTATTTCATAATGCTGTCCACGCCGAACTGCATAAATTGGGCATCCTTTGGAAATGTCTGGAGCTCATCCGAGAAAAAGATTTCGGTACCGTTGTTAATGGCAAAGGCGGCGCCAAAGGCGGCCTTGAAGCTCTCAGTATATTCAATATCTGATTCCCAATAGTCTTTAAATTTACCAAAAGGTCTATAGGCAATCCTTGCGATTACGGTGTTTTTGTTGTTGCTGTTTTCCGTGGCGTTTACACCCCTGCCAGTGAATATACCAGCATAGTATTCGAGTTGATTCTTAAAGAATTCACCATGGAGCATGACACCAATATCCCTGTCCAGGCTAAAGGCATCATTAGTTATAGACTCATCAATGAACTGCTTTTTGTAGTCAGATGCAACGTTTTGTCTATTGTAAGGTACCTTCCACTGTCCACCTCGGAGGTGGAGTCCAGGTAACAGGCGGTAATCTACAAAGACATCCTTTAATTGCCCTCTACCCGTGAAGGAGTTTAACTCCCACTGTGCACTATAGTGAAGGTTCTGTGTAAATGCATGCCCACTGAGTTTCAGCCTCATACGGTTTATTCTGAAGGAGCTGAGGTCTTCGGCATCCTCGTTATTCCTGAAGTTGTACCGTGTCTGAAGCCTGCCTAATATATTGAGCTTAAACTTCTCGTCCAGGCTCTCAAGTAAGAAGCCTTTACCAACCCTGTACCCTGCCTTGATATGGGCAGGAGAGGCATCGGTTACGAGCTTTTTACCCTCATCAGTACCCAGATAGTCACTTATTGCATTACGAAGTTTTTCTTCAGAGACCCCATACCTGAGGATCTCGTAATTGGAGACCTCACTATGCTCCTGGCTGACCTTTAGCGCCTCAAGTTCTGCCTTCTCTGCTATTTCTTTCCTGGTCTTAGCTGGATATATTTCAGCAATTTGTTCTTTTGTTTCTATTTTGTCTTTTAAGGCATTAATCATTTCCTGCTGCTTCTTTATTGTTTCTTCCATTGCCTCTAATTGCCTCTTGAATGCTACAATATCTAAGTCTTGCCCGCCGGAACGATATTGCCCGCCCGGATGACTCGGTCGGACGGGTCGGGCTGGAGTACCCTGTGCGTCATCCATCGGATCGATGTCTGCAAAACTATTAACCAAAATACTACTGAAAAAAATAAAAATAAAAACTGATAATGCCACTAAAATAATACTTTTCATTTTGCTCCCTCCTTTTTGATTTGAGCTTTTTTAAGTTCGTATAGAAAATCCACTATCTCTTTTACGCCTATTTCTGCCATAGTTTTCCTGGTCTTTCCCTTTCATGCCTTTTATGATGTTAGTCCATCTTTACTTTGACCATGGCCTTACACGATGCATCACTTGAATCCTATCAATGGTGTTATTAGTTCTGGGTTACCAGACCCTGCACCAATGAAATACACTTTCATAATTAATATTTTGATACATTAATTTCTTCCATTGTTCCCGTAACGAGAAAAACTATGCGTTCGCAGATATTGGTTACACGATCAGCTATTCTTTCCAGGTTATGAGCTGCCCATATTAGATAAGTAGCTCTCGTAATTGTTTTTGGGTCTTCAATCATAAATGTGAGGAGTTCCCGATAGATCTGGTCGTAAAGCATATCAACTTCATCATCTTCATCGCAGATTGCCCTTGCTGTTTTTTCATCTCTGTTTACAAATGCCTCAAGGCCCCTTGTTAGCATGTCTGTGGCTTTTTCGGCCATTCTGGGAATATCTATTAATGGTTTTACCAGAGGCTTATCTCCATGCATTATTACTATCTTGGCGATACCTTCGGCATGATCACCCATGCGTTCCAGATCTGTAGTTATGCTCAGGACTGCTATCAATTCCCTTAAATCTGTTGCGACAGGTTGTTGAGTGGCAAACAAGTGGATACATTTTTCCTCAATTTCCCAACGCTTCTTATTTATGAGAAGGTCATCAGCAATTATTTTTTTGGCTTCTTCGACATTAAGAGACCTTAATGCCTCGACAGAATGGTTTATGGCCATACTAACCATTTCACCTTCGTTTATTATGTCTTTTTCAAGCGCTTTAATATTTTCTTGGAAAGCCTTTCTTGTTGTTGGCATGTTATTATTTCCTCCTTTAAAATCCACCTATCTCGCCCTTTAGAATCCCCCTCTCTCCCCCTTTATGAAAGGGGGAGAGAGGGGGATTCTAAAGGGGGACTAAGGAGAATTCAGCCGAAATTGCCACTAATATAATTTTCAGTAAGTTTTTCTTTGGGTTTTATGAATAACTTTTTAGTATTTCCGTATTCAATAAGTTTTCCCAGATAGAGAAAACCTGTAGTATCAGATACTCGTGCTGCCTGCTGCATATTATGTGTAACGATGATAACGGTATATTGTTCCTTTAATTTTACCATTAACTCTTCTATCTTAAAAGTACTGGCAGGGTCTAGGGCGGAACATGGTTCGTCCATTAGAATTACCTCTGGTTC
>JBHHYH010000096.1:0-8066 GCA_046757465.1 Candidatus Scalinduaceae bacterium | reverse complement strand
CTTATGTCTCTCAACCCTAACTTTTCACGACTTGCGAATGGTTCTCCATACTGTGTTCCAATCAATAATCCATAATACTGCCCATAAGCATGCAATACTCCATTTATATGCTTCCATCTTTCTTCATTAAAAGCGAATTGAGACTCATAGGATTTTACCGCCTCAACCTTTTTTTCAAACTCATCACTAATGTCAATAATAAATGCCGGTGAAAGATGAACTCTCAGGTGAGACCATAGATAATAAAAAATACGTCTAGGATACCATGGTTCACCTGCCATGTCAGTCTTTGTTAATTTTGCATAAAATCTTGCCGCCTCACCTATCTGCGTAGTCTGTATATGATCTGGGTGAGCATCTTCCCAATATGGTAAGAATAGGATATCTGGCCTTACTCTACGAATAACTTCAGCTACTTTTTCCCTTGCTTCTATATGGTCAAAAAGATAACGGTTTGGAAAGTTAAGAGTTGTTCTGCTGGTTAAACCAAGTAAATCGGTTGCCTTTTTGCATTCTTTACGCCTTATTTCTGTGGTACCATGCGGTGTGGGTTCCCCATTTGTAAGATCGACAATATGAACTTCATGGCCAAGTTTCAGGAATTTAATTATACTACCTCCCATACCCCCTTCTACATCATCAGGGTGTGGACTTATGGCAAGAACTGTTATTTTCGTATCTGACATCTTGTATTTAGTACTACAGCGACCCCCATAGCTGCCTTGCTGTAAGCAAGATGCGGGGGCTATCAGCGGGGGCTCCTCAGAATTGACAAATCCCCCTAAATCCCCCTTTACTAAAGGGGGACTAAGGGGGATTTGTGTTAAATATTAAAATAGGTTTGTTTGCCTAAGAGTGTGGCATCACTCAGTATTTTTTTAGCAATTAACAAATCTACAGCTTTTTCGGTAAGTACCTTACTGTTTGTGTAAAAACCTACATACCTTTCGTGATGTTTCCCGGAAGGTATTTCTTGTGCTATCAGTGAAATATGGATATTCTTATTTTTAATGATTGATATCCAGTTTTCGCGGATTATGTCTGCATTTTTTGTCAGTATATGAACATTAACTGCAATTTTTTCAACAGGTGAATCCGCAACGCCTATAACAAATATCTGGTCAGCATAGTTTGCTAATTTTTCATATCTTTCACTGTGTTCCTTAAATCTACTTAATTCTTGAAATCCTGAATATAATGAACATCGTTTTTTATGTAACTTCAAAGAGTCTTCGATAACCCTGCTTATCATCAGCATGGTTTCCCTTGAGGTCGTAAAATGATATTCGCCATCAAGTGAATCCGTATGGAGGTCTTCAAAAAGCGAACTGGGGTTGTGAAATTCTGTTAAGGCCCTTACTTCTACTATCAAGTCATGAAAAAGGTTATTTGTATTTAACATAGGACTATTTCGGAAATCCTATAACCTGACGAAATCTATTCGACTTCAAACTTTCCCTGTCTATGTTGATACTTAGGATTATCTATATCTGCAATCCTGTACATGTATTCCTGCAATGTTATATTATTGTACCAGTATCCAGTAAACCTTGCCGTGTTCATAAAAATGACAAATAAACCAACGGCAAGACCTGCATATACTGCATAGTGGATCTTTTTACCAATTCCGATAATTTTCATATCAAGTGTGTCGCTTACGGGACATACTTTAACACAATCATAGCAAGCCAGACATTCCAGATTATAAACGGTGTTCTTTTTCTCCACCTCAATATACACGGGACAGGCAATAGTACATTTACTGCAATCAATACATGTCTTTTTGTTTCTTACTATTCTGAGTGCGCTGGCCCATCCTAAAATACCAATCAAGGCACCGTATGGACAAAAATATCTACACCAGTAATTCTTGTTGAAGATGGAAAAAATAAACATAACAGACAAGACAATTATTGCCAGCATGGAAAGATGAAGAAAAAATTTCATCATCATTATATCCGCAACCTTCATATATGGAGCTCTGTCAAGAATCAACCCAATCTGTTCAGCCGGCATCTTAATCAAAATGGTAACTGCGAAAAAAGCCAAGATAGAATATTTCCATGCACGCGCAATAGAATCTTCCACACGGGCAGGCCATACTTTTCTGGGAAGGGCAAAAGGTATGATTATGGCCGCAATCATAAGAGGAAAAATAACCTTCATGTTTGGTGATTTAAATGATTCAAAACTTATAACATCGAGGAGCATCAATGCAACAATAGGGGTTGATATCATGCTGAGACCACATGTCAATTTTACCGGAAACATTTCTACCCAATATTTAACCTCCCTGTTGAATTTAGATTTTATCCAATCTCCAAAACGCCAAGCCCATTCAGATATTGTGCCAACCGGACATACCCAGCTGCAGAAACCTCTTTGAAAAAGAAATGATGTTATCAATATAGAAGCAAATATAACAAAGCCTGCCGGATGTATAGGATCTACCTTACCTGTACCCAAAAAATACTTAAGCCCCATAAATGCGCCTATAGGTAAAAATGCCTCTACCCCCGGTGGTCTCGATACAAACTTAGTAGCACCACCGGTTTCACAATATTGGACAAATAAATAAAACTTCCATCCTATATATATTGTTATAATCAAGAACACGATCTGGAATATCCATCTAAACCTATTAGAATTCATCCATCGTGATGATTTCCGTTTTCTTCGAGTTACAACATTGCCCTCAACTTGATGCGTAGAATCTATTTCTAAAACGTCAGAAGACGTATCCTTTCTTTGCGACATTAAATCAATCCCCCATTGTCAAATTGATAGAAACATAATCCTAAAATGCAAAAAACCTTAAATACATATTTTAAATATTAAAGTAGAAAAGTGTCAAGCTTTTTGTTTAAGGAACATAGCAGTAAATACCTTTTTAGTCGTACAACCCAAAAATGTCTTTGGTCAACGCTGCTCGTACATAATATATAACTTGAGTTTACATAAAAAACTGCTAAAATATGGTGTTTATTGATATATCAATAGTTTTATTATAGATCTTTTTGGACAATGATAAAAAGGCGCAGGGCAAGACAAGTTCTGGTTGATTCAGTAGGAGTTGGTGGTGATGCGCCAATCTCTGTTCAATCAATGACAAACACCCATACAAACGACATCGAATCAACAGTAGAACAGATTCACGATCTAGAAGCACTAAAATGCCAGATCATTAGGGTTGCTGTTCCTGATGCTAATACAGTCAAATGCCTGAGTGAGATTAAAAAGAGAATAAATATACCTCTAGTTGCAGACATACATTTTGGACATAATCTTGCCATAGAAGCCATTAAGCAGGGTGTAGACAAAATCCGCATTAATCCAGGTAATATGAAAAAGAAAGACAAGCTAGAGGAAATCGTACGCCTTGCAAAGAACAAAGGTATACCTATCCGAATAGGAGTTAATTCCGGTTCTATTAGAAGCAATAATGGCCATGATGTAGATCTGGTAGAACTAATGGTAAATACGACATTACGATATTGTGAGCATTTCGAGTCATTAGGCTTTAAAGATATTGTGATTTCACTGAAGGCCTCGGACGTGCAGAAAACGATGGAAGCATATAGGTCTATAGCGAAACAGTGTGACTATCCCTTACATCTTGGTATAACTGCCGCAGGCTCTCCGGATGATGCAGTAATAAAATCAGCAATTGGTATTGGAGGCCTTCTCTCAGAAGGAATTGGTGACACGCTAAGGGTTTCTTTTACAGGCCCTCCACATCAGGAAGTAAAAGCAGGATATAAGATCCTAGTGGCCCTTGGACTATCAGAAAGTACAGATGCTGAAATAATATCATGTCCTACATGTGGACGTTGTGAGATAGACCTTCTACATATTGTTGATGAAGTGAAGAAGAGGCTCCCTTCTCAAAAGAGGTCTGTACAGATTGCCGTTATGGGATGTATTATTAACGGTCCTGGAGAGGCGATGGAAGCTGATATAGGAATAGCTGGTGGAAAAGGAGTGGGTTTCTTATTTAAGAAAGGCGAGAAAATAAAAAAGGTTTCAGAAAGCGAAATGGTTTCTACACTGTTAGAAGAAATCAAAACGATATAAAATGAAAAATGTAGTCATTCTCGGCTCGACAGGCTCGATAGGTAAAAATGCCTTAGACGTTATAAGAAATTTACGTCATAAATACAAAGTTGTGGGATTGTCTGCAAATTCACGCTGGGAGCTTCTGGCAAAGCAGGTCGAAGAGTTTAAACCCAAGAGTGTGTCTCTTGCAGATGGGAGGTGGATAAAAGAACTAAAAAACAGGCTGCCACAAAATTCTGTCCAAATCCTTACGGGTACGGATAGCGTAAAAGAAATGGTTTCCAGAGCCGATGTAGATATAGTCATTTCTGCTATAGTTGGCGCTGCCGGGCTTCCTGCAGCAATCGAAGTAATCAAGAATGGAAAGACACTCGCACTTGCTAACAAGGAAGCCTTAGTTATGGCTGGTGGATTAATCGTTTCAATGGCACGAGAAAAGGGTGTGAGTATCATCCCTGTAGACAGCGAACATAGTGCAATACTTCAGGCATTAAGAGCAGGACATCCCAACGAGGTAAAGAAAATTATAATTACTGCCTCAGGAGGTCCGTTTCGTGATTATCCAAAAGAAAAACTATCAGAAGTCACAAAAGAAGAAGCGCTCAATCATCCAACATGGCAAATGGGACAAAAGATAACCATTGATTCTGCAACTTTGATGAACAAGGCACTTGAAATAATCGAGGCAAAATGGCTTTTCAATCTGGATTCAACGCAAATCGACGTAATCATACACCCGGAGTCAATAGTCCATTCGCTTGTAGAGTTTTGTGATGGTTCTGTCATTGCTCAAATGGGATTACCTGATATGAAGGTGCCTATCCAATTTGCTCTAACATACCCTCACAGAGAAAATGGAAATGTTGAATCTCTTGACCTTGCAAAGCTTGGCAGTCTTAACTTTCGAAAGCCTGATATGGATAAATTTCCAGCATTAAGACTGGGATATGAGGTGGTTGAAAAAGGAGGCACTATGGGAGCTACGCTTAATGCTGCAAACGAGATAGCAGTCCAGGCATTTCTAGATAGAAAAATTAAATTTACAGATATCACAAAAACAGTGGAACATGTTATGAAGGAACATAATTTTATAAAAGACCCAACTTTACAAGATATTATGGATGTAGATGCTCACGCACGCAAGGAGACGAAAAAATGCATTTTATAGGAATGTCATCTAACATTATTTTAGTAATAATTGGCATAGGTTTACTCATTTTTATCCATGAACTCGGGCATTTTATAGTGGCCAAGAAGATAGGTGTAAGAGTACTTGCATTTTCGCTCGGATTTGGTCCAGCAATCATCAGAAAAAAAATAGGTGAAACAGATTATAGAATCTCACTCATCCCATTAGGCGGTTATGTAAAACTTGCAGGTGAGCAAAAGGGTGAAGAATGCAAAGGTGAAGAATGGGAGTTTATGTCTAAAAAGCCCTGGCAACGTGCAGCAGTACTTGTAGCAGGTGTTGGTTTTAATACAGTTTTAGCATTCGTTGCCTTTATCATCGCTTTCAGGATAGGAGTCCCCTTCATTACCGCCGATATAGGACGTACAATGCCAGGATGGCCTGCATGGGAGGCTGGTATAAAGCCGGGTGACAAGATTGTCAAAATCAATAATATCTCCAACCCTGACTTTGAAGATATCTTCATTTCCGTAGCGCTTAATAACTCTCCTGAAGGCGTTAACCTGGAGATAGAGAGAGAAGGCAAGACATTCGATGTAAATGTTGTACCAAGATATGACACAGCATTTGGTATACAGAGGATAGGAATCGCACCGGCAACTACTCTGGAGATAGACAAAATTTTTGCCATTGAGAACTCAGATGCACCAGCTCAAAAATCAGGCTTGCAAATTAAAGATAAGATATTAGAAGTTAACGGTAAAAAAATCACTACAGAAAGTGATTTTAGAGAAATAGAACAGGTAAATCCGGGCAAAGAACTTACGCTTACAGTCCTGCGTGACATTAAAGAGATTGATTTAAAGGTTACGCCTGCTGTTGTCGCCCGATGGATGATAGGGCTTTCTTGTGCAACAACGAAGATTGAGGGTATAAAGAAGGAGAGTCTTGCAAAATCTCTGGGACTTAAGAAAGGTGATGAAATAGTTAGCGTAAACACCAAAAACGTTACGGGCTTTTCTGAATTAGTAAATATAGTTAATAACTCTCCAGACGGAAAAATCACATTAATGATTATGAGAGATAGCAGTGCAAAATTAATAGTATTTACCAAAACAGGCAAAGAATCAGTTAAAGAGTTTTTTGGCGGAATTATACCTCATTATGGATTGACAGTAGATTCAACGGTTGAAGGCTTTCCAGCTGAAAAGATAGGAATAAGGCCGGGAGATCGAATCGTAAACATTGAGGGGAAAAACATATCAGAATGGGAGCAGCTTTTACAGATTGTTACGAGCAACAAAGATAAAGAAATGGAGATTACGTGGGCACGCAACTATGAAAGAATTACCAAGAAAATCAAACCTAAAAAGAATGAAGAGAATGCGCAGGGATTAATAGGAATCAAATTCAGAGAAAAAAAGATAATACGACAATACGGCTTAATCGGCGCATGCATGGTAGGAACTCATAAAACGATTGTGAACGTCAAGAGGATTTATTTGACCGTACAGGGATTTATTTCTAAGAAATTATCAACTAAGGCATTAGGAGGCCCTGTCCTCATAGCTCAGGCTTCTTACGAATCTGCCAAATCAGGGATCGGCAAACTTATGTATTTTTTAGCCATTATTAGTATTAATCTGGCAGTTATAAATATACTACCTATCCCCGTTCTGGATGGAGGACATCTCCTGTTTCTTGGTGTTGAAAAGATTAAGGGTTCTCCCGTGAGTGAAAAAACGCTTGCAATTGCCAATTATATCGGCTTTGCCCTAATAATATCCCTGATGATTTATGTGACAAGAAATGATGTTATGCGGTTATTTAATATACTTTAACCGTATGCTCTGCTTCAACCGTCATTTCGTTAAGTGTTTTCTCTAATAATTCTCTGTACTCCTCTACCTTAGACTTGTCAAGCTTGGGCGGTATCATTATAGGATCTCCATATGTTAATACTACCTTAGAAAAAGGTTTAGGTATGCGAAATTTATCCCAACTTGGAAGCTCCCAGTACTTTGTAAGACCTAATGAAGCTGGAAGTATGGGATAACCCGTCTTCTGCCCTAAAAAAATTATCCCTGGTTGAACCATAAACCTGGGACCTCGTGGACCATCCGGAGTAATTGCCAGAGACGTCTCTCCCTCTTTTGCCTTTTTTATCATACTTAACAAAGCCTTTGTGCCTCCTCGTGTTGTGGAACCTCGAACCACGTTATGGCCCAACCTCTGAATCACCTGAGCAATATATTCACCGTCGGTATGATGACTTATCAAGACTTTTATCCCTAGATTCCTACCTGTATATGCAGGAACCAGCATAAATGAATGCCAAAAAGCATAAATCACATTTTTACCTTGACGTTTGAAATTCTTCGCATAATTACATGGTCTTTCCTCAACCGTAATCGTACTAAACAAAAACCTGATGAGGATAGATCCGAGAAAACCTATTACGAAATACTTAATCTTTTCAAATTTCATCTTTGTCTCATTCTCTGTCATTCCCACGCTCCTTTTGTCATTCCCGTGAAAACGGGAATCTAGACATTCTCGTATCCCAGTTTCATTAGGATAAAACAATCAGGAGTCTTACACAGATTCCCGATCAGAGTCGGCCCGTCCGCCTATGGTGGAGAATGACAGGATGCTGGGCTCTTATCATTCCCGTACCTGCCCAACGTGCCTTTTGGCGGGCCTGCCCGATAGGTTTTGTAGCGGGTGGGAATCCAGAATAAGAAGTAAACTCCGTTGGAATTTCCCGCCCGGCCATTTGCCTAACCATGTCTTTCGGCCTGGAGCCGTTCGCCAGCCCGACATGTATGAGACTGTGTCATAATTAAACGACAAAAGAGGATACCAGTGGTTCTTCTTTAAA
>JBHHYH010000095.1:0-8191 GCA_046757465.1 Candidatus Scalinduaceae bacterium | reverse complement strand
GGCTAAGAGCTCTGCCGTGGGGAAGACCACGTAAAAACAAATAAATGGTCGCTGTCCCTATTTTCTCGTCCCTATTTTCTCCTGTCCCTATTTTCTCTGTCCCTATTTTCTCTATTTTCTCGCCGTCAATATTCAATCCTTAGGGCGGGGATCAGCCCTAAACCCTAACCATCTTATATGCCGTCCTGAAGATTACGAGTAACATCCCTGAGCCGAAGCATCCGATGGCAACCAGGGTGAGTGGGATACTTGGGTTTTCTTTTACTGATACAACCACAGCAGGAGAGGTCTTTAAATCCACAAATGTTACCTCTGCTCCATTGACAGTTTGAGTATATTGATTGCCAATGGGTACAATGATTTGATTATACTCCTTCGTATCCATATCTTCCGAGATCAGGCGAACAACGGGAATACGAAATTGAGGGGGCAGGTAAAGGTCTGATATCAGCACCCTTGATTCATTAATCTCAATGACATCTTTTATTTTCAAATCCCTTGTCTCTCCGCCTATGTTTAGCACTATTGACTTCGGCACGTTTCCATACGTACGCAGGAGAACCTCTTTTGTCCCGTGGTCTAAGAGCACAGGGTTGTTGTAACCAAGCGTATCATCAATTTCTTTTCCATCCCTCCTTATCTTTATATGTGCCTGTATCTTTTTAGGCATACCATTAGGGTATGAAGTATTTTTAAGACCAGCAATCTTCATCTCAAAATCACCGGATTCAACCCACGCATCTGTAACCGTGATAGGCATGCTGGATCTTGATCCAATGCCGCCAATAAGATGGGCTACCAGCGTAATTATAAAACCAAGGTGTACAATCGAGGCCCCGTACAAAGGGATCTTACTGGTACGGCTTCTTACTTTCCTGATTATGGAGTCCAATGTACAGAAGAAGACGCTTATGCCATACATAATAAACCCAACAAACATCAAATAAAACCAGATGTTAATTGCCTCAACGTTCTCAAAGAAGAATGTAATATCTTCCCCGGAAAGCCCCTCATAAGATTCCGGGAAGTAATTCATAATAAGGCTCCCTATTATCAGAAGCCCTGTTACCGTAAAACCAGTTATTATGCCTGTCTTTTGAGACTTTAAGAATCCATAAACTTTTTTCATTTTTACTTGATCTATTTATCAGTTACTAAGCTACGAATCCACAAATGCTTGGTAAAGGTAAGGGTTAGGAGGCCGGTATAGTAGTTAGGTTAAGGTAAGGTGGGAGAAAACCAACTACTTAACCCATTAACCAAACTGGCATCCCTGCCCGACAAATGGCAGGCGGGTTTACCTTTACCTAACAACTTAACCAAAAATATTCGCTTCTTTGTGACTTTAGTGAATAATTCATCCTAAAAACTATGTGAACTCCGTATAAAGAAGCTTGTACCAACATAAGTAGTCAGCAGTATCAGAAATCCGACAATGGCCAGTGGTGTCTTAAATTTTTTGGCTTCAGACCAAAAATCAAGGTGAATACATGTCGCATAAAAAAACCAGATTATAACAGACCATAGCAGCTTCGGGTCCCACAAGAAGTAAGACCCCCAGGCTACATAACCCCATAGGCCACCAAAGATCATAGATATTGAGAAGGCTATCAAGCCATACTGAAAGCCAAAATCTATTATTTGCTCAAACTGCCTTTTGTCTCCCGCAGAAAAATACCTCGCCATTGCGGCAGCAGATGAGCTCGTCCACAATGCGTAACAAAAGAAAGATATGGGAACGTGAAGGATATACCATATCGTCAACATTAAGGGCGGGGCATATGATAGTTTCATCGGAAAGAAAGATGCCGCAACAAAAAAGCAGTATCCCACACAAAACAGGGAAATTCTATATACATAGCTTTCTACTTTAGAATTAAACAAAAGCACAGTGAATGCAGCCAGAGCAAACGCACTGAACGATTCAAACTTGTTTGTTAATGGAAAGTATTCTATAGCTAAACCTCTGCATATTATTGCAGTCGTAAGCAGAATAACCACACTCAACAAAAGATAGAACCGTAATCTTCTACCCAAAAAACCAATTACCCAATAAGAGGTAGATACAGATAATGCAATCCAATATAGTATAATGGATAGTTTTATAAGAAACTGCGGATTCATTTTATAGATTACGATTAATTACACCAAAAAATTGGATTTGTGGACGGAATCCCATCAGCCAGACCCGAACAGCCTGGTTGAAAGGGTATGATAAGTTGGTGGGAACTTCCTGGTCCTCAATTTGTAAGACTAAAGCTTTCCTCTACTTTTTTCTCGGATGACATACCTCCATGTGGACTGTCCCCATGTGGATTGCTGCTAGACATGCCACCGTGTGGCGAGGAGCCGCCTTGCATACTCCAGTGTGGAGAAGCGCCATAAGTGCCTCCATGACCGCCAGACATTTCTCCATGCGAGCTGCTCATGCTGCCATGACCGCCAGCACCGCCATGTGCACTGCCTGTGTATGGGGTTTCCTTCAACAATATTTGTGTATCAGCGTTTTTGGTTAATTCTTGTATTAGGTTTATGGTCTTTTCATTAAACAATGCAACCTTAACTTTATCCTTTACATCTTCAAAGGTAACATCTTCCCCCTCTTGTTTATCCGTAACCTTTATTATGTGGTAACCAAATTGAGTCTTTACGGGTTCGCTTATACTATTTACGTCCACAGCGAAAACGGCATCCGTAAATTCCTTGACCATTTCGCCTCTGCCAAAAGTTCCTAATTGTCCACCATTTTTTGCAGAAGGACAATCAGAGTTTTTTTTGGCAAGTTCCGCAAAATCAGCACCTTGATCTAGTTCTTCTTTTATTTTTTCTATTTTCTTTTTGGCCTCATCTAATTTTTCTTTATCTTTTATGTTTCTTGTGTCTATCAAGATATGGCTTGCCGTTACAGTCTCCCCATTAAAATTACCTATGTTTTCAGTAAAATATTTTTCCACATCTTCTTCCGGTACTGTCTCATCCAGGTAATCATTAATTGAAAAGGAAATATCCAGGGCGACTCTTAACTCTTCTATGCTACCACCCTGCTCTTCAAGGAGCGTTTCAAGACTTTTATCCTTGGTATCAGGATTTTTCTTCAGGTTTTCTCTAAACTTTTTTATCTCATCTTCAATGCGTGACAGTTCTACATGAATACCTTCTTTTTTAATAAATTGTTTGAGTAGAAGTTGTGTAACTAAATCATCTAAGATTTGCCTTTCGACGATGTGCAACCTGGATCTGCTGACCTTGTTCTTGACCTTATCGAGTACTCTATCAAACTCCAGACGGAGTATGTCTTCACCATTTACTGTTGCTACTACTTCGTTAGGATTGTTTTTAGTAACAATGCCTTCATGGATCTTAGCAAAATCCTGGCCTTTCATATAATCATGATCTGCCTTGGCATAGGTTTCTGAACGTGGACCTTGCCCTTGTTTTAATTTAGCAAGGTCATCCTTCTCCATTTGTAATGCCTGTTGTTCAAAATTCATGTCACCACCACTGCCGTCAAAAGAAAAATGGCCGCTTTTTTCTTCATTTTTGCCACAGCCATTTACTAATAAGAATAGAAAGCTAAAAGAAATTAGTGTTATAAAAATCCTTGTCTTCATCATTTTCCCCGTTTTTGGTTTCAGAAATTTATATATAATTTACTAATTTTAATGTATATAAATATGGTTGTCAAAAGAAAAAGCCTCTCATTTAATATTGAGCAATTACTAAAATTATTATAAAATAGTTGTTTTTGTCTCTTTCTTGGAGGATTATGGAAATGAAAATATCAGTAAAATCGGGCACAGCGGAAAAGGAATCAACGGAACTAATGGTAATAAACCTCTTCGAGGATACAAAAAAGATACCTTCTGAATTAAATGCCTGTAATAAGGCCTCAGGAGGAATCATATCCAACTCATTAGAGAGCAAGGATTTCACCGGGAAGTTAAACGAAACCATAATGATTCCAACTTATAGGAAGATCATGCCAAAAAGACTAATGCTGGTTGGATTGGGCAAATCTGCAGAATTATCACTGGATAAGATTCGACAGGCGGCTGGCACTGCGGCCAGGGTAATTCAATCAAAGAGACTCAAAAACTTTTCAGTCTTATTAAATAAACATAAAAACATATCTATAGATGACGTTGCTTATTCAATAGTTGAGGGTATTTTACTGTCACTATATAACTTTACTATGTATAAGACATTGAAAAAGGAAGAGAAAATAGACATCAATAATTTTACCTTGCTTGTGCAAAGAAAAGACATGCTAGGAAAGGTTAAATCTGTAGTAAAAGATACTCAAATTGTAGCTGAGGCCGTTAGCTTCACGCGTGACATCGTGAATATGTCTGGAAGCGATGCCACACCAACCTTCCTTGCAAATAAAGCAAAGGAAATTGCAAAAGGAACGGGTATAAAATGCAGAATCCTGTCCAGGCCTGATATACTTAAACTGGGTATGGGTGGCATCTTGAATGTTTCGAGAGGGAGCGCTCAGCCACCTAAATTTATTATTCTTGAATATAATTCTAAGAAAAAGACTAATGATACACTCGTTATTATAGGTAAGGGTATAACATTTGACTCCGGTGGAATATCCTTAAAGCCAGGCAAGGGCATGGATTTGATGAAGGCTGATATGGCAGGCGCTGCTGCCGTTTTGGGTACTTTTATGGCTATATCCCATCTTAAACCATCAATGCATCTTGTCGGGTTGGTGCCGTGTTCAGAAAACTTGCCGAGCGGTACAGCCCTGAAACCTGGTGATATTATCAAATGCCTTTCAGGAAAGACAGTAGAGGTTGTAAATACAGATGCAGAAGGTCGCCTAATCCTGGCAGATGCTATTAGTTATGCAAAAAGGTATAAGCCGGACGTCGTAATAGACCTTGCTACTTTAACTGGCTCCTGTGTTGTCGCCCTGGGTACCTTTGCATCGGGTATGTTTGGTAATAATGATGAACTTAAGACCAGGATAAAAAAAGCAGGTGAGAAATGTTATGAAAGGGTGTGGGAATTGCCACTCTGGGATGAATATTATGGTTTGATAAAGAGCAGCATTGCCGATATCAAAAATATTGGTGGGCGCTTTGCAGGCGCTATTACGGCTGCTTGTTTTCTCGGCAAGTTTATAGAAGGCTTCCCGTGGGTCCATCTTGATATTGCAGGAACTTTTCTGGTAGAAAAGGATACCCCCTACATAAGAAAAGGAGCCACAGGAACGGGCGTACGGTTATTAGTACAACTGATTCATGATTGGAAAAAGATGTCTGATGCAGACAAAAAAATCAAAAAGTAATTCTAGCAAATCAGCAATTAATAACTGCATATCAATAATAGGTGCAAGACAGCATAACCTCAAAAGTATAGACATAAACATCCCCAGAGATAAACTTGTGGTCATCACAGGTGTCAGTGGTTCTGGAAAATCTTCTCTGGCCTTTGATACTATTTATGCAGAAGGGCAACGACGCTATATAGAGAGTCTTTCCTCGTATGCAAGGCAATTCCTTGATCAAATGCAAAAACCGGATGTTGATATCATCGAAGGTCTCCCACCCACGATTGCAATCGAGCAGCGCACAAGCCATACGGGACCGCGTTCCACAGTCGCCACAACAACCGAGATATATGATTACGTGCGTCTTCTTTTTGCAAAAGTAGGTACGCCCTACTGTTATAAGTGCGGCGCGGCAATCGCAAGACAAACTGTAGAACATATTTTGTACAGAGTTACTCAGATTCCCAGAGGAACAAGGATTATGATCCTTGCACCAATCATCAAGGGAAAAAAGGGAGAGCATAAGGAAGTTCTTCTAGAGATAAGGAGTAAGGGTTTCGTGCGCGTACGAGTTGATGGAGATATCCTTGACGCAAGTACTGATATAAAACTAAGAAGGTATAAAACACATGATATCGACATTGTCGTAGACAGGCTGATAGTTAAGGATGATATTCATAAAAGACTTCATGATTCTATACGTACAAGCTTGGAACTGGGAGAAGGTGTTTTAATCATTGCTCGCGAAAAGAAAGGCAAATGGGATGACATGGTTTTTAGTGAACGTTATTCCTGCCCTCGTTGTGGAGTAGGTTATGAAGAACTTGCTCCCAGAATGTTTTCCTTTAATAGCCCATACGGCTCATGTAAGGAATGTGAAGGACTTGGTATGACGTTAGAATTTGATCCAGAGCTGATCATTCCGAAAGAGGAATTAAGCCTGAGTGAAGGAGCTATTCATGCATGGTCAAACTGGAGTTCAATTACACAGGGGCATTATAGCGATTTACTGGATATCTTTTCCGGAAAATTTGCCGTAGACCTCAAGACTCCCATAAAAAAACTCAAAACGAAAATCAAAGATATTTTACTATACGGTGAGACGCAAATTGCCACAAACATAAAAAGGAAAGATATTGATGATTCTACCCTTTTTGAAGGTGTCATTCCAAATTTAGAGCGCGTGTATGAGAAGACGAACAGTAGAGATGTTATAAGACGCCTGGAAAGATACATGGATTATGATGCATGTGAAGTTTGTAACGGGGCACGGCTAAGACCCGAAGCCTTGGCTGTAAAGATTAATGATAAGAAGATTAATGAAATTACTTCAATGACTGTAGAAAAGGCATTAAGTTTCTTTAAAACTCTTAAATTTAAAGGTGGAAGAGAGATTGTTGCAAAAGAGATTCTAAAAGAAATTGTGGTAAGATTAAGTTTTATGATTGATATAGGGCTGCATTATTTAACGCTGGATAGAAGAAGCGACACACTCGCCGGTGGAGAGGTACAGAGGATTCAACTGGCTACTCAAGTTGGAACCGGCCTGGTCGGAGCATGCTACGTGTTAGATGAACCAACGATAGGCCTGCACCAGAGGGATAATAAAAGATTGATAAATACGCTGAAAAGAATAAAAGACCTGGGGAATACCGTAATAGTAGTCGAACATGATGAATCAACGATACGAAGCGCTGATTATGTAATCGATCTGGGACCGGGCGCAGGTGAACACGGAGGCTCCGTTGTAGCAAAAGGCACTGTTCCAGAGATTGTTTCCGGTAATGGATCATTAACCTCACAATATCTTAATCATAGACTTAAGGTAGAAATCCCAAGGTTTCGAAAAATAATAGATTTGAAAAACTCGATCTTCATAAAAGGTGCACGAGAAAACAACCTTAAATCAATTAATGTCAGGATACCCTTAAGGGTTTTCTGTTGCGTAACCGGAGTTTCAGGGTCAGGCAAGAGTACACTGATTGACCAGATCTTACACAGGGCATTGATGAAAGAGCTTTATGGTAGCCGTCTTAAACCGGGTAAATTTAGCAGGATAATTGGTACGGAAAAGATTGATAAGGTTATTGAAATAGACCAATCTCCGATCGGACGCACACCGCGTTCTAATCCTGCAACATATACAAATCTATTTAATCATATAAGAAAATTCTTTGCCCAGACAAAAGAATCTAAGATACGAGGATACAGGCCAGGTCGCTACAGTTTTAATGTGCGGGGCGGTCGGTGCGAATTATGCGAGGGACAGGGTACAAAGAAAGTGGCCATGCATTTCTTACCAGACATGTTTGTCTTATGCGAGCGGTGTAGAGGTAAAAGATACAATATGGAAACATTGGAAATAACTTACAAAGGTAAAAATATTTCTGATATCCTGGATATGCGTGTGGATGAAGCGTATGATTTCTTCAGGAATATTCCGAGCATAGAACGCATATTAAGGGCATTACGCGACGTAGGATTGGGGTACATAACGCTTGGGCAATCCAGTACAAACCTTTCCGGTGGTGAGGCGCAAAGGGTAAAATTATCAACTGAACTGGCAAAACAAAGTACAGGAAAGACGCTTTATATCCTTGATGAACCGACAACAGGGCTGCACTTCGCAGACATACAAAACCTTTTAAAGATACTTCACAGATTGACGGACATGGGAAATACAGTTATAGTTATCGAGCATAATCTTGACGTTATCAAGACGGCAGATTACATAATCGACCTGGGACCCGAAGGAGGTGACAGAGGTGGAGAGGTTGTTGCCGCTGGCCCCCCGGAGAAAATAGCACGAACTGACAGGTCTTATACGGGAAGGTATTTAAAGAGTGTTTGTAATATATAATCTATATCTTTCCATTATGAACTAATGTCTTACACTTAATTATCTGGCAC
>JBHHYH010000094.1:0-8635 GCA_046757465.1 Candidatus Scalinduaceae bacterium | reverse complement strand
TTATGGAAATAACCTCTGATTAGGTTGTATCCTCCATCTTCAGGGTCTTCTATATACCTGAACTCCATTCTTATTGATTGGACGATTTGGTCATTCTCATTAATACGCTCATTTCTGCAATTTTCTCTTTTCCATTTTAAATACTTGACCTAAAAGTCATTCCCGCACAAACGCTCACATTGTCATTCCCATCCCAGTTTTTTTCTTGACTAATTCCTTTTTGTACGGTTATATCGATAGCTTCTTCAGCCGTACTATTGCTTTGCCCAGGGATGTAGATACTTCGGCAGCCGAATCTATCTTGTCTAACGGTATTCTCACTATCAATCTTCACAAAAAAAAGACTACCGGGCCAAAACAGATTTCCGTGAAAGCTGGATAATGATGAATTAATTATATACAAATTTACTGGGAGAATATAACAATGCCAAAGAAGCAACAAAAGCATGTTGAAAAAAAGAAAATGGATATTACCACACACAAGGCAGAGCCACACCTGATATCGCATACGGAAGAGTGGTATGTACCTGCTGCAGATATATTTGAATTTGAGAACGAAGTGATTATAGAGGTGGATATGCCTGGAGTTAGTGAAGATGGTGTGAATATGAAATTGCAAGGGGGTGAAATCATTGTTACCGGTCATGTTGTGCACGAGGAAGAGCGTGATGATGTGGTGCTTTATGGAGAGTATGACGAAGGCCACTTCCATCGACACTTTGTGTTAAATGAAACTATTGATACGGATAAGATTTCCCCTGTAATGTCAAATGGTGTGTTAAGGATTACGCTTCCCAAAAAAAAGGAATATAAACAGAGACAAATCGAGGTTAAGGCAGGTTAATCTTTGATGAGGTAAGATTAAAGAGCCCTTGCGTTAACTTTGTTTATATTTAGAGACACATCCCACCAGCACGGGTGGGAAATTCCAACGAGGTTTATTTTGCTCTGTTTCCCTGACGATCAAATAAACCATAATTAGCAGCCATGCGAAGCTTGGATTTACTTGTCCAGAAGTTTAGGAAATCTTTGTTAAGTTCCTTCATATTAATTGTTGCCATACCTGCCATTGCGGCCTTCTGCCAGTCCTTGGTCTTGATAAGTTCCTGTAGTATCACATCACATACATCTTCATAATTGCGATCTTTATACATATGGCTGGCCTTACGAAAAAAATATACCAGCGCCCATGAAGTAGCATAATTCTGCTCCAAAGTGTCTTCTTGATAAAACTCATTGGGTGATAGTGACATTACCTCTTCAAGCTTAAGCTGGTTGTTCTTTATAAGCGGTTCCAACACTCTCATTCGCTGAGCATTTTCTCGAACAACAACCGTTTGCCTGGTGCGGTCTATTTTACACGTTTCAAATAGCATTGCATGTCCTTCATTAAACCACATGGGGGCAGTAACGTAATCAAGGGCGTAAAATAAATATTGATGAAAAGCCTCATGGTAAACTGTTGGCAGCATTTCTGCGTTTGAAACTTTCCGATTGCCTATGTAATTGGGGGAAATTACCAATTCCTTGCGGTCAGGCATCCATAGTCCGCCGCTCCAACTAAGATTAGCAGGAATATACTGTAGATATTCCTCACGGGATTTAAAGACGGTCACGACACTAGCCTCATCTATTTCCTTGATAGGAGGAAAAAATGCTGTATAGGCCTTACGCATGATTTCAATGTCCTTTTGAATCAAAAGCGCTAAGTCTCGATTCTTGTAGGTAAGATTTGACTTGATAACATAGTTTTTGGTTTCAACATACCACCAGTCTTTTAAGTTTTTAATTTCACTGATGACTCGTTTACGGGTAGCCCCGAACTTGGAGCTTTTCTTTTCACGCACATTGGTACGATAGCTTTGGAAATCCTTTGCTTTACTAGTTACAACAGCACGTTCATGCGTAATCAATACAGTCTTTAATAGTCTCCATATGGCATTATTAACCTCTGATCTACTTAATCCTTTCTTAAATCGGAAAAGGAAGAAGATCTTCTTATCTTCTGGATATCCAAGTACGAAAGCCTGTTTTTCCTCCTGAGGAAGTTCCTTAAAAGTAAAACGCACATAATTATAACGCAGGTACATTCCTCTTATACGCTTGACTGTAGAATCAACCTCTCCCGCAAACGATTCAACCCACGTTCTGATGTTTTCATCATTCCATTTAATATTAAGACCGTCGAGTGCATCAACATAATCAGATTCTATAACGTGGTGATTGTTAATCAAGGGTAACTTTTGAGGTATAAGATGCTTGAGAGTTGCTAATTCAAAAACTCCCCATTCTCCCTGAAACCTGGCAAGTTGTTGATTATGTCTCCACAGCTCAACCGGGTCACAAGCTTCTATCCTCTGGCCGGTCTGGTTATTGTTATATGTATAAGTTGGTATGGGTGGAATTGACATCTGACTAAAGTTCTTGAATGTGCGAAACCTGATTCCGGCTGCAGGCAGATCAATAACCTTGCCAAGCCTCAATAACTGCTTGCTTTCGGCGGCGTCAGTTGAACTGCAGGCAAGGAATAAAAGTATTAAATATGTATAGAAATGATTACGGCTCATTTTGGACACTTGCATAACTATATAAGATGTTATATTTATTTCAATTTTAATCTTTTATGATAAGTAATAATAACCTTTAAATATCGTGAGATATTCCATATATGTACCGTATTGGCAACGCAGCAACATATTTAAAAGACATTCATCTCTTGTATCTTCCCTAATCTTCCAGTATCATAAAGCAACATTAAAACTATAAGAATTTGTGTAAAGAGGTGAAACTTGCAAAAAGAACAATATGTATGTACTGTCTGTGGTTTTAACATGGTGGGTTATTGTCCGGATAAATGTCCCTTCTGCGGTGCATTAAGGGATAAGTTCATAACCTCAGAGGAATGCTCAGCCCGTTTCAATGTCAAGGGTTTTCCGGTTAATGAAAAGGTTACACGACTCAATTCCGTTCCACCACTTGGTCTGGAACACTCCGCTTACCGTGTAGAAACAAACAACAAGACCTACTGGATAGACTGCCCATCATCCTTCGACAATAGCCTCAAATCAACGGATGTCATAATATTTACACATCGCCACTTCCTCGGTGCCTCTAACCAGTATAGGGAACTTTTCTCCTCACAGGTGCGTATACATAAACTGGATTCTGTTCACAAAATATGTCAGGCATTTACCTTTGATAAGACCTTTGATAAGAATTTTACTGAAGACGGTATCGATGCCTTCCATATAGATGGCCATACTCCCGGATTTACATTCTATATATTCGAGGAAACCCTCCTTATCTGCGATTATGTATTCTTGAAGGGAGGGAAGATGAGATACAACCCTTTCGGTCCAGAAAAGGATACAAGAGAAGGTGGTAGAAAGCTAAAGAACATTATCGAAGGTAGAAAGATAGATGTGGTGTGTGGCTACAATTATGTGGTTGATTATGTGGACTGGAAGCCTAAATTTGATAATCTTTGTGCTTAACTTCAATATTACATTTCTTGCGTCCAATGCTAATAAAACAAAAGGAGGATAGTCATGCCTATCAAGACCAGGGGTATCAACCATCCCGCTCTATTTGGCCGGAATCTGGATGAGACAATCCAATTCTACACTGAAGTACTGGGTATGCGTCTGGTACTGCGCCAGCCAAACCTGGATGAGCCTCGAATGACCCACTTGTTCTTCTCAGCAGGAAATGGCGCCTTTATTGCCTTTTTTGTATCCAATGAGGACAGTGGATTAAAACTACACAGGGGGAGTGAGGGAGTAGGTTCAATGCAGCATTTGGCGGTGAATCTGGTTGGACCTATTGAGGACGCTATGGAGACCCTGGACAAGTACAAAATAAAATTTGACGGGCCGATTGATAGGGGATATGAACACTCCCTGTATTTCCGTGATCCTAATGGAATTAAAATAGAACTGCTGACGTGGAAAACACCTCTGCCCGTGGGCGCCGACGAAGCAGAAGTCATCGCAAGGGCTCAGATTATACGTGAAAATGAGGGTGCATACAATATAGAGGACGAGCACGTGCGCAAGGCTATGGCAGCGCTTGGCTTACGACAAGTGGTTTAGAATTTAGCGGGCATCTGCATAAGTCATGATTGAGTCCGGAATGACAATTCTCGGACAACCTGTTAACTTATGACTATCAATAATTGTTTATTTGATGCTATTATTTAGCTTATATTTGACGATAATAGGGTATTAGGACGAAACGTAATCTAATACTTATTTTCTGACCATAACGAAGATAATGTTAACGACGTAATAAGAAGTATATATTTTACACTTATTTCAAAAAAGTATAAAGAGAGGAGGCGAGCTGTATGAGGATATTATCAACTATATTAATGGCTGTATCCTTGTTAGTAGCAGGTTTGTTGTTTGTGAGTTTGGATAGTATAGCGGGGGATAAAAAGGGCAAGAAACCAATTATAAAAAAGGTACAACACGAGGGCTCCCGTGTGCAGCATAGGGAGACGCGTGAGGGAGCTCGGGAACTAGACAGGGGACGACATGATGAAGCTAAGGCGAGACATAAGGAACGACGTGATGACATGAGAGAAAATAGGAACGATGGGCGTGAAGACCTTAGAGATAGACGCGAAGATTATAGGGAGCATCGTGAAGAACGACTTGAAGGCCTCGGGGATAGACCTGAGAATTTCAGGGAAAAACAAAAGGAAGGGCGTGATGACTTAAGAGAGAATCAAAAGGAACGGCGTGATAAGGCTCGAGAAGAGTACGAACGTCGTAGAATGGAAGCTCGGGAAAGACATGAAGATGCCAGGAAGCGTCACGAAGAACGGCGGGAAGATCTTAAAGATATGCGCGAGGATTTGAGAGAATATCAAAGAGAAAGGCGTGAGGATCTGAGGGAGCGTCGTGAAGAAAGACTTGAAGATCTTATGGAACGACGTGATGACTTAAGGGAGCACCGTGAGGAAAGCCTTGAAGACCGTAAAGAACAACGGGAAGCCTTTTTAGAACACCAAAGAGAACGTCGAGAAGACTTTTTAGAACATCAAAAAGATCGACGCGAAGACTATAAAGAACGTCGAAAGGATATGCGTGAAGATTTTAAAGAACACCAAAGAGAACGCCGCGATGACCTAAAGGAACATCGTAAGGATAAACACGGAGATCTTAAGGAACACAGAAAAGAACACCGTGATGAATTTAGAGAACATCGACACGATAGACGTGAAGATCTTAAGGAACACCGAAGCGACCGCCGCGATGACATCAGAGATCGTAGAAGTGATAGGCGTGAAGATATAAGGGAACATCGAAGTGATAGACGTGATGAATTTAAGGAGCGACACAAAGATCGACGTGGAGAAGCTCGGGAGCACCGTGAGAACGTTAGGGATAGACGCAAGGATGCCCAGAGACATCAAGGGCCTGGAGTAAGAAACCACGGTCAGGGACAAGGTCATCAAGTAAGAGGGCATAGAGGTGGCCAAAAATAGAGAAAAATTAAAATGAATAGATTCCTTATCCATACGTTATTTGCATCTACAGTTCTTTTTACGGGTAGCCTGCTTGCGGACGAGATAAATGAAAATACATTGCCTAGTATCCAAGAGGAAGTAAAAGAGTTCCTGCATAAACGCAGTGGAACGAAGATAGATGAAAAAGACAAGGCTATTATGATTAAGGCTGCTCAGGATTTGGACAGGGCAATGCCAGATCCCGGTTTAAAAGCCGGAGAAAAGGCTCCTGATTTTACATTGGTAAACGCATTCGGAAAAGAAGTCAAACTCTCTGAACAGTTAAAAAAGGGGCCTGTCGTCTTGGCATTCTACCGGGGTGCATGGTGTCCATTCTGCAATATAGAGCTGAATGCGCTTCAAGGAAGTCTCCCTTATTTTAAGAAATACAATGCCTCCCTGATTGCCGTCACACCTCAAAGGCCTGATAAGTCAAATGAACAGATCAAGAAAGATAAATACACATTTGAGGTTTTAAGTGACCTTGATGACAGTGTAATGAAATCATACAATCTATTTTTTGAAGTGCCTCAAGAATTACATGAGTTGTATAGGAACCGATTTAATTTTGATATTACTGATTACAATGGTGATGGTCGACTAGGGCTACCAGTACCGGGAACCTTTGTTATCAGTCAGGATGGCGTAATCAGAGCAGCTTATGCTAAAACTGATTATAAAAAACGGATGGAGCCTGAGGATATTTTAGAAGCCTTAAAAGCGACAAAATGAACATACGCTTCTAAATTGTTGAAATATTGTACAGAAATGGCAAGCATTAGTCTTTATATCAAAAACTTCCGTGAACATCTTGTTTTTTTAATTTTTTGTGCATCTGATGAGCTTATGACAATTTCATGTAAGTTGCGCAACTTTCACCCTGTCAGATATTCATGTTAAGTGGCGTATAACCTACTCTCAAGACACTATCTAACAGGGAAGGTTGCCTGTCTGCCGTAGCAAAGGCACGCGGCTACCCCCCCGAACGTACTGTTCGGTACGGGCGGGCAAAAATCACTTAACTTAGGTATGAGGTAATTTGGCGATTAGCCCACAGGCTCCTAGCCCATAGGCTCTTAGCCCGTAGGTTCTTAGCTCATAGAGGTATTTCCAAAATACATCCTAAAATTTCTTCAATTTTTACCGATAGAAAGAATGTGTAAGATAGTTTCTATTTTATAAAGAAACCTTGAATACCCCGTGTGGAATCACGGGTTTCTTTATGTAATATGAGATTTTGTTCTATGAAGAAAGTCATGGAAAAAAAACTAATATCCTCAAAAGTTAAATCTCGAAAAGGGATAAAGGCATCGAAGTATAAAGCAAATTTAGCAAGACCGAAAGATGCTTTGGTCCTATCAGGGGACACATTCCGACTGGGAAATCTCTTACTGGACGGTAGATTTATTGATGTAAATCAGCGGGATGAGTCTTTAGAAATGCATAGAAAAAAGCATCTTTTGCTGGGTGAATGTCTAACAAGGAATGGGGCCATAAACGGGGAAACTCTGGATACGGTTTTAACGTTTCAAGGAAAGATAAGAGAGCTCATTCATAAGGCCCGTACTAAAACACGCTTAAAGCTTGGCCAACTCCTGGTGGCTACAAGGATGCTTTCAGTTGAGAATTTAAAGAAGGCTATTAGAATCCAAAGACGTAGTAAGAAGCTGTTGGGAGAGATCCTGGTAGAGAATGGAGTAATCTCCAGGAATATTCTGGCCCTGGCCTTGAGTGTCCAAAAGAAAATTTTAGTCCTGACAGCCTTTGCGCTCTTAAGCGGTAGTTTGATAGGTTGTACTACCCTTTCTCCGGGCCATTACGACCAAATAGGCGTCTCGACAAAGAAAACTCCTTATGACGATCGATATAAAAGAGTCAAGAAATATTTAAAGACGGCAAGTAAATTCAAATACAAGGCTGATGGTATTGGAGCAGACTACTGGCAACTCCCTTTTGAAACGGAAAGACTGGGTAGAGGAGATTGTGATGACAAGGCAATATGGCTGTATTCAAAATTGCTTAAGGAGGGATTTGATGATGTAAGGCTGGTTTTGGGAAACTACAAGAGGGGCAAGCTCAGCGTTCATATGTGGGTCAATTGGTACCATAACGGTCAGGTCTATATCCTGGACCCAACCATAAATAACGGCATCTGGAAGGCTGAAGATTATTCAAGGGACTATTATAAACCCTATTATTCTTTCTATAGAGATAAGAAGTGGAAACATAGCTCATAGGCTTCTAACCTGCTTGGTTCTGGTCATACAGAGACGGATCGTAGCTTGAAACTGGACGTATCCCGAAAGGAGTACTGGAATCCGTGTTGCCCTTGCTTTCGCAAGGAATCCAGTAACGCCTCAAGAGAGTCAAAACACTGGAATCCTCCCGAAAGGGAGGTAGTTAGCCTTGTCTAGGTTAGGGATTATACTATGTAACCTATGTCTTCGATCTAAAATGTAACCTATGTTTCGGTTGCACAATTATATGAAAATAGAGCTGTTTTCATGGATTTTTTGTCTATAAATCTTTTGACATAAGTACCTAAGCTCTCTGGTGTTACGTTTTAAATGACCTGTTTAAACATATTAATCAAAATTTTCCAAAAATACCTTGACATTAGATAAATTTTATGAAAAAATGCCGGCTCGGGTGTGTGTAAACTAATCTGAAAAGGTATGGATTTTGCTTCATTTATTGAATGATATAATATGGATATTATATGGGCATCGAAAAGGATTTGTCAAAGATCTTTTTGAGGAGGTTTAAGTGATGACGACCAAATACAGATTTTCCCTTATATGCATATCAATAGTTATATGTCTCTGCATAAACATTGTGTTTTCTGGAAAAGTAAAAGCTGATGTTGGAGATGATATCGCAGCGGCTGTAGCGGGAGGAATGTCATATGGCGATGCCGTGACCAATGTGATAAATGCTGGGGCCGATCCAGCAAAAGCCGTAATTGCCGCTATTACGCTGGGTGGGTCTGGTGTTGCAGGAGAAGTAACGACGGCTGCTATATCTGCGGGTGGTGCCAACGTTGCGGCTGCCGTAACCGCCGCAGCCATAAGTGCTGGTGCTGACGCGGGTGATGTAACTTCTGCCGCAATAGATGCCGGTGGT
>JBHHYH010000093.1:0-8711 GCA_046757465.1 Candidatus Scalinduaceae bacterium | reverse complement strand
TACTTTAGAAGATATAATTTTTATTAACGGATCTTGTCTCTTAAAGCGCCAACCACACACCATGTCGTATCCATCCCTTATAGTCCACTGTGCTCCGTTCTTTACGGTACTTATTGACATTGTATTATTTTGCATATTCACATAACCCTTAAAACTAATATATTTATACGTTTATACATAGGCTTAAATTTAAAATAAGGGTAACTTTAAGTGATGTGTAAATCAAGGAAACACAGTGTTCTACTGATCTAATACCATGAACTTATCAGGCATTAATGTGAGAATTGAAGTGAAGCTGAATGTTTTAGTAAGGTCCAGTAGGAAATTAGAGATTGGAAAAGGAGACTTTTGGGTGGGCAGAAAAGAACAAAGCTATATTCTCACTTGAGAGGCTGTGTCACAATAACAAAAATACATAATTTGTCATTCTGAATTTATTTCAGAATCTAATAATTTCAATAACTTAACAACATTAGAGATCCCGCCCCCACTGCTAGCCCAGTACGGCGTTCCCCCTAAAGGGGCCTACTTCTGGTAGCCTACAGGGCGAGCAAGCTGTGGGGGGGATGACAATTGTAACACAGACTCTCAAGGGTGATGGATTCTAAGATTGAGACATCATAAGCCTTATTTATAGAGATTTTTTTCTTTGTTTCTGCTTCATCTTTTGAACTAGCTCCTCGTATGAAGATTCAACCAGGATATAATTAATTTGGCTACTATAATTTTTGACTACACTTACCCCTTCAATATTTATATCGTAAATCTTCCATTTCCCATTTTTTTTGAGTAAACGAAAAATCGCTGTTTTTTCCTTTCCTATCTTTGTGATAAGTTCGGCTTGCACTTTGGCGTATTTATTAAATTGCTTTTCCCTTAGAGAAATAATTTTATCCCCAAAACAAGAACTAGCATTTCTTGCATAAGCACCTTTAAGGGTATTAGTAAATAATTCCACAAATTCTCTTTTTTCCTCAGGGGAACGTTTTCTCCAGTATTTCCCCATAGCTCTTTTAGACATCTCTTCGAAATCAAATGAATGTGAAATCTCTTCCCAAAGTTTTTGTTTACGTTCATTCGTCCTTTCCGCTCCCTTCAAAGAAGTATCCTTAAGAATAATTTCCTTGACGAGTTCTTCTGGCTCCCCTGACCACAGAAGAGTGGAGGTAAACATCAGGAAAAACATACTAACGAATATTTCAAATAAAATTTTTCTGTATTTCATCTTTTGCCTTCCATATACTTATGTATTTTGATATTTATTTTAACAGAAGTAATATATGAAAACAATTCGCTAAAGTTTTCTATTGCAAAGGCGAGAAACTCTGGATCATCAATTTCATCGGTAAGTATATGCTTTTTATTTTTAAAAGAAGTATCAGCATCTATCTCTCCTCTATTAAACTTTTCCAGACACTTAACTAATTTCTCTATGCAATCCAGTGAGAATTGTAGATTATAGTTTCCTTTCCTATAGGCTTTTCCACAATAATCTCCAAACATTTTAAACTAAGTATTTTCGTAGTATCACGAATATGATAAAAAGTGTTTATATATCCAGAAGATTATTTACATAAATTCCCATCAGATGGAAGTCGCCACCACTCCACTCCTTCCGGGAATATATGCGTAATTTAAATCCCTTACCGGCGCATCATGAAAGGCCTCCGCAATGACTTTCAAAGGGTAGAGCTTATAACCTTTGGAAAGCGTTTTTTTAATGAATAAATCGAATTCTTTTTTATATATTCCCCCCTCTACTTCTGCATGGACTGTAACTACATTCGGCACTCTCTCTTTAAGATAGGAAATCTGATATTCTACCAGGTCAGTGATATCTACCAGACCAAGTCCAATCAGTTCCTCGATACAAGGCTGATTTGTTGGTATCTGGAGTGTTTTCAATTCCTCACCATTGATTCGCGGATAAAAGGGTAATCTTCCTCTTGCATCACTTGAATATTCGAGATTCAACGAGTCCTGAACCTTAAGACTTGCAAAATTACAAAACCAGGCAGGTGCTGCAGTCGCTTTCGGAGCCATACCTAATATATTTCTAAAGGCACTGAATGACTTTTCAAACTCTTCCCTGATTCCCGCTTCTGAAATTTTATTGAGATTATCCTGCCATAGTCTATGGTCCCAGGCATGAACACCAACCTCATGCCCTTCTTCAAATATTCTCTTCGTGAGTCTAGGAAGTGATGAGGCTATAAGGGGAGCCGGAAGTAGTGTCCCGTAAAGCATGGTTTTAAAACCGTAGAGGTGCGGGGCTCCTGTCCGCAGCATTTTAGAAAGAAAACCTTTCTTTCTAAATATATTCCATATTGCTTTTCCGGAATTGTCAGGACCAAAGGAAAGAAAGAAGGTTGCCTTTATGTCATACCTTCTGAGAATTTCTAATAGAACAGGCACTCCTTTTTCCATACCGTGGTATGTGTCCACATCAATTTTTAAGGATATTACATGGTTTCTAGAGCGCATATCAAACCATTTGTCTTGCTTTCCTCGATAAAAAAATCAAGAGTCTTCTTAAGTGCAATATCTAAGCTTACCTTGGGTTCCCAGCCTAATAATTTCTGTGCCTTTTTTATTGATGGTTTCCTTGTCAAGATATCCTGATATCCATCTCCATAGTACTCGTTGGAAGATACATCAATGATCTCAGAGGTACTCATTCCATATGCTTTAGTTTCCGGGTGTTTCCTGTACAAATCAAACAAACTCTTTGCAAGATCCCTCATGCTGCATTCATTATCCGGGTTACCTATATTAAATATTTCACCATCGCATATTCTATTATTATTTTTTATAATTTTAATTAAACAGTCTATCCCATCGTCAATATAAGTTAAGCATCTTTTCTGCATTCCCCCATCAACTAGCTTAAGTGGCTTATTCCTCACAATGTCGATTATAAATTGTGTAACTACCCTGGAACTGCCTATTTTGGCAGCATCAATATCGTCAAGCCTGGGGCCTATCCAGTTGAATGGTCTGAAAATTGTAAAATCTAATCTTCCTTCAATCCCGTAAGCCCATATAACTCTGTCGAGAAGCTGCTTTGCGCATGAGTAAATCCACCGCTGCTTCCTTATGGGGCCCAGAACAAAGTTGCTTGTTTCTTCTGAAAATTCAGGTTCATCACACATGCCATAAACTTCTGAAGTAGATGGAAATAAAATTCTCTTACCATATTTAACACACAGGCGAACAATACGAAGGTTTTCTTCAAAACCAATCTCAAAAACCCTAAGCGGTTCTTTAATATAATGTGCGGGAGTTGCTATGGCAACAAGGGGAAGAATCACGTCGCATTTCTTTATGTGATACTCCACCCACTCCTTATGGATTGAAATATCACCTTCTATAAAGTGAAATCTCGAATTATTGATCGAATGAGACAATTTCGAACGTGAAAGGTCCATACCGAATACCTCCCAGTCCGTTGATTCCATAATTTTCATGACAAGTCTATTCCCGATAAAACCATTAACACCTAAAATCAGAATTTTCATTCTTTCTCTCCTTTATATTAAGTTAACATCTCCCCTTTATTTAGTGAATACATTCGTGCAAATTTATATCCGTCCAATTCTTCATTTCCTTCAATCTGACATTTTTTTAGCAACAACGCCCCTTTACCGGCGGCTACAATAATTCCCTTCGGATCAAAAGAAATTAAATTACCAGGCTTATTATGCCCATTTTTGTTTATAGGTTTGCATTCCCAAATATAAAGCTTTTGCTCCCTGAAAAAGCAAAAGGCCCCTGGCCAGGGATGGGTTACAGCACGGACAAGGTTGTAAATTTCAAGGTTGCCGCGTTTCCAGTATATCTTCCCGTCATCCGGCTTCCTTCCTCCATAATATGATCCAACGGACAAGTCCTGAGGTATTCTCTCATTTCTTCCCTCCTTTATCATGTCCCATACCTTATCGAGAACAAGCACAGCCTCTTTCTCCATCTTCTTGTGAAGACTGTATGCCGTATCAGTGAAGAGTATAGGAATTTTTCCCTGGGCAATAATGTCTCCTGCATCCGGTTTATCAACCATGTAGTGCAGAGTTACCCCAGTTTCCTTTTCTCCGTTTACGAGCGCCCAGTTAACGGGACAACGCCCCCTGTACTTAGGCAGCAACGATCCATGCAGATTAACGGCTCCCAGCCTTGGAATGCCAAGTATCTCACTCGAAATCAGATTCCTGTAGTAAAATGAGAAAATGATGTCAGGGGCAAGCTCCTTTATCAAGGACACCCATTCAGGGCCATTAATGTCTTCCGGTATGTAACAGGGTATGTCAGCGAATTCAGCGACTTCTGCCATCGAATCAAAGAATAAGCTCTCATCAGATTTGTCCTTGTGAGTAAAAACTGCGACTACGTTTTCTTTCTTTCCTATCAGGTATTCAAGGCATCGGCAGCCTATGTTGTGATATCCCAGCACTATGATCTTAATAAGATGTTTCCTCCTCGCGAGAATATATCTTCTCAATCACAAACCTCGGCCGCTTTCTTACCTCGGAGTAAATCCTTCCAATGTATTCTCCTAGAAGTCCAAACGCAAGAAATTGTGCACCAACAAAGAAAAAGAGTATGGCAAAGAGTGTAAAGACGCCGCCAACAGCCCACTCACTTCCCATAATTATTCTCATTGTAAGAATGAATATTCCAAACCCAACTCCTGCCAGAGAAACTATAAGTCCAAAAAGCATGAGCATCCTCAACGGCCAGATTGAAAAGCTGGTCATGAGGTCAAACTGAAGTGATATAAGGCGCGTAATGCTGTACTTGGACTCCCCTTCATTACGAGAATCATGCTTGACCTCGATTTCGGCCATATTCTTGGCATAGGACGTGGCAAGGACAGGAATAAATGTTGAGATTTCTTTTGACGCGCACATCAGTTTAACAATATTCTTCCTGTAAGCCCTCAACATACAGCCATAATCTTTGAGCTTAACGCCCGTAATTTTCGCCGTAATCTTGTTTATTATATAAGAGGCACATCTTCTGAAGATTGAATCCCTGCGATTCATGCGAACCGTTGAAACTACCTCAAAACCCTCCTCGGCCTTGCTTACCAGTTTTGGGATTTCTTCAGGAGGATTTTGAAGGTCGGCATCCAGTGTTACTACTATTTCCCCTGAACTTCTCTCAAAACCGGCAAAAACAGCGGCATGCTGTCCATAGTTCCGGTTGAATTCAATTATCGTTATCCCGGCTATCTCTGCCTGGCACTGCTTGAGAAACTCAAGTGATCTGTCCGTGCTTCCGTCATCAATGAAGATAATTTCATATGAACTGCCAATATCCGTCAGAACTTTCTTTAAACGGCTGGAAAGCTCCCTGATATTATCTTCCTCATTAAATATCGGAATTACCACTGATAGATAAGGTGTTTTTGTTTCCATTTTAAATATTGTGTTAAAGGCCTTAGCCGTTTATTATGTCTGTAGCGGAGGGTTTTAAACCTCAACACATAGCGGATTCAATAATAATTTAAACGTTTACATAACCTCTTAGTGTCGAGAACGCTTCGCAACCTCGACACTCGCTGCAGATGATCATCCGCAGCGAGTGGACATGGAAGGCTAAAGCCATTCCGCTACATTCAGCAATTGCAGTCCACCCGAGGGTCGCTAAGTTCTGTAATAAGATTTAAGATTTACTTAATATGTCCTTGATTGCCGTAACCACGTCATGTACATCGCTCTCTTTCATGCCGGAATAAAGCGGAAGTGAAACTATACGTTCTGATATATATTCGGTTTCAGGCAGAGAATCATCAGGCAGGGGATAATGTTTTCTGTAAAACGACAATTGGTGAACTGCAAGAAAATGAAGGCCTGTTCCTATGTTCAGCTTTTTCATTTCCTGCATAAATTCATCGCGCGTAATCCCTGCCTTTTCCTTATCCACTATCACTGTATACAGATGCCATGCGTGTCTTACCGGGTATGAGACCTTACCCGGAAGCGTTAGCTCACGAACATCTCTGATCAGATCTTCATAAAGCACTGCCAGCTTTTCACGCCTTTCAATCATCTTGTCAAGGCGTTTTAATTGAACCAGACCTATTGCCGCCTGCATATCTGTCATATTATACTTCCACCCAGGAAGATGAAGATCATAACCTTCCTTCTCTGGCTTGCCATAGCGCCTCCATGCATCCTTATCAACCCCGTGGAATCGTAAGAGGCGAAGTCTTTCATAAGTCTCTTCGTCGTGTGTTGTGATCATACCCCCTTCCCCGGTAGTTATATTTTTGATAGGATGAAAGCTGAACACTGCTATATTGTCACTTGATCCTATCCGCTTTTCTTTGTATTCACTACCTACCGCGTGTGCCGCGTCTTCAATAAGTGCTATGCCACGCCTTTTGCATATCTCTCTTAATGCATCAAGCTCGCAGGACTGCCCGGCAAAATGAACAGGGACAATGGCCCTGGTCCTCTTCGTAATCGCATCTTCAACACGCAACACATCAAGATTAATGGTATTTCGTTCCACATCGACAAATACGGGTATCCCCCCACAGAGGTGGATCATGTTCACGGTAGCAGGCCATGTTAGTGAAGTTGTAATTACTTCATCACCGGGATTCAAATCAAGTATTTCCATAGCAAGATGCAGCCCCGCCGTACATGAGGAAAGGGCCAGTGCGTAAGGGCTGCCAACATATTCAGCAAATGCCCTTTCAAAGGCCTGCACCTTTGGGCCTGAGGTTATCCATCCTGATGAAAGGACATCAACTACTGCGTTTATCTCGTTCTGACCAATGTCTGGTAAAGAAAATGGTAGGAAAGTGTTTCTTCTCATTCTTTATCTTTTCTTGCCATGATTACTCAATAATGTCATATTCCTTCCCTTCCCAACTGATCCGGATAATATTACATGAGGAAAGATATCCTTAAGACTGTTATGGTTTGACATGTTCTTATGCTTGTTTTGGATAAGCATAAGAACATTATCACTATTTTGCAAGGACTTCGCCACTACTAAATCATTTACTGGTATTAGTTTGTGACCCGTATAGAATGGCACCACAGCCCTTGTAGTCTCATCAGGCTGGAAGGCATAAAGGGGTTTATCTTTTACTGCCAGTATTTCACTTAACTCGTTGCAGAATGGTTTGAAACTTTTTCTCTCATTAATATATGGAACAAATACCAGTACAAACACTACATAAATCAGACTCAGGGATAGAGGCAATCCATATAACTTAATAACTCTGTTTTTAATAAATGAGCGAAAGACAAAAACATAACTAACTGCAAGTACCGGCATTAACAAAACAAACGGAGCTGTCTTGAACAACCCGAGTTTAAAGCCAACTCCGGCTAATACAATAATGCTAATACCGCTAACGCAAAGGATAAACCATTGACTTATCCTGTCTATCACGACATTAACTATGCGGTTCTCAACATCGCTAAGCCATGAACCTACTAGTATTGAAACAGATGGAAGGAGTGGCACAAGATAAATATTACGTTTTGTCCCTGCAAACGATAGCATAAGCAAACCGGAAATAAACCATAAGGCAAGAAAAAACCTGTTCTTATCTTGAAATCCTTTACGGTAGACATAAAAAAATACGGCTGGCATCAAAAGACTCCACGGTGCAAATGCCCGCCAAAAGCTATACCAATAAAAATAGAATGGCTTGACATGTCCTCCTGAATATTCCGCCCCTACCATCGGAACAAAACGCTGAAGGTTATTATGGACAAGGAATGTACTGATATACTCCCAGGAACCTTCCCTCCATAGAAACCAAAACCAGAGACTGATACCGGCGCCGACTATAAAGAAACCAAACCATAGCCTGGCTCTCTTTATCTCTTGCCAGCCCTTTGTCCATAATATAAAACATATAAAAAGCAAGGCCGGAAATGCAATACCAAGGAATCCTTTAGCAAAAAAAGCCCCCGTGGCAAAAAAGTAACAGATTGTATAATAAATCCCTTTCTTGTCCCCCTCAGCAGTTAACGCAAGATATAGCCAATAAACAGTCCCTGTTACAAAAAAGACAAGGGATGTATCCACAAGTGACTTATGGTGAATATAAAAGAATTCCGAGCTTAAGGCAAGAACCATACAAGACCATATGGCAGAATCACGTCCAAACATCTTTCCGGCAAGAAGATAGGTAAATAGAAGTGTTCCAAGCCCGAAAAAGACAGAGGGTATCCTGGCAGCGCTGGCCGAAGGGCCTCCGAAGATTTTGTAAGAGAAAGCTAAGCACCAGAAATAGAGAGGCGGTTTTTCCATGAATGGCTCACCGTTAAGCCTGGGTACCGCAAGAGAAGCGCCATCATCTAGAAACTCGCGGCCTATTTCGGCAACACGGGGCTCATCAGCAGTCCAGAGGTCATGGTCAAATATTCCCACAAATGACAAAGCGAGGATAATGGCCACAAACCAGTATTTGGAACATGGTAATTTGAATTTCATTTTCTGCAACATCTTTACTTTTTATTCCATGAAAGCTCTGCTAATGATTAGCGGAATATATTCTTGCTAATTAATAGCTCCAGTCAGTTTGTAAATTAATGAACTTAGATTTTTCATTCCGCTTCGTTACGTTCAGAGATGACATCCCCACCCGGATGACTTGGTCGAACGGGTCAGGATGTCATTCTGAACTTGCTTCAGAATCTAATGATTTCAATAACTTAGCAACCTGAGAGATCCCGCCCCCACAG
>JBHHYH010000092.1:0-9332 GCA_046757465.1 Candidatus Scalinduaceae bacterium | reverse complement strand
GTGCCATGGCTTTTCAAGATCGCCTTTAATGCAACAATCAGATTACTGGCGTCATGCTTGGTATAGGTTTCGAGCTCTTGGTTATGAAAATATTTGTGCATATAATTATGAAAATGGGCATCATCCCACTGAAGTTTCTCTTTCAACTGTCGCAGATAATATTTCTGCCGCAGGGTTATCCCTTTCTTTGTTACTCGATAATGGCGGGTTCTGACAAAATAACGCATCAGTTTATTAAACTGATTGTCGGTCAAATCTTTTGCGGATCGAACACCAGTGACTCGTTCAAGAATATTCCGGTACTCGTCATCACTCAAGGATAATTCCTTTTTAACAATGTGAATAACCGCCAGTTTTTTATTATCCATTAAATAGAAACATTTGGAAGGTAATGAGGGTTAAATCCCTGATTGAAGATCAGCCTTACTCATATTTATAAATGATTCAATTCATCAGGTCTATCCTTTATAGCTGCAAATTATAAACAAATCAATCTTTGCTTTAAGAGAATGAGAAAATCGGCATTATTTTATAAACCCTTCCCATTTCCCCTTGATTTTAATATTTCACCTTACTATCATAAACTATCCGCTGCCGATTTTAACTTTTTTTAATAAAGGAGAAACAAATGGCTAAAATCTTACAATTACTTCTTGTTCTGGGGTTTTTAGTTTTTGCAATGCCCCAGGCCTTCTCTCAAGAACAAAATAAACCCGTATGCTCTTCCTGCGAACTGAGTGCAAAAGGTGGTGCAAAATGCCCGATTCATGAAAAGGCCATATGCAACCTGTCAGGTAAAGAATCCTGTTGTAGCCATAAGGGCAAATGGAAATTGTATAAAAAGCTTAAGCATGGCCCTTACATTAATACTACCGTACTTGAAAACCTGTTGGAAAGTAATCTTCCCATGGTTCTTTTAGATGCCAGGACAGGAAAGTGGGATGATAAAACCCGAATCCCAGGAGCTCAGAGCTTAAATGATAAATCGACCAAAGATGAAGTTGAAAAAGTGATTAAGACCAAAGATACCCTGGTGATCACTTATTGTGCCAATCTGAAATGCCCCGCAAGCAAAAACCTCTATATTCATCTTAAAAAGCTGGGTTACAAAAACGTCCTGGAATATCCCTTCGGTATTGAGAGATGGCTGGAATCAGGAAACGATATTGAGATGGCCAAATAAAATTGGAATTCCTTGCTTTAAGAGAGAAGAAGGCGTAGATATAAAAGCAAACAAAAGGTTATTAAGGTAGGATAATGGTAAACATTATCACAAAGTGTAGGACTTAAGTGTAAGACTTAATCATAATCTTTAGCAGGAGGAACACTATGAGTAACGATGTACCGGAGGACTGCATGAATCCGGATTACCTCAAAAAAGCATTTAAGACATTCAAAAAACGCCTCAAACTGACACGGCTTGACGCCGAGTCAACAATGGGCGGCAGTTCTCTAAGTGGTGGACGAAAGTCAGGCATTATAGCCATTCGACCGCCAAATAATTTCCCTCAGGAGGTGTGGGACAAGCTCGTTGAAATGGGTAAGCTTCGTAGTGAAGGAATGGGCCTCTACGAGCTGGTCGAGGACCCTACACCCAAAGGGAAATGGTCAGACGAAATTTATGACAAATGATTCAATCCACAAATAAGCATTTGATTAAATAAGACATTGTGCCAAGTCGTTATATTATGAAAGAGAGATGAATAATATGATAAAGGACAAGAAATTAATCAAAATAATCATAATTTCGGTTCTCGCTGTTATCATGGTAATTGTCGTAATTCAGAACGTTACCCCGATTAAGATACATTTTCTGTTTTGGACATTTACGATGTCACGTTACTTGGTGTTATTCTTGTTGTTCACAATAGGTTTCATCACTGGTTGGCTACTCCGAAGCCAATTCTTACTTCGTAAATATGGAGGCAATGAATCATGATTGAAATTATGTCGGAAACCGAAGGCAACCTCCTTGTCGTTAAGGCAACGGAAAAGCTCACAACCAAAGATTATGAAGAAGTCTTTATTCCAAAGATTAATCAACTAATACAAGAGTATCGAAAGGTGAGGATTGTAGTGTTTTTAGCTGAGAACTTTTCTGGATGGGAAATTGGAGCGGCGTGGGACGATGCCAAGTTTGGCATAAGGCACAGAAATGATTTTGAAAAAATGGCCGTTGTTGGTGGTTCAAAGTGGGTGAAATGGGCTACAAAAATTAGCTCCTATTTTATGGATGGTCAAGTAGCTACTTATGATACCTCAGATTTTGAAAGTGCAGTTACTTGGGCAAAAGAATAACTAAGCAATACTTATCAACACGGGAGCAAGACTAGTGTCGTATCTTAAATTCATATTCAAAAAAGATATAATAGGGAGCCGCCAAACAACCTGTCGGGCAGGCCCGCCAAACAGGAGGCTGTGTCATAATTGTCATCCCCCCCCCACTGCTAGCCCCGTACGGCGTTCCCCCTAAAGGGGCCTACTTCTGGTAGCCTACAGGGCGAGCAAGCTGTGGGGGCGGGATCTCTTAGGTTGCTAACCTATTGAAATCATTAGATTCTGAATCAAGTTCAGAATGACATATTATGAGTTTTCTCTATTGTGACACAGCCTGCAGCCCGTCGGGCAGGCCGCGACCGTCAAAGGCAATTCCAATCAAATCATTATGCCTGATTTACTATCAGGTTGAATTTTTGTTTGTGACTAACATTCGGTTAGGGCTGTTTAAGTGAACGTAAAAGGAAGGTGCATATGGCTGGATTTTTAGATAAATTTAGAAAAAATGTAATTACATCTGTATGGAAAGACGAAAAAGATGTGCCTAAGGTGAAAGATATAGATGATAAAATCGCCCTGGGGGTATTGCTATGGGTTGTAGCTGAGGCTGATGAGAAGTTTCTGGCGAAGGAAGATGAGAAAATCAAAGAAATCCTTATTTCATATAGTAAAATTCCAAAAGAAGAGTTAATGACTGTTTTAGCTTCAATTAAAGAAGCCGCGAGGGAAAGAATAGATTTGTTTCGTTTTACTCGTGAGGTAGGCGAGAATTTGCCTTATGACGTTAAAAAATCAATTATAGAGACTCTTTTTCGTGTCGCGTGTTGTGACAAAGAGTTAGATCATAAGGAGATTGAAATAATAAGGAAAATATCAGGCTTATTCCATATAACGCATAAAGATTTTATTGATGCCAAAATAACGATTAAGAAAGAATTCGGCTTAGATACCGCTGAATAAAGAGGAGACATAAAGGTAAAACAGGGTCCGTCACACAAACCGTCGCCCGCCCGTGCCGGTACCTGCCTGACTACGTCATTCAGGCGGGCCGCCTTCCCTACATATCCTGATGTTTATCCCTCCTGGCCGTAGGTTGTTACCCCTGTTCCATGTTGACATGAATGGCTGATTTGGTATTCTTATAAGACCATCTAATAAGCAAAGGTAAAGAACCCGTATGTTAAATCACAAGGCTGTGGTTAATACTGTACGGGTAATGAGAACATTACTACAAGATACAAAAATCAGAGAGCCCTGTGAAAAATAATCTTTTAAGGAATACATTATGATGAAAATACAATGCCCCAATTGTAAGTATGAAGGAAACGGTAAGTATATTACCAAAGGTTCCGTTGCCGTGGAATTGGTATTATGGTTGCTATTTCTGTTTCCGGGTTTAGTTTATTCAATCTGGAGGCTTTCAACCAAAAAGTGGGTGTGCCCTGAATGCGATTTTGAGAATGTAAGGAAAATAAAAGAAACAAAAGAAGTTTGTATGCCCGGAATACTTATCAAGATAATAGCAGGTATTATTGGGATAATTTTTTTATTATATATTCTAGGTTTAATTGGTTTTACCAAATGAAAACTAATTTCGACACTGAATATAAAACAAAGGTAATATTATCATTACGAATGTTGTTCTTGTACAGATTACTATTGAAATGATAGCTATCGGTATCTTAAAAAAACCTGTTTTTGAAACTCTCATATCTACCCCAAACCACATCTTACCCGCCCCCATTCCTAGCCACTGCGCCCGCCTATCAGCAGACTGTGTCATAATCCAGAAAAAGGGCGTTTTGTCATTCTGAACTTGTTTCAGAATCTAATGATTCCAATAACTTAGCAACCTAAGAGATCCCGAAACAAGTTCGGGATGACAATTGTGACACAGTCTGCAGACTGGCGGGCAAGATGCTGGGGCTATGGGGGGCGGGCCCTCCAAACTAGAGACTGTGTCATAATAAAGGAAATGCCTATTTTGTCATTCTGAACTTGATTCAGAATCTAATGATTTCAATAGGTTAGCAACCTTAGAGATCCCGAAACAAGTTCGGGATGACATTATGACACAGTCTCCTAATCGGCGGGTAAACCTGTTATATCCCTGTGTATTCTGATGTTTAATTTGTCAGTAGTTTTCAGGCTATTTCATGTTGACATTCAATTAATAAAGAGTAAGAATAGCTATTTATTGTGGCAACATAAAAAGTAATGTTAGCAGCAATGAGGTCTATGGAACTTGTACCATTCAAACAAAAGCATATACGTGAAATTCATTCTTGGATAAAGACTGAAGCCGACATGATTCAATGGGCAGGATCTACCTTCGTTTGGCCCTTGACGCAGAAGCAGTTCCGTGAGCATTTGAAGGCAGCAAGGCTAGAGCATCCCAGTCTCTATCCGTTTTCCCTTGAAAAGCGTGGAAAGGTTGTTGGCTATTGTGAAATATCAGATCATCGTCGACGATACAACTCAGCAATGCTTTCGCGTGTCATTATATCAGGACGTTATCGTCAAAAAGACCTTGGAAAGTTCATGGTCAAGCAGGCTCTGCAATATGCATTCAGTGATCTGGGGCTTAATCGTTTGGGTCTCGGAGTATTTGATTCCAATGAAACCGCTATAAGGTGTTATACCAGGGCAGGCTTTGTCCTTGAAGGTACGTTAAGACAAGTAGTAAAGGTTGGCAATTCATACTGGAATTATCATCTAATGAGTGTCTTAAGAAAAGAATGGAAATACTAGCAATTCGCTGAACTCGGATCGGAAAAATCTGACGCTTTTTCCGACCGACCGTTTTCCTCATGTATACTGATATTTATTTTTCCAGAAGCAATGTATGAAAATAATTTGCTGTAATTCTCTATAGCAAATTTAGGAGGACAGTCAACTTATAACAGAAGGCTACTCAAGATTTATCAAATGGAAACAGGTCAGAAAGGAAAGATATTTATACAGGAAACTCTCTCAGACAGTGACCTAATGCAGGAGGATTTATCCAGCATGTGCCTGATCGGTAGTAAGATTAAATCCTTCAAGTTGCAGGAAGGACGCTGCCGTTATCTACGAGCGCAGGATACCCGATTGCAGGATTTTTCCATTGATCATGTCCTTTGCGATAAGGGGTACTATCAGGATTGTCATTGGAATAATTTACAGGTCCGGGATTCCTTTCTTACCGCGAGCCATTTTTCCGGGTGTAAGTTTGAAAAGACGGTGGGGGAGCTAAGTTCCTTTGGCTTATCTACCTTTTACGACTGCAAGCTCCGTGGATCCCGCTTAAGTGAGGTCTCCTTTAGTGGTTCATGGTGGCATGGCTGCCGGTTTGAGCAAGAAGATTACTTTTTTGTCCGTTTCCCATCCTCAGTCTTTATTGATACTCAGTTTGTAGGGTGCCGTTTGCAAAAGGCTATCTTCAGGGCAGCAACCTTTATTCGGTGTAGTTTTGAGAGTTGTACGCTCGACGATACGGTATTTCATAAGGCCCGGTTAATAGATACGAAGTGGATTGATACCGATATCAATCAAGCAGCTAATCTGGAGGGGATTCGCTATGATTAGGCCGCGTATTTTCCATAAACCTTTATGACAGATTACTTAGTATCTATTGCGGAAAGCTCAAATACCAAAAATGTCATTTTTACCCCCACAGCTTGCTCTCCCTGTAGGCTACCAGAAGATGCCCCTTTAGGGGGAACGCCGTACGGGGCTAGCAGTGGGGGCTGAACCAGATCCTGAAAGAGATGCTGAAATAAATCCAGCATGACATTTTTCAGGATCTCCGATTTCAGAATCTATATATATAAATCCTGAATCCCGACTGTCGGATCTCGTAGTTGCTTCAAGGGGCGCCACAGGCGACAAGTTCAGGATCAGAGACCCTGAAACGATATACTGAAACGTGTTCATCACATGATTCAGGGTGACAATATAGTGTTTCCGTAACAGATACGAATTATAAAATTGTTTAGTATCATGATGACCAATCTGATATTCAGGCGTTTTACCGTTGGGAGCTTCGGAATCAACGGTTATCTGGTGGCAGACCATGAGACCCGAATCGGGGTTTTTATTGACCCGGGCGGCTTTAGCGCTGAAATAGAGGCATTTGTCCAAGAGCGGCAGATCCTGCTCAATTATCTCTTTTTTACGCATGGTCATTGGGATCATACCGAAGGCCTGCCAGAGTTTGACAGCCGCTACACAGTCCGGGGCTATGCCGGTCAGGGAGAAGTCCGTGCCGCTGAACATCAGTTACGGGGTGGTGAGATGCTCGAGGTAGGGCATTTGAGATTTGAGGCGCTTTCCACACCGGGCCATACCCCACATGGAATTTCGTATTATGGGCACGGTTGTGTGTTTACGGGTGATTCTCTTTTTTGCGGGTCGGTAGGCGGGACAAGCTCAACAAAAGCGGCACAATGTCAGATTACGAACATCCGCAAACATATCTTTACCTTGCCGGATGAGACCCTGGTATTTCCTGCCCATGGCCCAATGACCACGGTGGGAGTGGAAAAATATTCCAATCCCTTCTGTCAGGAATGACTAACAAAGTAAATAGGGACCCGCCAAGCAACAGACTGTGTCATAATTGTCATCCCCCCCCCACTGCTAGCCCCGTACGGCGTTCCCCCTAAAGGGGCCTACTTCTGGTAGCCTACAGGGCGAGCAAGCTGTGGGGGCGGGATCTCTCAGGTTGCTAAGTTATTGAAATCATTAGATTCTGAAATAAATTCAGAATGACATATTAAGTGTTTTTCGCTATTGTGACACAGCCTCCAAGCCGTAGGGCAAGTCATAATAAAAATCAATCCTTGCCAGAAAGATGAAAATAAGCAATAAAACTGATTTTAAAAAAGCAGAACAATTCCTGATATATAAGTCATCCAACTATGATACTTCAAGGCTTGTAGTAACCATGAGTACAGCTTGCAAAGGAGAAAGGTATAGGGGTTATTGTACTTATCCAACAAAGCCAGGTAAATCGGCTAAAGGGTGGAGGTTTGATTTGGCAAAAGGCATATTTAGAATAACATCAAACGTGAACCTAAAATCGCAATATCCTTATAAAGAGGAAGTAAGCATAGGGACAAAATCAATCAATGAAAGAATGTTTGAATGGATTACGAAAGAAGTATCGTTTAATAATATAGAAGAAATGCTGGTGTTTGTACTAGGACATGAAGTACACCATTTCCTATGTAAAACAAAACAGCTTAAAGGTACCGGGCAAAGAAACACTCAATGCCAGGCTAACAAAAGGGGTATTGAATGGTTGAGAGAATTTATACAAAGAGATTAAGTAATTATTAGAATGACTAAGATGGATACAAATAAGATTTTTAAGAGCATATCAAGAAGTCAAGAGAAAGAGAGAGATGTGAAGATGAAACTGAAAGAAAAGAGGATTATAGTATTTCTTCTAGTAGGCTTGATTCTCGGGCTTGATAGGAAGGTTCTTTAAATTTATTTTCCTGTAATGAAAGATTTTGTCTTGAGGTTTTGCTTTTTTTATTAATTTTTCGACAATAGGTCTTGTAAGATCTTTTTTCACACCAATGTCTCCCGGATTTTCTTGTACGAGATTTGAGTAGGTTAATACAAATGCAGCCATAACATCTATTGGTTGCTCAAGGGTTGGTTTTGTTTGCTCAGGAGTCTTGAAGAACTTAAACCTGCCTTTTCTCTCTCCGTTTTCATCTGTATACAGTTCAATAATTGTATAACTACCTTTTACCATTTCAGATAAAACTCCACTGAATAAGTCTATGAGCGCTTCTTTTTGTGTGCCCAGATGCTCATAACCTCTTTTATAATTGCCTTGCGCATCTATTGCGCCGGCAACCTTGAACCAGCCGGGAAAAGATATTAATTTAAAAAATTTCTTTATCTGTCCGCCATATAATATTGGCTCTGCTAATTCGTTTTTCACAAGGAAGTAAAACATAGGAATCTTTGCCGTGTAGTTAAATGTTCTAATATTTGCATTGCTGACCAGATATTTTATGAACTTTTCATTATGGATAGTATCTCTATTAATCTCATGTCCGAGTCTTCTCCACTGTCTGATTATGTCTGATAATTGGTGTTCGGGAATTTCCAACATCTTCACAATGGTGTGCCCGCTTTCCAATTCATTTACATGTTCTGAAACCATACTCCCTGTCTCTATTTGTTCATTTCTGATTTTAGTTATTGCTGTTTGATATTTGGCAGGTATTGTAGTTGTTACTGCATATGCTTCTTGAGGGTCTATGTTAGACATAATTGATACAGTAATAACCGGACTGATTACGAGGTAAAATGCAGTAAGGTTGATATAAAGAGTTTTTTTTGTTATTTGTACTATTGCTAGTCTTTGCATTTATTTTATGTCCTTATGCACCTATTAGTCTATTTTTTTTCGATAATTCATTCAAAACAGCAGCAATCTGTTTACTGATCATCAAACTATTTTAAAGAATAAATATCGTATGAGTCTTGGAGGTACAATGTCAGACCTAACATCTAAACTAGTCATGCCCCTTAAATAATTCATTTAAAACAATATCAATCTGCTTATCGGTTATCCAACCATTTTCAAGCAATATATTTCCTATGAGTCTGTGGGGTCTGTTAAAGATCTCATCTTCAACTTGTTGGACCATGGCTTCCTTTAGTTGTTCTGCAGTTACAAATCCCATATGTACTGCAATGTTGCCAAATCGAGGGAAATATTGGGTTGCGAGTTTTTTTAAAACACTATTTTCGACCTTATATTCCTCCATTATCTGCTGTTCACAGTCGTATCTGATAAAAGCAGAATTTGTAAAAACAGGGCGCCAACGCTTTATATCGTCACTTTCTGAATAATCTTTAATCAAAAATTCCAAATAAAAGAGTAGCGTTGTCAGCTTGACTGCCGCAATTAATTTGTAACCGCTTAATATATTAAGAGTTACATACAAAAAGGGGACAGGCTACTTTTTGCAATAAATAGGGTCCCGCCAGAAAAGAGACTGTGTCATAATTAAACGACAAAAGAGGATACCAGTGGTTCTTCTTTA
>JBHHYH010000091.1:0-9364 GCA_046757465.1 Candidatus Scalinduaceae bacterium | reverse complement strand
GAGAAGCGAAAACATGCTGACCTTCATACTGGGAGCGATACTAATAAACACAGGGCTGGCCATCTATTTTGATTTATCACCTCTTCTCTCAAACATGTTTTTTGGCGCAATGTTGGTAAATATCGACAAAACCGCCTTCAGATATTTTGATTCTCTGAGTAATGCGGACTGGCCGCTTTATGTCATGTTTTATGTCCTTGCAGGCGCAAATTTGGAGATAGGGCTACTTTCTACCCTGGGTCTTATCGGTTCTGTTTATATTGTTTTCAGGGCATTAGGGTTATATTGGGGCGCCTACGCGGGAGGGATTGTTGTCCGGACTGAAAAGAAGATAACACGCTATTTAGGGATTGCACTTATGCCACAGGCTGGAGTTGCCATTGGTCTCGCAATGCTGGCGAAAATGAGCTTTCCTGACGCGGGAGGCCTTATATTTAATATGGTTATTGCCACAACAGTTGTATTTGAAATTTTTGGACCTATAGCAACACGTTACTCCCTCATAAAAGCCGGTGATATTTAATCTACAGTCTTTTAAAGAAGGTTTTACCAAAAAGATTAAATTTACCCATTTAGAAAAAAAGCCCAGCTATGAGGCTGTGTCACAATAGAGAAAACACATAAAATGTCATTTTTACCCCGCATATGCCCCTGCGCTTTCTTGCCGAAAGCAGGCTCTGTAAGAGCGAAAGCAAGATGCTTGGCTAGGAATGGGAGCGGGATGACAATTGTGACACAGCCTCTATGCGGGCGTGGTAAAAAAAATATATAGTTCAGATGATCTAATACCGTCTTAACCCCCACAGCTTGCTCGCCCTGTAGGCTACCAGAAGTAGGCCCCTTTAGGGGGAACGCCGTACGGGGCTAGCAGTGGGGGCTTACTCTTCTCCCACAGGCGATGGAATTATGCACTTTCATCTATCCTGCCAACTTTTTTAACCGTCCACTTTAAGGATAAAGGTGCTATCATGGTGGTGATAAAGGCCATGCAGATTAGGGCTGAAAATTGTTCTCGTGTAAGTAAGGGGTCGGCTATAGTGTTACTGGCTATTAATTTATCACTCAACTTAATAACCACTGCTGCAACCACCATTTCAACCGCTCCACGACCGTTCATACCGGATCCGATTATGGTAGACTCCCAGAAGGTTTGTCCATAGAGATATGCTCCTAGACCACACCCGAGAAACTTTCCTATAATTGCAATAAAGGTAATGATCAGGGTGAAAACAATTACCGGCCATTCCCATTGAATACTAAGATGAAATGATAAGGATACAAAGAAGATGGGTGCCATAAAGCCATAGCTTATACTGAAGAAACGGTCGCTGATCTTTTGATAAATCTCTATATCCATGATCTCCTTTCGTACAAACTGGCCCGCCAGGAAGGCGCCTATTATCAGGTGTAGACCAGCCAATTCAGCTAAGTAAGCCATAACTAAAGCACATACAAGCGCAAACGTAAACGCCTTCCCTTCGCGGTCCTCTATCCTTCTTATAAATTTTGGAATTATAAAATGACCTATAAGTATAGTAAATGCGAAAAAAGCTGCTACCTTAAAGACAATAAATGTAACATGGAAAAACTGGATTGTGCCACTCTCTGCCAAACCCAACAGTATTGACAGTGTGACCAATGCAAGAATGTCATCGATAATGGCAGCACCAATAATTATATGTCCAATCTTGGTATTCTGAATCTGCAAGTCATGCAGTATCCTGGCCTGAACTGCTATGGCTGTGATAGAAAGCCCCATCCCAACAAAAAGGGACTGGAATAAAGTACCCCCAAATATCCTGCATGTAAAATATCCGAGAAAAAATGGAAGGACAAATCCTCCAAAGGCAACAGCAATGGATGGCCAGATATGCTCCACGGCCTCTTTTGGGTCCATCTCCAATCCTGCGTAAAACATGAGGAAAAAAATCCCAAACTCTGCCAGTAGTTCAATAGGCTCAGATGCATTAACAATGCCTAATAAAGGAGGTCCAAGGATTAGACCTGCCAGCAACTCTCCCAATACAACCGGTAAGCCATACCTAGCAAAAACTCTCCCCAGGAACCAGGCCGCGGTTAGAATTAAGATAAGATTTACAATAAGATGTTCGGTAATCATACACTCTCTCTTATGCTATTTAAATATTTACTATCTTTTACTTATACAACAGGCAGGAATAAAATGTTTATAATACTCCAACGAAATCCCTTTTTCCATTAAATATAACAACAGATTTACACAGGCTGAAAAAAAGAAAGAAAAATTCAGAATATTACGGTTTGTTCAACTTAATTTGTATTGTATGAAATTGTCATTCGTATAAGGATGACTATCCTTTTAATAATTTAATCTATGAAGACGACTTAGTTCACTTATATCAGTCGTTTTACAAATATTACAACATAATTTTCAACTTCTTTTAATCTTGGTGAAATCTGTGGTTTCCTGTTGTTTGCTGTGGGTTTGACTGCATTTGACTACTGACTTCGTATCTGTATCATAGTGATACTTTTGATTGTGTGCAGCAAATAGAGTGTTTGCTTATATACCCATCTGTATAATCACCATACCAGCAACATCTAAGTACCATGCTGGATTCACCTCATCACTGTCACAAGTCGAAATATTGTCCTGCTGACAGCTAAAACCAGAATCGATTAATTGAGGCATATTAATTTCTCTTTGTCTCAATAAGGAAGCTGCTTCTTCCACAATGGCATATGAAAGTTGTAATGTAGTTTGAAGTTGACAATGAAAGATAATTTGCTATAAAAACACTCTATGCTAAAGCTTAATAAACAGTTATACGCATTCTGAAGATTTATAACTTTGTTAACCTACGGTTAAATATGCGAGAGGGTAAGACCGTACATGAATAGCATTATACAGTGTTTTGGAGAGATTGACAGATAAGTCTGTATGGGGGAGTGGAGTATGGCTATTGTTACTATTATAATTATTTTAATAACAGTGGGTTTATTTGTAGCTGCCATTTTTACAAAGGGAATTACTCATGACATATTTCTTGAGGCCGGGGTGTTATTAATATCCATCAAAATAATACTTTTGACGTACAGAAGTAACACAATTGTCAAGAAAATGCAAAAACAATTAGATAGCATGAATTCTTTATTATTAATTAACAAAAAAACTCATAATTCGTCTAAGGCATCAGACGAAGAAATATGAAATGGCTGCTTACATTATGACGTTGTTATCAAAAACCTTTCTGATGGAGTACAAACCTGACATTACCAAAAGCACCGAAAGCGAAGCTAAGGCAAATTAAAGTAAGTTAAACTTTAAGTAGCTTCTTTTGTACTTAGGTTTTGAGAAATTCTAAGTGACGATAACGAAAAATGTAATTTCTTAAAATTTGACATGAGATGGTTAAAGCTTGATGTCTGTAACAATTCAGACCATATAATCACTTAACAGATTTTTTTTACTTTAATAAGAAGAACATAAACCCGGACAACTTATTAGAATGGAGAAATTCTAAATGAGAAAAATTAGCCAAGTATTTATAGCTGCGTTTTTTGTAACCTCAGGTATTTTAACTTACGGTTGGAACGGTAGTAATGTGTTTGGAGGTGATAATTTGGTAGTGGCTGCAAAACCCCTTCATATAAGCAAAGCCACACCAACCCGCGCTCTGATGGATCTAATCAGTGCCCATACTTCTAAGATATTGGATGAGATAATGATTGGTAATTACCATGCGGTTGCCAGAGAGGCCAATGAAGTTGCTGAAAACAGTGAAATCGTTATGGAGATGTTCTTTTCAGCAGATGGAAAGGCCGGAGAGTGGTATAAAGAAACAAGTGGTGATGCAAAAGCTGAGGCTGAAATGAAGGTTGAATTTGAAAATTACCTGAATATTGTTATTGATTCCTCAAGGAATATCGCTAAAACTGCCGGAATAACAAAAAATATCGTGGAAACATACAAGAGTTTTGATGAAATGTTGCAAAATGCATGTTTTGCCTGTCATGCGATTACTCAAGATCTATGGCCGGATTGGACCGATCATAAAACCTGGTAAGTTCTATGATGTAAAGATTACAGTTGGAGAAATCGCCTGCAGGGAAGAAGCCAGGTAACAACAGCCGTTATATTGCAGCTCTTTGACGATGTGTCGTGGTCTTTCATTATTCATGACTTTTATTGTGTTTTCTGCAATCAAAGTGTTGCTTTTTATCGATTCTATTAAATCTTTCTCATTGACTATAGTGCCCCTGGATGTATTTATCAACCATCCGAGTCCTGCTTCACCGATCTTTTCTAATTCTTCTTTTCGGATTAATCCTTTTGTGTAGAAGGTGTTCTAGACATTGCCAATCTAAGGGCAGGTGGTGTAATCAAAGTAGTAAAGATTACCACAATTATTAATGATGAAAAGACAGCATCACTGAGTACGCCAATGCTTTTGCCTATCCCGGCAAAAATCAACGTTACCTCTCCCCTGGGAATCATTGCAACTCCTATTGCAATCCGATTCAATCCTTTTCCCAATGCACACAATCCACAGACTTGTTTACCAAGAATGGCTGCCATGGTTATTGCCAGGGCTATCTTTAAGACGGAAAAATTGCCAAAGATTTCTAACTTTATCTGCATACCTATCAAGAGAAAGAATACGGGCACGAAGACAAAAGATGCAGGACGTACAACCTCCTTCATACCGTGTTCTCCTCCTTTTAAGTCCCTGAAACGTACTTCTCTTAAAATAAGTCCTGCAGCAAAGGCTCCCACTATAGTTGCCAGGCCAATCAGGTTTGCGATATATGAGAGCATAAGACAAAATACAATGGCTGCAATCAGCTTCCAACCTTCAACCTTCATCCTGGAGGTATAATGCCCAAGAAAAGGCGCCAATTTAATACCCATTATTACAGCGCCAGCAAGAAAGAGGATAGAGAATATCGAGGTTTGGGCAACGTGGAGGGGAATTACGCTTCCTGTCACTACAATGTCAGTAACTACGGCCAGCATAAAGAGTACAATAACATCATCCATTACAGCCGCTCCCATGATTATCCTTGCTTCAGTGGTCTGGAGTTTGCCCAGGTCCTTGAGTATGCGTGCCTTGATGCCGACGCTTGTAGCACAGAGCGTGGCGCCAACAAAGAGATGGAGACTAAAACTTTGATGAGGAAAGAAGTAAAGACTGGTGAAATACCCTAATATAAAAGGCGCCACAACACCACCCATGGCAACTAAAAATGAAGAGATACCTACCTTCACCATCTCCCGTACGTTTGTCTCCAGTCCAATTTCAAAGAGAAGGATTATTGCGCCAAATCGTGCAAGAAGATCTACAAAGGTATGGTTCCTTAGAGGGGCAAAGAACTCCCATCCTGTAAAATAGGCCAGATTTCCTATAATTATTCCAAGAATGAGTTCACCAAGGACTGCAGGCTGTCCCATTTTCTCAAATATTCCACCACCAAATTTTGCGGCTACAAGTATGATTATTATACCGAGCAGGATAGGGGTGATAGGGTCTGTGTGTCCTTGGATGTCCTCGACCGTTTTTCCTGCAGGGTGTTCAGGTACATGTTCTTGTATCTTGGATGTGGTGTTATGGGTTTTTTCATTTGTAGATGGATATGCATTGGGAATATAGAGATATAAAAGTGTTGCTAGAAGGGCGAACAAGATACATTTAGATAATACTTTTGCTGTTGTTTTTTTCATTAATGCATCGGAAATGTGAATTTTTCAGGTTTGACTACAATAATATCACATGGTGAATTACGAACAACTTCTTCAGCGTCACTACCAATTAGCATATGTTTGATCCCTGATCTTCCATGAGTGCCCACGACTATTAGTTGTGCCTGTTGTTCTCTTGCAGTTTCAACTATTTCATTTGATGGAATTCCCTTTCTTAGTAACCTGTCGTATTCAACTCCACCAAGATCAATCTTCATTAAAAACTCAACGTATTTGCTTTCGTTGACTTGTTCTATCCTTCTAACTATTTCCTGTGCCTCCTCCTCTGAATTTGCCGCCCTTACGTAAGGTTCAATAAATGATTCCTCAAAGACGTGAAGAATAGTTAATTTGCTCCTGTGCGCCCTCGCTGTGGCAGCAGCATATTCCAAAGCCATTCTGGAGCAATCAGAAAAATCAATAGGGACTATAATCCTCTTAAAACCAATATACTTTTCACTTCTAACAACCATAACGGGACAGTGAGCCTTCCTCGCAACCCTTTCAGCAACGCTACCCAATATGACACGATCTACTCCCGCCCTCCCATGCGTTCCAATGGCTATAATGTCTACATCCTCCTCTTTTGCAACTTTTATTATTTCCAGAAAGGGCTTGCCAAACCTTACAATGGGTACTATATCCTCGCTTCCCAATAGCTCCTCGGGTAACATTGCCTTAATCTTATTCATAGCCTCTTCTTCAAGTTTTTGTTTCATATTAGAATGTGTAGTGCTGGATAGTAAATGTGTATAATCATGAGGTAATTTTTCGATGGTATGTAATACATAAAGCTTTGTCTTCATGCATTTATATGCCGAAATACAAATATCCAAAGCCACTTTTGAACATTCTGAGAAATCTGTTGCTATTAGAATACGTTTATGAACAAACAGGCTCATGATTGTAACTCTTTTTTTAGTAATCTCTTGTACGTATTTTCACACGGTTTTATGATATAATGATTAAACCGTATTTTCCATAAAATACAACATTATTTCCTGTGAATCCTGATCAGAAAATAAGTTCCCGATCCTTGCCCGACGGCAGGCGGGGAGTCGGCCCGTCCGCCTATGGCGGAGAATGATACTTTGTTACTCTTTATTTCATTCCCGTGGTATTGCCCTCATGGCATGCAGACAGGCCTGCCTGCCGCAGGCAGGGAATCTGATCCTGACTTTCGTCAGGACATGTTTTCATCCTTCGTAGTGCCATAATGTAGCATGAGAATTAAGACGATATTCTGATTCATAACTGTTTATATATTCTCTGTTTTTTATTTTGAAAAACCCTCATTCTATGTTAAAAATACCAAATTAAAATGGCTAAAGAGAAAAAACTTAAAAAGGTTTACAAAAACGGTTTCAATCTTCTAGAAACATACCCTATAGAGTTTTCTGAGAAAGTGGAAACCGTAAGATATGATGGTCCTGCAGAGACTTTTGATTTCTCATTTCCCGAAAAAAAAATTAAGCACATCATAGTAAATCTTTGCCCTACGGAGCCGTGGGCGCTTCCTAATTCGGCAGTCCTCAAGAATGGTGTTCGAAATTTCCTAGACAAACTGGACGTAGTACGAACCAGATACTTCCCTGAATCACACTGCTATGCAGTCATTAGTACTCAAGAAACTAAGCTTATTAAAGAGTCGAAACAGCACGAAGGTCACGAAGAATGGTTGCATGTGCATACTTTAGATCCCATATATCCCAATGATGCACCGGTTCTGATTGTAAAGAAGATTCTGCGATTAGATATTGCTTATGGTCAGAATACTGTTGAGATTGGAGTGCTTGTATTAGATCCTCAAACTGTTGTTGGTATTTTTGAGCACTATATTCGAAAGAACGAACTCAGTACACGTCTTATACCCATTTCCGGGACAGGCTTAAGGGAAAATAAGATTCTCGAGGTCAAACCTGGCACACCCGTACAAAAGGTTCTAGATGGTAATGTCAGGGAAGATGTAAAATACCGTGCGTTTGTTGATGGACCATTAAATGGTTCTGAGGTTAAGGATTTAACACAAAAGATTGATTGGTCTACAAAGAACGTTGTGGTGTTGGAGGAGAAAGACTATAAGGTACCATTTCAATATGCAAAAATTAACGAATTGCTTTTTACGACAAACCTTATGGGAGAACTGAGGTGTTGTGTATACTGCAACTATTGTGATGATATATGTCCTGTTGACTTAGAACCAGCTCTTTACTGGCATTGTTATATACGGGGTGAGAAACAGAAGGCACGTCTTTATGCATTGGAAAAATGTATAGAATGTGGACTCTGCAGTTTTATATGCCCATCAAAGTTGGAACTGCTTCAGGTTATAAAAGAATGTAAGTCATTAAAGTAACACAAAAGAGGAAGATGAAGGATATTGATAATAACATAGAGTCTATTTTAAATAAAAATCTGAATAGGGCCGAATCGTTTATTCAATCACGTCCCAGGGTAAATTTCCTCTTTGGAGCCTTATTCGAGGCATTTGATGGGCTTATCAGAAGTTCAAAGGATACAGCCAAAACCCAGCCCTTTATTCGAAGCCAGATGGATGCAAAACAATATATGGGCGGTATCCTTGTAGCATTATTTCTTGGCTGGGTTGTGCCTGCAATATATTTCTTTGGATTTCTATGCGTAGTACCCAAGCTTATAGTATCCTTTGTGGTAGGTGTGTTCATAGTAGACGTACTCTGGGTGATACTTGCCAGGGAAAAGAGGATTAATGAGGGAGGGTTTGTGACATGTCTCTTTATCCCTGCGTTCTTGCCACCTCAGGCACCTCTCTGGTTAATTGGCGTGGGAGCGGGAGTTAGCATATTATTCAGGAATATAACCGGAGGGGTTGGAATGAATCTTCTTAATCCCGCCTTATTTGGTCGACTAATCCTGACAATCTGTTTCCCTACCATGGTCGTTTCCGGCTGGAAGGAACCCTTCATAGGCTTTCCGACATTTCAATCCTTAATGTACGGTGTGGACGCTGTAACACATGCAACTCCCTTAATCGTATACAAGGAAACAGGTGAAGTAACATCTTATATTTCTCTCTTATTTGGTGCTAATACGGGTTCTCTGGGAGAAACGTGCCGAGTTGCTCTTATCATAGCCGGAATATGGTTGTGTAAGCAAAGGATTGCAAACTGGAGGATTCCCGTTGCTTATTTAGGTAGTGTATTTATCTTCGCAGCTCTTTTTTCTCTAATACTTGGGGAAGCCATGGTACCTCCTGTATTTCAACTCTTAAGCGGAGGCCTTATCTTTGGCGCATTCTTCATGGCTACAGATCCGATTACGACTACGTATAGTCAGACTGGCAAGTGGATATTTAGTATAGGTTGTGGTTTCATCACGGTAGTTATTAGAAATTTCACGCCCATACCGGAAGGCGTGATGTACGCCATATTGTTTATGAATCTTGTTGGAGTTCCAATTCAATCCATTGTATTAAAGATAAAATATAGAGTATAATAAATATAAGAAACTTATATTTTTTGCAGCAAAAAAGATGCGGAAAACGCTGCGGAAAAAGCAGGATATCTGGTGTTTAAGAAGTTCAAGTAAGGGTAAAAGGGCTCATATTTGGAAGAGAATCAGTAATAAAATTTCTACAGGAAATAGAACCTTTAGTTAACTGTCTAG
>JBHHYH010000090.1:0-9782 GCA_046757465.1 Candidatus Scalinduaceae bacterium | reverse complement strand
GCTCCAGCAATCCACATTGCATAAGCACCATGGTCTTCCATTCTTTATCTCCTACTCTCTTTTCCGTATCTTATGAATGCATCAGGTAAGAAATCAAGTATATCTGAGGCAATCATCGATACCTCTCCTTTTTTCTTTGATGCTATGTCTCCTGCCAGACCATGAATGTAAACACCAAGTTGTGAAGCATCAAATACATTAAAACCCTGACCGATCAAGGACACAATAATCCCTGTAAGAACATCTCCAGCGCCAGCCGTTGCCATGCCCGGATTACCAGTAGAATTTATATATACCTTGTTGTAATTAGCAACTATCGTTTTATCTCCTTTTAATACTAAGATAAAATCCCTTTCTTTCTCCAATTGTTTTTGCATTGATTTCACAAACTGAGTTGCAATGTCAAGTCTCTTTTTTTGTACATCCTTTGCAGAATCAAGGTTTATTAAACGTGACATCTCTCCTGGGTGAGGTGTAAGTACTACGTTTTTTTTTATTTTGTATAATATATGAAGGTTACCCGTAAGTGCATTAATCCCATCAGCATCAATTACTATTGAACGGTCTATTGTTTTTATCATCCAGAGGATTAGCTTTTTTGTCTCTGGTTGCTGAGAAAGTCCAGGACCTAAGGCTATAACGTCGTGCTTTTCACATAACTCTAGGATTTCTTCTCGGCCTTTATTAGACAATGTAAGCGCTTTCGTTTCCGGCAAGGGATGTGTCATCACGCAAGTCAGTTTTGTTTCCATTATAAAATTTAGACTTTTTGGCACACCTAACGTAACCAGACCTGAACCACTCTTCAATGCAGCTTTGCAGCAAAGGTATGCTGCGCCTGTCATACCGGGAGAACCGGCAAGCACCAATACTTGACCATAATTTCCTTTGTGCGTATTCTTTTTTCTAGGAATAAGTTCAGGTAGGCTCTTTACTCGAAGCATGGTTAACTATTATTTATTAGTGATGCAATGTAAGCAGCTCCAAAGCCGTTGTCAATATTAACAACAGCCACATTTGCAGCACAGCTATTTAGCATTGCAAGAAGTGGTGTAATGCCATTAAAACTAGCTCCATATCCCACGCTTGTTGGTACACCAATAACAGGGCGATCAACCATTCCACCAACCACACTGGCAAGAGCTCCCTCCATGCCAGCAATAACTATAATTACCCTCGCAGTAGAAATATCTTTTTTATTTTTAAGCAACCTATGAATACCGGCAACTCCTACATCATAAAGTACCTTTACATTGTTACCCATTATTTCAGCAGTCTCTTTTGCTTCTTCAGCTACAGGAATATCTGACGTACCGGCAGTTATAATCAATATTGAGCCCTTCTTTTTTTTATGACGGGATTTCCGGATAACTATTGTCTTGGCTATATCATTATATCGAGCAATCTTGTATTTTCGAGCAATATGCTCAAATATCTCCTTATTAGCATGAGTTGCTAACAAATCTACACCATTTTCAATTATTTGGTCGGCAATACTAAGGACTTGCGCAGGAGTTTTACCAGCACAAAATATCACCTCAGGAAAACCGCAGCGTATGGCCCGATGAATATCAACCTTGGCAAACCCGAGATCTTTGTATGGTAAATCCTTAAAATATTGCAACGCCTTTTCTGCTGTAAGCTCACCCCTTTGTACCTTTCGTAGAAGCTTCTTAATAGAGTTGCTATCCATAATTATGGTACTGCCTCAACTTCAAGTCCTGAGAATTCATTTTCCTGATACTTGTGGTATGCCAGCCCTGCTACCATCGCGGCATTATCCATACATAACGTTTTCGAAGGATAATACAGAGGTATATCCCGATGCTTTGCTGCCTCACCGAGTTTTTGTCTCAGTCTTGAGTTGGAAGCAACACCACCACCCAAGATTATGCCTCTAACAGAAAATTTAGTTGAAGCATATATGGTTTTATCTACCAAAACGTCTACAACCGCTTCCTGGAAGCTTGCTGCAAGGTCTGCAATCTCATGGTCTTTTAATCTTGGCTTGATTCTGTCAATCTTTGTATCCTGACCTAAACAATGATATAAGACTGCAGTTTTAATACCACTAAAACTAAAATCAAGAGAATCTTTTCCCATGTATGAACGAGGGAATAATATCGCCCGCTCGTTACCATTTCTTGAGATATTATCAATTTCCGGCCCAGCAGGATAACCTAAACCTAAAATCTTGCCAACCTTATCAAAGGCCTCTCCCGCTGCATCATCTATAGTCCCACCGATAGGTGAATGTCTTGTTTCGCTGTGTGTTATAAACAAAGTTGTATGTCCGCCTGATACGACAAGACTGATAACTGGATAATCAATATTCTCATGTTCAATTTTACTTGCATAAATATGTGCATGTAAATGATTGACCGTTATAAGTGGAATCTTTAATATCCAGCTTAATGTTTTAGCAGTAGTAAGTCCTATTAACAGTGCACCTATAAGACCTGGTGTGTTTGCTACAGAGATTGCATTTATATCACTAATCTTAATGTTTGCTTCGATAATAGCATTATCAATCACTGTTATTATTGATTCAGTATGTGCACGACATGCTATCTCAGGAACTACACCACCAAACCTTGTGTGAAGTTTTTGTTGGGAGGCTACTATATTTGAAAGGATTTTTACACCGTTTTCCACTACAGCAATGGCTGTTTCGTCACAAGATGTTTCGATACCCAGGATTATCATTTCAATATAAAAACAAATCCCCCTTAGTCCCCTCCACTGCTTTCTTGCGAAAGCAAGAAGTGGGGGGGATTTTGGGGGATTCTATTAACTTTAACAATTTTCCATATTTTATTGAGCAACTACGATTTATCCTTCATTTATTGGGAATAGACAAATATTTCTAAGTTGTATTAGAACTTGTTACAGCCTTATTCATCTCCTGATATTTGAGCATAAACACTTATCCCTTTTATGATGTCAATCGCTCTAGCAAGCTGTATATCTGCAAATCCAGTTTTATTCTCGCTACCAGAAACCTTTTTCCCATTCTCTTTTATTATATCTGTGGCATGACCCCTTGATAGGTGCTTGTAAAGTTCTTTAAGTTCTTTCTTTGTAAGATTAACTTTTATATCCGGTTCAAGACCTGATTCATCAATCTGGGCTCCTGAGGGTGTGTAGTATTTAGCTGTTGTTAGTTTCAAGGCAGAATTTTTATTTTCTATTGGTATCAAACTCTGAACGGAACCTTTACCAAAAGTTCTAGTTCCTAGCAAGATTCCGCGCTTATGATCCTTAATAGACCCTGCAACAATCTCTGAAGCGCTTGCACTGCCCTTATTAACTAATATTATCAAGGGAAAGTTAGGATAAGTTCCTGATCTGTGTGCTTTATATTTATGGTCTTGCGATTTATGTCTTCCCTTTGTAGTTACAATTATGCCTTTTTTAATAAATTTGTCCGCCATATCTCTTGCAATATTTAGGAGACCACCGGGATTAAACCGTAAGTCTAAGACCAAAGATCTCATCCCTTGTTTTCTTAAGTCTTGAATTGCAGAGTCCATGTCGGCTATCGTATTTTCCTGGAAGTTGGTAACTGCTATGTAACCAATCTTACCCTCTTCATCAACAATCCTTGCGCCACGCACGCTCTTAACATGAATCTTAGCCCGGTTAATATTTATATCAACAGGTTCACTTTCTTCTTCATGTATAACAGTAAGTGTAACTTTTGTGTTAGGCTTGCCACGGAGCAATTTGATGGCTTCACGAATTGAAATATTTCTTGTCGATTTCCCATCGATCTTTATAATTCTATCTCCAATGAGCACTCCTGCACGAAAGGCAGGCGAATCAACAATAGGTGTTAAAACAGTCAAAACACCATTCTTAATAATGACTTCGATACCAAGACCATCGAATTCACCTTCTGTCTCGATCTTTAGCTCTTGAAGATTTTCTGAATCAATAAACTGACTATAAGGGTCTAAACCAGCAAGCATTCCTTTGTAAGCATTTTTCAGCAATTCTTTTAATTCTACTTCATTAACATATTTATTCTGTATTTCCTTAACAACATTTACAAACTCTTCGAAATTTTGATAATAAGTATCTGGATCAGACTTTTGATCCGCTTGTGCATGCAGATCACGTAAACCTAAAGAAAAAACAATTATTATTATCCAGATAAAATTAAAATAGCTTCTTAACATTAACATTCAAATCACTCCTTGTTTTATTTTTTTCTTTTAATCACCTTCTTCACTGCTTTCACAATGTCTTCAGCAGTTAGATGGTACTCTTTAAATAGTATCTCGGGATCACCAGATTGGCCAAAGCGATTATCTATACCAATCATTTCAATTGGTACTGGATACTCCCTGGCAAGGACAACGGCAACACAACTCCCCAGACCGCCATCAAGGACATGTTGTTCTGCCGTTACTATTGCACCTGTTTCTTTAGCTAACCGTGTTAACGTCTTTACATCTATCGGCTTTAATGTATGCATGTTTACAACGGTAGCCTCTATCCCTTCACCGGACAATATTTCTGCTGCCTTTAGAGAATTTGTAACTAAACTACCACATGCAATAATAGAGACATCTTTCCCTTCCCTTAATATTACCGCCTTTCCTATCTTGAATTCGGTGTTTGGCGTTGTAATCGTAGGTACCGGAGCCCTTCCCATACGAATATAAACTGGTCCTTTGAACTCCGCTGCTGCGAAAACTGCTTTTTTTGCTTCTATGGCATCACATGGTTCGATAACGGTCATAGTAGGTATCGCCCTCATTAGTGCGATATCCTCAATGGCTTGATGTGATGCGCCATCTGCACCAACTGCCACACCACTATGTGTGGCGACAATTTTTACATTTAACCCGCTACTGCAAATTGTATTCCTGATTTGTTCCCATGCCCTTCCCGTTGCAAATATACAGAAGCTGCTTGCAAATGGAATCTTCCCGCATGTTGCCAACCCCGCAGCCGTATTCATCATATTTGCCTCTGCAACACCCATATCAAAAAATCTATCCGGGAATCTTTTACCGAATTTTATTGTAGTCGTAGATTTAGCAAGATCAGCATCAAGTACAACTATATTTCTGTTCCTTTCACCAAGTTCAACTAGCGACTCACCATACGCCTGACGGGTCGCCTTCATTTCTGTCATAGTGAGATATTTCCTTTTGCCGACACATTTTAATCCCCCTTTTCTAACAGACTGTGTCAAAATGTCATCCCGCCCCCATTCCCCCATAGCTTCCTTGCGTAAGCAAGGAATGGGGGGGCGGGAACTCTAAGGCTGCTAACCTATTGAAATCATTATATTCTGAATCAATACTGAAACCCGTGTCGGATCTGATAGTTGCTTCAAGGGGCGCCACAGGCGACAAGTTCAGCACAGGATTCAGAATGACAAAATAGGCATTTCCTTTATTACGACACAGTCTGTAAAGGGGCATTTAGGGGGATTAGTCAACTCATTTCCTTTTACTGTAATTTTGCATGCATAAGATAATACTTATTCAAATCACTCCTCTATCCTCTTTAATAAGTCTGGAATAAGGTAATCTGTTAACTTACTTTTACCCATTAGTCTCTATTTTACAAGAGATACAAGTTAAAACGTTCTGGATTTGGTGGGCAGAGTCGGAATCGAACCGACCACACCGGGATTTTCAGTCCCGTGCTCTACCAACTGAGCTATCTGCCCTAAGAAAACATTGTAAGTTATTTCGTTGCTTAGTCTTGTGCATTATATGTTGTACCACTATTCTGTCAAGACCTTTTTAAAAGATTTGTTCATAAGTCTCATTTTATCCCGCTCTAACTGTAGCTTTAGTTCGTCAACATTTTCAAATTTTGCCTCTTCTCTTAATTTATAAAGGAACTGTACTTCTAAATCCCTTCCATAAATTGACTCATTAAAATCGATTATGTGCACCTCTACTATAGGCTCATCCTTATGTGTGTTTTCCTCGAAGGTGGGTCTTTTTCCTATATTGGTTATAGCATTATACTCCTTCCCATCAAAGAACACCTTAGTGGCATAGACTCCTGACGGAGGTCTTACCTCATGATGAAGATTAAGATTGGCAGTAGGAAATCCTAACTCCTTACCTCGACCTGAACCTTTAATTACAGTACCAAATACCGAAACATGTCTTCCTAACATCCCTTTTGCTTTTTGCAAGTTTCCCTGGATGATATTCTTGCGTATTGTAGTACTGCTTATTGTTTCACCTTCAAATTCTACAGGTTCACATGAAATTACTTCAAATCCGTATTTATGTGCAAAACCACACACCATAGATGCATTACCTCTTCTATCCTTGCCAAATAAACAGTTAAATCCAAGCACAACCACCCTGGCGCCAAGCGAGTTATACATTATTTTAGCTATAAACTCCTCAGCACTGGTTTCTGCGATCTTCTTATCAAATTTCAATACAATTGTTATATCAACGCCTAATCGTTCGAACAGAACCAATCTATGTTCAAGCGATGTAATGCAAGATTGTGGTTTCTTTGAAAGAAAGCTCCTCGGGTGACGATCGAAGGTTAAAACTATTGATTCTCCGTTTTTTTTGTTGGCCAGACTTACGATTTTTTCAATGACCTTTTGATGGCCTAAATGTACACCATCAAACATTCCCAATGTAACAACAGGCCAGGTAAGTTTTCTTTGTAATTTTCTTATACCAAAAATAGTCTCCAATTTATCCTCTTAAATGAACTTAGCTTTTACTTTTTCCTAACCGAGTTTTCTTATGTACCTGTGATTCCCATTCAGATAAAAACGCTAGTTGTTTTTCAATCAGGTATCTTTCCATTATTGAATCTTTTTTCTCTTCAAATTTTTCCAGATCAGTCTTCTTCCTATCTACTAACATTACCACATAACATGTCTTTTCACCTTTATCTTCCACTGCAATATCTGACTCCCCAATTTTTAAATCAAAAGCCTTGGTTGCAAGTGTAAATCTCTCTGAACCTAAAACCTTAACATAATCATTCTCACCAATAATACCAGGTCTATTAAAGTAATCGGTCCCTACTATTTGTATTTTACCCGTTTCTTCTTCAATAATTTTTATGCCTTCTTCAAAAGATGTTTGGCCAATCTTCTCAAGACATTTTTTCGCAAATGTTTCAGCCTTTTTAAACGCCTTTTCGTACCGAACGTCTTCGGCAACCTCGTCATGGATTTCTTTGTAAGGAGGTATGCTGGGAGCAATTCTTTCTAGCACTCGAAATATAAGCCTCCCTTCTAAAGAACTAAGAGGAGGAGAAGGATCGTTTATTTCCCTATCAAATACAAGCTGTGGAAATTTTTCCAGACCCTTAATCACTCCTTTTAACTCGCCTTTCGTGAAATAATTTGTTCCGTCATTCGGGTTTGTTGGGACGACATATGACAGACCATATTTTGCTGCAAGTTCTGAAAAACTAATAAGTCCTTCTTCATCAATATTCTCATAGATATCATTATCAGCATCACCGATTAGTTTGTTAGCCAAAGCCTCGCTTTTTTTGAGCCGTAAAGTAAAAATTATTTGCTCTTTTACTTCATCAAAAGGTTTATATTCTGGTGTAGAAGTTTTGTTTGATTTCTCATCTTCGGATTTTTCTTCCTCTTTAAGTGCATATTCAGTTTCCTTTTTGAACATAAGATCTTTTTTCTCTTCATAATATTCATGCATTTCTTCATCGGTGACATTAACTTGTTTTTCTATCACATCGTTTCTTGCCATCACATATTCTATCTTAACCTTCTCTGGTTCCTTATAACCCCAGGCTCCCTCTTCTTCATTTGGGAAATTCCCACTATATTTATCATAAAAAGACCTGATCTCATCTTCTTCAATTTCAACACGATCAACAAAGTCTTTAGCCTTAAAAGCACCATATTTGATCTTTACCTTTTCATTTTCTTTCACATATCTCTGAAGCGCTTCATCTTTGGTAATCTTTACTGAATTTCTTAATAGGAATTGAAGTTTCTGGGCTAAGAGATATTCTCTAATGGTCTTTTCAAACTGATATTGTGTCATATGAAATATTGATCCAAGCATACGCCTATATTCCTCTCTATTAGTAAATATCACTGGACCAACGGGAAACCAGCTTTGTATTTCCTGCACAAGTTCTTCATCCGTCACAAATATACCCATTCTCTCGGCCTGGTGAACCAGCGCTAATTGCTTCCAGACTTGTTTAGCTACAGGCTCTTTAGAATCCCTGAAAAAAACTCTCGCCCATCTGACCACTGTATCACTAAACTCTTCTTGCGAGATTTTCTCACCAAGTATTTCCCCAACAGGAGGCTTCGGTACTATATAATCAACTGCCGGGCCGATTCCCCATATTACCATTAGAAATACAACTAAGATACCTAGAAGTTTTTTCTGATTTTTTCGAAACCAATTTGTCGCTGCCATATGACCCTCACATATTTTGAACAAACATTGTAAAAGTATTTACTAATTATAATAAAACATAAAATTATATAAAGCATTGTGTTAACTATCAACTGCTTTTTGCAAAAATTTCATTTTCGTAATTTAACGGTCACGGTGAATATACATGAAAAAGCTTTAATTGGAAAATCCTTGACACTTGCCAGCGCCTTTGTTTTAATTTCTAACCTTTGTCTGAGATGTGTTTTTATATTTTGAACCCTCATAAAAATTAACAATATAATTCTATGGTCAAATCTATGATCAAAAATCTTGTAATAGTAGAGTCGCCCGCAAAAGCAAAAACCATTGAAGGTTATCTTGGTAAGGATTTTACTGTAAAATCATGTTTCGGCCATGTCAGGGACCTCCCTAAGGCTAATGATGCTATTGACACAAAAAACGATTTTCGGCCAACCTACGAAATCCCTAAAGAAAAAAAGAACGTTGTAAAAGAACTTAAAAAGTCAGCAAAAAAAGCAAAAGTAGTATGGCTGGCTACTGATGAAGACCGTGAAGGAGAAGCGATATCATGGCACTTGAATGAAGCACTTAAATTAAATGATAAAAATACGCGAAGAATCGTTTTCGGTGAAATTACAAAACAGGCAATACTTAGTGCCATCGAATCACCAAGAAGCATTGATATCGATCTTGTCAATGCGCAACAGGCCAGACGGATTCTGGACAGACTTGTAGGATTTGAACTCTCCCCAATTTTATGGAAAAAAATCCGCCGCGGTCTTTCTGCAGGAAGGGTTCAATCAGTAGCGGTAAGAATGGTGGTAGAAAGAGAACGGGAAATTGAGCAATTTGAGACTCAATCATTCTTCAAAGTCAGCGCCGAGTTCCTGGTTGGTGACAATAAAATATTAAAGGCGGAATTGTCTGAAAGGTTTTCCACCGAGAAGGAAGCCCGGGACTTCTTGACCAAATGTATTGGGGCCACGTTCTCAATAAATAATCTAGAGAAGAGGCCGGGGCAGAAAAAACCGGCCGCCCCCTTTACCACTTCTACATTACAACAGGAAGCCAGTCTTAAGCTCGGGTTCTCGGTAGCGCAGACTATGACCCTGGCACAACGCTTATACGAATCAGGTAAGATTACATATATGAGAACTGATTCTGTAAGTCTCTCAAAATTAGCCATGGACAGCGCGGCAAAAGAAGTAACTTCCGCATACGGCACCGAATATTCAGAAACAAGACAATACACTACCAAATCCAGTTCTGCCCAGGAAGCTCATGAAGCAATCAGACCTACAGATTTTTCAGTAAAAAGTCCCGGTAGCGACAGAAACCAGAAACGCCTCTATGAATTGATATGGAAACGGGCAATTGCTTCAC
>JBHHYH010000089.1:0-9889 GCA_046757465.1 Candidatus Scalinduaceae bacterium | reverse complement strand
GCTTCACCTGTGGAGATTATTACCTCTTACGGTAGTAATGGTAAAAGTTCAAGTATCGTTGAAGTTCATACAAGAAAAATCCCAGGCCCGCCTATTGTCGCGGGCATTTACGGAAATAATGTTGATATAAATGGTAACGTAGATATAACCGGTGACGATGCTTGTTCCTCTGGTTCTATTCCATGCGTAGGTTATTCGACTAATTTAGACCTTACAGGAGGCGCTATAGATCTTGTGTCTCAAGCAGGCCCATCAACACAAATAACACCTGCAATAGACGTGACGGCACAAGTTGATGCACTGGAATCCACGGCAACCGTAATCTGGGGTGATGCTGATGATCCAGCACAAAATATTACTGTGGGAAGTATTTCTAACTATGAAATTGTGTTTTGCGATGCCACGCAATTATCAGATCTAAGATTAGATATTAATAATTTAACGGGATACGGGACACTCGTGGTAAGAGGCGATCTTGATCTCGCCGGTAGTGTACACTGGTATGGTCTTATAATTGTTTCCGGAGATATCACAATTTCTGGTAATGGCAATAATATTCATGGAGCAATAGTGGCTAACAACGTAGCGCAGTTAAGCGGAAACATAGATATTTATTACGATACCTGCGAGATAGATTATGCAAATGGCAGCTATCGGTACGCTACCTCCAGATGGAAAGATAAGAAGTTGAATTAGCAAAGATAATTTATAGTATAACAATAAAGCTTTTTGTGAAGATTGACGTAACATTTTACAAATGAGGTTTTAAGTCGAAGGGTTATGATTAGATACGATTTAAAAAATCCCCCATCTTTTGATGGAAGACATAATCAGCATCGTTATCAAGAGGGGTTTCAGAAAGGGATATGATTACGAGGAGTGCACCATTCTTTTTAGCAATTAAGGGGAAAGAGGCCGCAGGTTGAACAACAAGAGTCGAGCCAACCACTATCATTAAATCACAGGAAAGTGACAAAGTCCTTGCCTTGTCCAGATCTTCTTCTCGAAGTGATTGTCCAAAGGAAATTGTATTAGGTTTTAAGAACCCCCCACACTTTTGACATAACGGTACTCCTTGCTCAAGGTCTAAGTCATCGAGCACTTCTTCAGATGGTAAAATAAATCCACATTTAAGACATATAACCTCAAGATTGGTTCCATGCAAATTAACCATTATGTCTTTAGGCAATCCGCTCTTTTCATGAAGACCATCTATGTTCTGAGTGACAAGTCCAATAAGTTTACGTTCATCATAAAGATGTTTGAAAAACATGTGCCCTTTATTGGGCACCGCACTTTTTATACTCTCCCATAATTCCTGTTTCCTTTGCCAGTAAAGGAAACGTTTCTTTTCATCTGAAAGAAATTCATCAAAATATACAGGCTTAAACTTATCCCAGATACCACCTTTACTGCGATAGTCCGGAATATCGGATTCTGTGCTTATGCCTGCCCCCGTAAATCCAACAATCCTTTTGCATCTATTGGTAGCGGATTTAAAACCCTTTATTTGTTCACTTCTACCCGAATAACTCATTATTATATTATGATAACAAGAATAAACATTCGGGCAAAATTATAATTTGTTTACAATTTATAATCCATTAAATCCTGCCAGCTCAGATTTTGTCAAGATCGGGATATGAGTTGATAATATTTACTATACCTATAACTGTTACCTGCTGCCTACTGCGTACTGTCTAGTAATGATCGCCTACCACCTTCTACTTTCTATCCACTATCTCGTATCTCATCATCTTGCCCCACTCCCAAATAATACAACTCTTACTGTTCGGAGTAGGATAATGAGGTCAAGCAATAAGGATTTGTTTTTAATATAGAAAAAATCATACTGAAGCTTCTCAAAGGCACCATCCTTAGAGGCGCCGTATCCATAATTTATCTGTGCCCAACCAGTTATACCTGGCTTTACTGAATGTCGTAGAGAATAATAAGGAATGTCTTTCTCCAGGGACTTCAGAAACTCTGGCCTCTCAGGTCTTGGACCGATAAAGCTTATGTCTCCTTTAAGAACATTCCACATCTGGGGTATTTCATCAATCCTTAATTTTCTGATAATCTTCCCAACCCTCGTTACCCTTGTATCATTTTCTTCTGCCCATGTTGCACCATTCAACTCTGCACCGATTTTCATAGAGCGGAATTTTACGAGCTTGAAGTGCTTTCCCTCCTGTCCAATCCTTTCCTGTGTATAAAAAATTGGCCCCTTTGATTCAAGTTTTATAAGGATAGCCGTAATCAAATTGATTGGAAGCGAGAATATGAGCCCAAATCCAGATATTGCTATATCCATAAAACGTTCTAATTTTTGAGTATATAAGCTGTTCCCTACTCCTAAAAGCGGGACATATACAAACCATGAATCCTTTATACAATTTATAGGAACCTTTTCTGCAATTTTTTCATATAAGGAGGGCACATCATAAACCTCAATACCTTTCATCTTTATCGCTAATGCATTTCTATAAAGTTCAGGTTTTTTCCCATGCGTAACTGCAATAACAGCCACATCTATTTCTTTTCTATTTGCCATATCAATTAAACGGCTGCAGTCGCCCAGAATGCGATGTTGCACAACACATACACCGCGTAATTCAGGATCATCATCTAAGAACCCAATAATTCTATAATCACTATTACCATTAATTAAATCATACATGGTCTGCCCGGCCCCTCCCGCCCCAATTATAATTACATTTTTTTTGATTCCTGCAGTTGATATACAAGATTCAAAAAACATCCTCCACGAGTATGTAAATACAGCAATAAGTAACACGCTAAAAATAAATGTGCCCCTTCCAAACTGCCATGTGGGTAAAATATAAAAAACCATGCCCAAAACGATGCCGCCTACCGCAGCAGCAAGCATGAGCCTCGATAGATAATTTAAGGCTTTAAATCTACAATCAGGTTTATAGAGGTCAAATATATAAAAAGTAGGGAGAAATACCATGACAGTGAAAGTGGAAGCGCCTGTTAGATAGGATAAAATGTTAATTGTTGCACCTGTTCTAATATAAAGGGCGCAAGCCATTGAGAGAACTATTAAAATCACATCTCCCGACAAAAGTAATAGGTTCTTTTTGGGAATATGCTTTAGTATCATTTGTAATACTTTCTTGTTAAGTACACCGCAGGAAATGCAGCGGTCTTAAAAGAAAACTTAAAATAAATCAATAGATTCATATACTGAATATTTCTAAGTTTATGATGTGAGTAAGGTTAAGTTCCAATAAGGGAGGATAAACCGAAGATATTTGTTTATGACACTCAAAATTGCAGAGTTTTTCTTCGCTGCAAAACGGGGAAACTATAATTATTCAGGGAACGCACTTATACAATAGAGCTGCCCGATTTTTTGGATACTGTACCTTTTGAATCCTGCTGTCTTTAACAATCTATCAATACGTGCTCGGGAGTAGAAATAAACATCACATTGGTTTATTAACAATCTAAACTTTCGCACTATTGCTCGCCATGTCCACAATCTGGGAAAACTAATTACCACCTTGCCCCGAACACACTCTCTCATCTTTGCCAATACCGGCAGAGGTTCTTTAATGTAATCAAACAACCCAATTCCAATACAAACATCAAATGTAACATTAGGCTGATATTTTAAAAGGTCCGTTTGGATAAAGGAACAAATGTTATCCAATTTTTTTTTGGCAGCCCGTTGACGGCAAACTTCTATCATTTTCTCGGAGATGTCAATGCCCGTAATCATTCGTGCATTCCTTCGGGCAAGTTCCAGTGAATATTGACCAGTCCCACAGCCGACGTCAAGAAAGGCTCGGTTTTCGATGGGTTGTGCGTTCTCCATGGTATAGTCAAATCTTTTATACATATCCCATCTAAATATGGAATCTAAAAGGATACCAAACTTATTCTTTTTATGTGAATATATAGCATCGAATGCATCGACCTCCTTGTCCCAAAAATCTTTCTGCCTCAACACGCCCTCATTCATAATCACAAAATCTCCTTGATTGCGGTAAATTCAAAATCGGTCAACAACTTATTCAGTCTTTCCATGCACTTGTTTAAATTATAGTAATGGCGAAATCTTTTGAGCCAGGGTAGTTTGACCTTCGGCTGACCCGGGTCAAGTTCCCAGGGATGCAGGTAAAAAATAATCGGTCGCCCCTGACTGTTACAACGCTTCAAAAGAAACTTTGTCACTGCATATGGAAAAATACGGAAGTAGCCTCCTCCGCTACAGGGTATTCTTCTGCCCAGAAGCTCTGCACAACTTAAGGGCACTTCAATTAATGAACCATCGAGTTGATGAATAGATAATGGTGCATCGCGAATTCCATAATCCGGATGGGAGCTTATGGGGAAAATTGATGAGTCATAGCGAATATTATTTTTTACAAGAACATCCACCGCCCATAATGTGTTTGATGTAATTGAGAATGAAGGGGCACGAAAACCCAAAATCTCTTGTTTTACAAGCCGCCTTGTAACCTGAAGCGCTTTTTTTAAATCCTTTTCAAATGATTCACGAGTCATATCTGTAACTAAAGTATGCGAATAACCGTGAGTGGCTATTTCGTGACCTTGCAGTTCAATTTCGCGTACCAGATCGGGAACGCGCTCGGCAATCCACCCAAGGACAAAAAACGTGGCACTGGTTTTATGCTTATCCAATAGATTTAAGACAAGCTCCGTATTCTTTGTAATTCGCAGTTCACAACTATCCCAATCCTCCCTTCTTATAGCCTGGCTGAGATTATAAACACAGAACCAATCTTCTAAATCAATAGATAAAGCGTTTTTCACGTGTTCACCCACTACCTAAAGATTAAATGACCTTTCTTTTGCAAATCTCTTTTTGCTAATCTTGTTCCGGCCTCTATGAATGCCTTCTGAGCCATATCGTATACATCTTCAAATTTCACCGCCGAAACATCCCAACTGTACTCTTGTTCCACTAACCGTCTGCCGTTCAAGGATAACCTTTCTCGAAGTTTTTTGTCCCCTAACAATTTTAATACATTTTCTGCAAACTCTTCGGGTTTATCAGAAATAAAGACATCTTTGCCATTATCAGCAGAAATGCCTCCGATAGCGTATGAGGTTGCTACAATCGGAACTACATTTGCCATAGCCTCTAATACCTTATTTTGTATACCAGAGCCCGCCTTTATAGGGCAGACTGAAACAAGTGAACGATTCAGGTAAACTTTCATATTATTTACATAGCCGGTTACGAAAATATTTTTCCCATCTGCAAGTTTTCTTATTTTAGGAGAAGGGTCTGTGCCGACTATATAAAAAGTGGTCTCTGGTCTTCTTTCTAAAATCAGAGGGAAAATCTCTTGACAGAAATAAAGTACCGCATCCTTGTTAGGGAAATATCCCATATTTCCGGTAAAAATTAAGTCAATGTCCTTACCTCTCCTTACAGGGGCAAGCCTCTCCAGATCTACTCCATTTGGTATAATTTCAATTCGTTCGTTATTCAGATACTCCCTGTCAATGCGTGAGGCCACAACGCTATAATTGAATAGAGAATGATTACTCCTTTCGTATCTTTTCATCCTCTTCCATTCATAGTAAGAAATAGCCTTCCTGAACCCCCTTTCCCTATTATACTTTCGCTCCATATTCATGGAATATGCATCGACATGGTCCATTATCACCGGGGTGCCCTCTACAATTTTAGCATACGACATCATCCTCGAAAAAATAAAATGGACAACGTCGCAACTATTTTTTGCGCTCATATCCCTAACCGCATCAAACATTTCCCTTGAATAATAAAACTTCACCTGAAAGGGGATTTTTGAAAATAAGCCAAAAATCATATTTAAATATGATTTCCACTTTGGTAAAAGGACCGTCTCTACTACCTCACAATATTCCAGCAGTTTTTGCCTCCATGCCATTTCTCTTTCATTCTCTATGAAGGATAGCAGACTGATTTTATGCCCTCGTTTATACAAATGCTTAATGAGATAAAAGGCACGGAGCTGATCTCCTTTCAACGGTGGGTAAGGCAACCTTGGAGAGACAAATAATATATTCATATTATTCGGTGTTATTAACTTAAATTCTTGGATTTGATTTTATTCTGCCTTATATCATTTAAAAGTTTGATGGATATGCGTGGATTTTTTAGATAAAAAAATGCCATTTCAAAGAATTCTTCGTTAAGATTGTTTATCAGATCACAACTCAAGGAACACCTTGAACATACCGGATTATTTATTAATTTCTTCCGAATCAGACTCCCCTCTGTCCCCTTCCATGCTTCAATTGCCTTCCCGCCCAACGGACTCCCAAAAGAGTACCCCTCCTTATCCGACAACATAAGACACGGAAATAGTTCACCGTCAGCACTCAAATAAGCAGTCTTTTGCCCTGCCAAACATTCGAACGACCGTATCCCTGTCTGCAAAAAATTCACAATCTCATCATAATAAAAGGCGTGCTCCGGTTCATTGTCACGTATTAAAGAAAAAAATTGAATGGCCTTCTGTATGTACAAATTATCCTTCTGAACCGCTTCATTATTTTCGTTCCTATAGAAACTGCTTGAACTTATGGCAGGATAAAAACCAACATGGTCGGATAAGTTTTTAAGATGACTATATATCTCCTCGATTGAATAAATGTTTGCCCTTGAAACCGTTGTCGCCACTCCAACAATCAACATCGGATCCTTAATAGACTGCAGTTGTTGTAATGTCTTAGCAGCCTTATCATAGGCGCCTTTTGTACCGCGGATTTTATCATGTATTGACTCATCACCATCTATAGACACGGAGATACTGAGATAAATATCAGGCAATAATTGCCTCAAAATGCTATCTGTAGTTTCTACAATCTTCCGTGTAAGAAAACCATTGGTTGGGATCTGTATTGCTTTTAAGTGTGGTAATTCTCCAAATATGCCGGCGATCCCGGCCAAATCCTTCCTTAAAAAGGGCTCCCCGCCAGTGAGATTTACGTATTTGAGCTTTGAAAAAAAAGCTCCACACATTATATTTCTTATCTCCCGCAGTGTGAGTTCCTGATGGTATTTATCCTTCCATATATTACACATCACGCATCTTGAGTTGCATTTCCGGGTAACTGAATATACCAGAAAAGTTAAATCCTGAGGTTTATTGAGTACTTTATTTGAATGATATTTTAAACCTCTCAGTATATTCTCAGAGGTTTTGCCTACAAGATTACTAACAAGCCGATTCTTTTTCATATCTCTGTCTCTCTTTAACCGCCTCTTCTAGTGGATTCCCTTTAATTGCATATAACATTTTGTGCAAAAAATCAGATAGCGGAGATTCATACCCCAACCATGTTATAAAGCGGCTCTTGAAACCTATCAGTGCAATATAATTCTGGATTGTCATTTTTAAAAAGAACTTATCGCTTACAAAGTCCTTCCAATTAGCATTGAAATCTATCTCGTCCATAGACACCGACATAATTCCTGCCTTTCTTGCCTCGTTAATGTGTTCTATGCTCCATGTGTCCAGGCCCATAAGTTGTAGCATCGTCATTTCAAATGCACCAAGGTCGTTTGAGGAAACTATCATATTCGTCTTTACTTCTTCCCCAAACATAGGCCCATTACCTGTTAGCATATATGTGCAATCCCCGACGACAATTTTAGGGTTGATTAGTTTGTTCAATTTGCAAACTAACTCGTCAAAGTAGGCATGATATCTAAATCTTTTTTTTGCAAATGGAATACAGCCCCATTGATTCTTAAGTCCCAGGCTCACCTTAGTCATACAATGAATCTTCGGAACGGGCACTGTTATAAATACATCTGTATCTCTTAATAATATTCGTGGTAGATCAAGGAAAACAGTTGCCTTTGAGAGTTTAAATTCTGTACGCTCTTTATCTACCCTGGACAAGTTAATCAACTCTGCAGTATATTTCTTACAGATTCGTGGAAGGTCATGTCCCCGAAAAGACTCTTCTGCTGTCCAGGCTAATCCGGCCCCACCCGTTTCTCCTACTATTATATTAGATGTCCTCCCTGAAATTACACTTAGTAAAGCTTCAATAATTTCGGGAGAGGTAGTGACGCCGGCTTTATAAAATGGAAATGTAAAATTAGGCTTGATGAAGACCCTGGAGTCCTTTTTTATAATTCCTTCCCAGTCAATCCACTCAAAAGCATAAAGAATCTGCTTTTCCAGATCATTGACAACAGAGGAAATGTAAACCTTCTTTTTCATCGATAATACCGCATCCCGTTAAAAACACCTGATTTCAGGTTATAGTTGATATATGAGTCCCCTTGAATCCTCAGTCAGTGTTAGTCTGTAACAATTCCGTGTATTTTTTTGCTATGCCCCTGGCGATGTGGGGCCATGTGAATCTCTCCATGACCCTCTCCCTTCCTTTTTCTCCAAAGCTCTTTTGTTTTTCCGGGTCTTCAAGCAGCCTGACAATTCTATTATAAAAACCGTTTACATCGCCGGGTGAAAGCATGTAGCCCGTAACGCCCTCCTCTATCTGCTCGGGAATGCCTGAAATGTTGGAAGCCACAACCGGCAACTTGCAAGCCATTGCTTCCAGAATAGTTGTTGGAAGTCCTTCGTAATAAGATGGCAAAACATATACCTTTGCACGGTGATAATATTCAAGCAATTCGTTATGTGAAAGCTGTTTTTTGGTTTTCACGTTAAACAAGTCTCTTTCCTGTATAATCTTATAAACTTTCTTCTTAATCGGTCCATCACCAACCATAACAACCTGTACTTCCGGATGGGTCCTTTTTAGCATCTCTGCAACTCGAAGGAGGTCATATAACCCTTTCCCAAAACGGAACATTCCTGTAAAGAGTATTAAATCCTCCTTAACTCTATTATTCGCATTGAATTTCTCAGTATCAACACCGTTGTACATAACGTCACTGTTCACATTATAGTACTTTTTAAACTCATTCCTGAGCGAGTTACTAACAACGAGAAATTTATCTGACGAACTTAGAAGTTTTCTTTCGATATGACTGTAATACGGAAACAACAAATTCCTTAAGAGCCCATCAAGGTCTCTTACGGGACGATAATAGTTTTTGATAATTCCTTTCACGCAACAGTGCGCTGTCACTATCACAGGACAGCCACAGCTTATCGATGGCATCGCAGTATTGTGGATATGGACTAAATCGGTCTCTTCCTCTAATAATATCCTCTCAACTTTTTTTCTGAAACTTGACAGATTTAATGGCGGGCGGCCTGGAATTCCAATCTCTATTACCTCTATATCTTTATAATGAAACCTTCTATCCCGTTTCCCACGCAGAATGACAGAAACGTCATGCCCCATGTCAATCAGTTCTCTGGAAAGATAATACACATAATAACCCACGCCGCCACAACTTAAGGGAAAATCGTTTGTTATCATTTTGATTTTCATATCAGGTTATTTTCTTTACAGCGTGAATGAATACACCACCTGTAACAAATCAGCATTAGATATATTTTTGATCTTGGGCGCAAGGTGTTTCATTTGAACTCCAGAGGTGTGTTTAATTTTGATGTTGCAGCCAAACAGAATATCAATAATGCGCAGAATTTGTTCCGCCTGTATGTTTCGATGTCAACCCATATATTCCAGGGATGTAGGTTACCATTCCTTTTAATATAGATATTGTATTAATATTCATGCTTTTACCAATTATGTAAATAGTATTCTTATCCAAGTCGAACCTATTCAACAAGCTTGTATTTAACTTCTTCCATTTTAACTATGTCCCAATTCTTATCATTCCTTCAATCCCCTCTTATAAACATGGTCCAATCTTTTCGACACACGATCCCAGGTACATTGTTTTTGTACAAATGTTTTTGCCGCAGAAGCAAGCTTACTTCTCTTTTCTCTATTCCTCAAAGCT
>JBHHYH010000088.1:0-10023 GCA_046757465.1 Candidatus Scalinduaceae bacterium | reverse complement strand
TTGGCGCTGTGACGTTTCCGCCAGGCCTTGCCTCTAACGCCTCTATCCTGCTAAGTAAATTAGCGTAGGATGAATCATATGTCGCCTTTGGAGCTTGTGGGGCTTTCCAAACTTCTGGTTTTGGAATAGGTGTAGGTGTAGGTGTAGGTGTAGGTGTAGCTGCTGGTTTCTTAACTTCAGGTATACCCACATCTCCGTATGATGTCCTTCCAGCAAAAAGTGCAAAGGCAATAAAAAACGGCAAGCACAAATAAACTATCTTTCTACTATCCATGTAGTAACTCCCTCCTTAAAAAGTTAAAAAAAGGATATTTTTTGTGGGTATTTTTTTACGATAGGTAAGTGTTAAGTACGATTCGCAAGCATTGGTCAAAATTTGCCAGACTCACAAAAGGGGAGGAGAATGACACATGATCGAGTCTCTTAACCAATAACTTTGAAGCTTATACCATAAATATCGTATATTTGCAAACAAAATTATGAAAAAAACTCAGAATTTTCCATTAAACTACAATTAGCTATAAACCTTGTAATTAAAGCAAAAACGATGCCAAAGATTATGAATTTTCTCTTTTTAGTTGCCAATTTACGTCTATTTTAGTCCAGAGGACAAGATTTATAAGTATGTAACACCACAATACTTACGATTTGATATGCGTATATTCCCAACAAGTTCTTATAAATTTTACGATATCAATAGTGACTGAGGCGAATCCCACTTTGAAAAGGAAGAAAATAGGAAGATTTGCCCTTTGTATTGATATTTATTTCCCCCAATTTGATGAGGCAAATATAAGTTTACAAATCCCCCTCATTCCCCCCACTTCTTGCTTTCGCTCTTACAGAGCCTACTTTCGGCAAGAAAGCAGTGGGGGGAGACAGGGGGATTATAAAGGTGGACTAATGAGAGATTGATTTAAATTGTGATTATGGTAAATCATAGAATTTCCGAGACGTTTTGTGGTATAATCACATCCGTAGAAACCAGACCGACTTCGCCTCCACAGCCCCCATTTCTTGCTTCTCCGTGTCCGAACGGCTTGGCCGAGCGGGCGCAAGGAAGCATTCGGGGCTAGCAGTGGGGGTCATTCTGGCGGATGGGAAAACTTCGGAAATGGCTAGACCAAAGATAAAGATCACAATAAAAGAAAGAAAAGGAACCAAGAATTGTCATAGAGGACACAAGGTCGGAGATTCCTACGACTTTGACACGGAGCGAGGCAAAATATGCCCGATGATAATGCATGTCCTATTCCCGGCAATTGACATTCTAAGATATGGAGGCTCCCTACCAGGGGGTGGATGCAACCATAAGGGATTATTCGCCTGTCCTGACCCAGATGTATTACTGGTATTCGAGATAGAAAGGACAGATTAACGCCTAAAGGGAGTTAAGCATTTTCCAAGACAAAGCCTGAAAAATGTGGTACTTTTGGGGCAGTTGTTATAATCGTAAAAACCCGAAGCACAAAGCCCGAAATCCGAAACAATATCGAATGACCAAAATTCAAAATAAAAACTTAAATTTAAAAGTTATACAATTTACAAATGTTTAAAATATAAAATTCAAAACAAAAATTCTTCAAACCGTTTTGATCATTCGGTTATTTGAATTTAGAATCTGTTTCGAGTTTCGATATTCTTATTTCGGATTTTAATCTATATAATCTCGGTAGACTATGCCATATCGACAATTTTCTGTCGATGTTGTGACTCTAAGAGCCTAAGTTCTATGAGGTATCTGAAACTCCATCCATGGAATGTAAGTTATAAAGAAGCTGTTGAAATACAGAAGAGATTAAAAAAACAAATTACCTTAAAAGGTTCGTTCAAGAACCTTAACGGCAAATTGATCGCCGGTGCAGACGTTTCTTATGATAAAGAAATTGACAGGTTTTATGCAGGTGTGGTTGTATTTGAATTGCAAACTATGCAAAAAATCGAGGAGGTTACTGCAAGCGGCAAGGTTGGTTTCCCTTACATCCCAGGATTGCTAAGTTTTCGTGAAGCGCCAATATTATTAAGAGCATTTACAAAAGTCAAAAAAACACCTGATATAATTATGTTAGACGCACAGGGTATCGCACATCCCCGCGGAATTGGCTTAGCGTCTCACATAGGCTTGTTGCTAAACAAACCCTCGATTGGATGTGCAAAAACCAGGCTAATAGGCGAATATAAAAACGTAGGAAAAGAAGTGGGATACTATTCCCAGCTTACAATAAAAGGAAAAGTTGTTGGTGTTGTACTCAGAACTAGGAAGAACGTAAAGCCTGTTTTTGTCTCTCCAGGCCATAAGATAGATTTATCATCATCGATTAATTTAGTCTTGAAAAGCTGTCGCGGATATAAACTCCCTGAACCAACAAGGCAAGCACATAACCTGGTTAATAAAGTTAGGAAAGAATGAACTTGGTAACTATTATTTTTCCGTAAACTCATAAACCCCATCCCAGTCTTGTGCGGGTTCTATTTGTTGATACTCTATACATCGTTGAATATACAGCCTAGCAGGTTTGTCCTCTGGCGTCAGGCGAAGCACTTGTGTAAAACAGGAAATGGCTGCCTCCCATTGGCGACTGCGGTATGCATGAATACCTGCTTCAAAGTGTTCAAAAGCCTGAGCTTTCCTTTCATCAATTTTACCCTTTTCTGCCACAAGTTCGTAAATCTTAACAGACTTTGATTTCCCTGCTGCTCGAATAATGTCTATTTCCCTTGCAATCAATTTATCTTTTATGAGGGAATAGGTTTTCTCTGAAATGAGAATCTGAGTACCATAATGCTTATTGACCCCTTCAAGCCTACTTGCAATATTGACATCGTCCCCAATGATGGTATATTCGAAACGGGAAGATGTTCCAATATTTCCAACCACTACTTCACCTGTACTAATACCAAAACGATAAGTCCTTGGAGGATATCCCCATGCAACCCACATTTTCTCTAAATAATCTAAAAAACCCAGACACCTGAGTGCTGCTTTACAAGCAAGTAAAGCGTGGTTTTCCTGAGGAATGGGTGCCCCCCAAAAAGCAAAGATGGCATCGCCCTGAAATTTATTAATAGTCCCATTATATTCCAAGATGGCAGCAGTCATCCCACGGAAATACGTGTTGAGGTTTCTAACCACGTCTTCTGGTGAGAGCATCTCAGATAGATTTGTAAAATCTCCAATATCCGTAAAAAAGATGGTCAAAGGCTTTCTCTCCCCACCGAGGCGTAGCATATCAGGGTTTCTGATGATTTCTGCCGCCACAGTATGAGACACGTAGCGTTCAAAAGTACTCTTAATAAAGTCTCGCTCTTTGAGTCCCTTTACCATACCATTAAAGGCATTCCCAAGCTTCTCTAATTCATCTCCCGTACGTATATTAACCTTTGTATCCAGCTTACCCATACCGATATCTCTTGAAGCCAGAGCAAGCTTTTTTATAGGTTTTGTGATACCTTTTGATAAAAGGAAGCTAAAACCAATGGCAATAGAAAGTATAACGCCTCCTACAATAAGAAGGGTTATTCGGAGTTGCGATATAAATTTGAGTTCCTGCGTAAGGGATTTAAGGACAATCAAACCACCTTCTTCCAAGGGCATCTCCGGAATAATCGGGAAACGCATGGATAAGAATTTCTCCTTATCGAAATAGAACTCATGAACAGTGTTTTTTCCCCTAAAATCTGAGGATCTTATAAAGGTAGCAAGTGTTTGCGTCCTCGCCGGTAGTAATGTAGAGGCGTGGACATCTTCAGTGCAATATAATGCTAGATCTACTCCGGAGACACTCTTCAGGCGCAAGAGGATGTCTTCATCAATGCGACTTCCACATATCACCACGCCGTGAACTTCTCCTCTAAATACTACTGGTTTTGCAATCACTTGACAAACAGTATCTTTTTCCCTGACAGGAAAAAGGAAGTCTCTTCCGCTTTGCCTGCATGCATCCCAAATGTTAACTTCATCACCCTTTACGATCAGCTCTTCAAATAAAGGAAGATAGCTTAAATCATCCCCAAATCTTTTTGGGGACATCTTTGAGAACAGCAGGACACCTTCCGCATTGGTTAAAATAATGACGTCACATTTTTTGTACAAGGAAAGAAAAGGGAGGAGCGAATTCAGCCTTAGATTTGTATCTTTCAGGATGGCATCCTCATTATCGTCCTTCCCAAGGCCTAGCTCATACCCACTTACCGAGGCTGTCGAAAGGATAGACCTAAACTGTGCGTTACTGACGGTGAGAGTGTTTATAGCATCAACGGCATATCGATTTCTAAATTCTTGAAGCTGCCTTAAGGCCACACGTGTGCTTTCAAATTTCTTTATGATATTATCCTTAATACGATTTTCTGTGGTTTCTTGAAGGATGAACAGAATGCTCACCATTGAAAGGCAAACCGTTAGACCTAGCGCTATAAATATCTTGGTGTGAAAGTTAATCTTCATATATAGTCATCTCTTCCTCTGGGGGATAGTCTGAACCGTTCTTACGTTTATGAGGCTTTATCTTGAGCAACTCCTTTAATTTTAAATGTACTTCAATTTCCTGCCCAGACTGAATTTGAATTTCTTGACTGACCCGTTTCGCTTTGGGTAGCCAGACATTGAGCGTATAGGCGCCAGGAGGAAGGTCTTTTATACGGAAGGTGCCATCTTTATCAGTCAAGGCATAGGCTGTATTCTCAAGAACAACCACATAAGTAAGCATTTCTGGATGGATGTTGCAATAAACGGGCACAAGGCCAGACTTTTCAAAAGTCACCAATTTCGGAGGCTCGGAACCCTTATATTGACCAAGGTCAAACGACTTTATAGGAGAGATGGAGAAGACATTGTGGTATATCTTATCATAATTTGGAAACCTAACCTTTTGCCCGGCCACCACTGGTAAAATATTAGGAGAAAAGCGCTTGTCTTTTTGCACAATGTCCGGGACTTCTTTTGGTGCCGCACTTTTAAAACCTGTAATATAAACGACTACCCCGCTCATGTCATTTTTCTTTTTTAGTTTTCCAAAAAGTTTTTTTTGAAAGACAGTAACCTTTCCCGTTACGTGCCCCATATTTGGTGATCCATTACTTACTGAAGTAAAAATTAAAAGCACTCCCAAAATAAGGGAAGTTGTCATTTTAGGAATAGACAAAATGCTCCTTAAAGATTTTTTCAAAGGCTTTCTGCCAGTGAAGCCCATTCTATAAAATTGATCTGTCATAAGATAATCCTCTGATTCAAGGTTGGAATAACTTTTATACAGATTTGGTTTTTAACTTCGCTTAATCGGTACTGTTCGGCCAAAAGTTGTTCATTGGAGATCCATAACAAAGCAACTGCAACTAAAGCCTTAGACCTTTCGCCATCGTGTAATCTGTTTTTTAAGTGGAAAATCTAACTGTCTTAATCACACGACAAGGAAGGACGGGCAAGAAAAAGCCTTATTAATCATCATTAATAAATAGCAAAATGACAATACTTGATGGGATAGTTTTCAAAGGTAACATTTTATGTAGAGATTTTTGGAAATTCAACTCTAATCCCTTTACAGGTTGTATAAAAGCAATTGGAACGAAAAAAATTAGCCTCTAACTAAGTGATATACTCAGCCGAGTTATTTCCTTGGAATCTATTTATGAGATCTGGAGGTTCGTATGGTAAGAATCCATTACAGAAGGACATAGTATCAGTAAAAATGATAGATAATAAGTAAGTTACTATCTCACCTCTGTTACGAACTTAGCTTTGCCTTGCTCTCCCCATGAGATAGGGTCTTTCTGATTAAACTCTATTCTTGAAAAACTTCTTCATCGAGACAGTTAAGGGTTATGTTGGAAGTAACATAATAGGGAATGGTAAAATATATATACAAATTTCGAATTTCAGATTTCTATTTTTTATCTTTTTCTTTTTTAACTTTCTCTTGTACCTGAGCGCAGTTTTTATCTTTTTCTTTCTTAATTTTCTCTCCTACCTGAGCGACGAATTCTGGATTTCCTTCAGAGGCTGCTTTCTTTTTTGCGTCTTCCTTAATCTTTTTAACGTCTACAACGTCACCTAAGCATTCTTCTGCTGCACTGCACCATACCACACAAGTAGGTGCTGCGTCCTTAAACACAGTTGCACCGCACTTACAATCGGCCTTTTCTTCATCACTCCATATCTCGACCATGCTGCCACATTTCGGACACTTTCGTTCAAGTGGTTCAGGTACCGTGGTTTTTAAGCTTCCCGGGCATCTGACTTTTGCCATTTTATTTACCGTCCTTATTCAAAGATAATTAATCGTAAACAATAATATATTAAAGCAAATACAATAAGTCGTCAAGGAGTTTTTACTGATGAATTATGGCTCGTTAAAAGTATTGACAACTAAAGTGTTTTGTGAGACAAATAATCGATATTTGAGTTTCATCAGAAGTTTAAAATGGGCTCAAGTTAGATTGCTATCGCTACGAAAGACTATCCTTCGACTCCGCTCAGGATGACGTCACACTGAGCGGAGTCGAAGTGTTATCAACATTGAATTTCCTATGCATAAATTTATGACTAACACAAAAAAAGCATTAAAGCGGGATGAGGTGAGAGAAATTGATCGAAAGGCAATAGAGGAGTATGGGATTCCCGGCCTTATTTTAATGGAAAACGCAGGTAGAAATGTCGCCGAAGAGGCTTTAAAAATGCTTGTTGACCCCTGCAAAGCTAAAGTTGCAATTTTTTGTGGCAAAGGAAATAATGGCGGAGATGGTTTTGTGATAGCTCGCCATGTTTACAATAGAGGTGTAAATATTTCTGTGTATTTAACAACTAAGGTATCTGGTGTTCTCGCAGACGGTGATGCCGGAACAAACTTGAAGATTTTATTAAATATGAAGTTAAGGATAAAAGAGCTGCAGAACCTTCAGGAGATTAAAAAAATCGGAAAGGAACTTCAGGGCTGTGATATAATTGTTGACGCAATATTCGGAACAGGTTTAAGTGGTGAGGTTAGGGAACCTGCAAATTCACTTATAAGGAAGATTAATGAAACGAATATACCCGTTATATCTGTAGACATACCATCCGGATTAGACTGCGATGAAGGCGTGGCGCTGGGAACTGCAATAAAAGCAACAAAAACAGTCACATTTATTTCCCCCAAGGCAGGCTTTTTAAAGGGGAATGGGAAAAAATTTATAGGAGAATTGATAGTATCAGATATAAGTGTGCCTAAGGAATTGATTGAAGAGCATCAAAAATAACCATGACCTAATCGGATTGTATTTATAAAATTTTAGACCTGAACCTCTTTTTTGACTTCCAGCCGACTAATACCCTCCTGCGATTGCCGGTACTATTGAAATTTGATCTCCATCACTGACCTGGGTTTCCTGGTTATCTTTAAACCTTATATCTTCATCGTTAACATAGAAGTTGATAAACCTTCTAATTTGTCCATTTTCGTCGCAGAGCCGTTCCTTAAATCCATTGTAATTAGTTTCAAGATTATCAATCACTTCTTTAATGGAGTTGCCTTCAACGGCAACTTCTTCTGATCCATTTGTTAATGTCCTTAATGGAGTAGGAATTCTTACTTTAACCGTCATGATTTTTACCTCTTTACCTTTTTAATATAAATTAACCCAAAATATTATTCCTAATTTTCTACTGTTATGGCTCTTTTTTCCACAGAGCTAGGAACTGCTTAGCATTTTAATTAATCTTGTGTGTATTGTCAAAAGGTTTAAGCAGTACAAACCTCTTTCTTTTCCATAAGCGCATTAAATTCTTCTATGTTTGCCTCAATAACGGGTGTTTTCTCTACTTTGTCCATTACTGCTTCCAGCGTTTTAAGGCCGTTCCCCGTGACACATATGACGATAGACTCATCTCGCGGCAACTTACCCTGCTCTATAAGTTTTTTTGTTACGGCTACTGTTACGCCTCCCGCAGTCTCCGTGAAAATGCCCTCTGTTGATGCCAGAAGTTTTATTCCCTCAACCAGCTCATCATCAGAAACATCCTCAGCACATCCGCCACTATCATTAATGGCCTTTACTGAGTAATATCCGTCTGCAGGATTTCCAATCGCTATAGAATGTGCTATCGTATCCGGTTTAACAGGAATGATAACATCGCTTCTTTTCTTTACAGCAGTAGAAATTGGTGAAGAACCGGAAGCCTGAGCGCCATAGAGCGAAGTATCAGATTTATCAATCAGCCCCAACTCTGTCATTTCTTTTATTGCTTTACCTATCTTAATTATCAGGGAACCGCCCGCCATTGGCACAACGATGTGCTTGGGTGCTTTCCAGCCAAGCTGTTCCACTATCTCGTACCCATATGTTTTTGAACCTTCAGCATAATATGGACGGATATTAATATTCACAAAGGCCCAACCGTATTTATCCGCAATCTCTGAACACATCCTGTTTACGCCGTCATAATTACCGTTTATGCCTATTATGTTTGTTCCATAAATTGAGGTGCCTATAACCTTTCCCTGTTCTAAATTGGCGGGCATAAAGATATAGCTTTCAAGGTTACCCTGAACTGCCTGTGCGGCAACAGCGTTTCCTAGGTTGCCGGTTGTGGCGCATGCAACTGTTTTAAAGCCAAGTTCTTTAGCCTTGGAAAGGGCAACAGATACTACTCTGTCTTTGAAAGAAAATGTGGGAAAATTTACTGAATCATTCTTTACATATAATTCATCTACACCAAGTTTTTTAGCTAAATTATTTGCCTTTATTAATGGCGTAAAACCGACCTGCATTCCCACGGTAGGTTCGCCATCAAGAGGTAAAAGTTCCTTATACCTCCACATGGTTTTTTGTCGTGATTCAATTTTTTCTCTGCTGATTACGTCTTTTATTTTCTCATACTCATAATCTACCTCTAATGGACCAAAACAAAAACTACAAACATGAAGAGGTTCTTTGGGATAATTTTTTCCACATTCCCTACATTTAAGTCCTTTAACAAAACCCATTCTCTTTCTCCAAAATAAATAAAAAAGCCTCTTCTTAATCCAAAGATAAGAAGAGGCTTTGCAATATCCTTATCTTATCTTCCCCTAACAGGTAGGAGTTAGCACCGACATCCCAACATTTTGTCAGAACCGGTTGCTGTGGTTTCTCAGGGCCAGTCCCTCCACCACTCTTGATAAGTCCTATTTTCTATTCTGAATATTTTATTTGAAATTTAGTTTAAAGTCAACAAAATATTATGTAATTCCTAAGTATCGGAGATATGTCTAACTACCATTCCCGTCATAAGCTTAGGGTAAAAATAAGTAGCTTTAGGCGGCATCTTGTGCCTCTTAATAGCAATGTCTCTTATCTGATTTATTCTTGTTGGATTGAGGAAAAAGGCTAATTGGTATTTCCCTTCGTTTACGGATGCAATCGCTTCTCTTACATCTTGAACGTATTTGATGCTTTCTGATTTTGAAATATTTTTAGCTTGTATGCCAAGTATTTTGTCAAATACAAACCCATGTAATATTCCAGTATCAATAGACCTCCACTCAGAATATTCACCCATTAAAATCTGATCTAGAAGTTTTTCATCACGCAGCATCAGTATATAGAACTTTTTATCGCTCCCACCCATGTACATGGCAAGCTTATGTTTGTGGGCATCCTCGCCAAGTTTCTGTATCAATGTTTCTGTACTGCAATCATTCCCCATGTTACTGATTTCAAAAATCTCGTTCAGGGATTCTTTTATTTTTTCCGGATCAAGGTCTTTTATATTCCTTGCCAATCTATGCGTTGGCAGAATTTGTAGTCCGGGGTCTTCCATAGAAACGCACATCATCATTACGTAGTCAGATGGGGTAGTACCATTACTATTCGGTGACCCTTCGTTGCCTCTAATCAGGTCTCTATAAAATAAGGCTGTTTCATAACGATGATGACCATCTGCTATAAACAATGCCCTGTTCTTCATAAGTGAAGATATGTCTTCAATAATTTTATTGTCTTTTATAACCCAGAGTAAATTCTTGACACCATAAATGTCTGTAAAATCGATATCCGGGGTTACGCCGGTTC
>JBHHYH010000087.1:0-10057 GCA_046757465.1 Candidatus Scalinduaceae bacterium | reverse complement strand
AATACCTTCGTTCAAAGGAACTTTAGGTTTTTCGTATATTGTTGGTCAAAAAGTTGATTGTAAGGATAATAGAAAATACTATCAAAGTGATAGTGATTCAATTAAAAAAATAAAGAAATATGTCGACAAATATAATCCTGCTTATGTTAGGGTTGTACCTGAATGTTTTTCAAATTTAAACGAAATGAAATCCTTATATGCTTATTGGGACTATGAGATAAAGAAAATTGGTTATCCTTTTTTCTTTCAGCATAAGAAGCAAAGACAGGCTTCTTATTGCTATATGGATGCAGTAAAACCGTGGTTAGGAACTGATGGATATGTATATCCATGCAATTCTATATCTCTCAATTCTAATGCAGATAGAGATTTTATTTCACAATATAGATTATGTCATTGGACTGAAGTTGATAAATATTATAAACATCGTGGAAATAAAACATTAGATGTGAAATTTTGCGATAGATGTACATTTACAACAAATAATAGAGAGATATTAGATTTGTTAACTCCTGTAGAGCATGAAGACTTTGTATAAAACGAAAAGCTGGAAATCATTTTTAAGCGATTCAATTCTAAGCAAACCATTTATAGGTATTAGTTGTAATTGTGAAGATAAAAATATCCTTGCTCTTAAGAGTAAAGAAGATTATGTAAAGTGGTTTTGTCAGAATCCAGGCAAGGATGGAGAGCCTTATAGGGATAAGCAGTTTTATTCAAGAGAATTAACTATTTTATCCAACTTGTTTAAACCTAAAAATATACTTGAAATAGGAACGGACAAAGGTCTTGGAACTTTTATGTTATCAAGGCTAAATCCAGAAGCAGAAGTTACAACAATAGACCCCTCAAGTTATGCCTATACACCTGATAACAATAAAGTTGAAATAGGTTGGTTTGCAAAACTAAACAATATAGATGCAAACTATATTCAGGGAGAAAGTCAGGATCAAGAACCAGATTTTTTTAAGGATTTTGATTTTGTTTTTGTAGATGGGGATCATAGTTATCTTGCTGTATATAATGATTTAAAAAATACATCTAATAGCAAAATAAGAATAGTACATGATTATCAAGAAGTTGGAACTAAACAAGCAATAAAAAAATATATGTCTGAATCAACAGGGCATGTTTTTTTTAAAAATGAGGATAGCAATACGATATGGATACAAAGAAGATAATAATAGTTATACCATTTTCTCATACTTGGTTTTTGGCTCAAACATGTCTTGCCAAGTTAAAACAGTTTAAAACTGGAATAAAATATGTTGAAATAGTAGTTGTTGATAGTTCCTATGAGTGGAGTCCAGCAATTAACGGCATAGAAAAAACAAGTTTATTTAATAACAGTATGGATAAGGATATATTAATATTCCGTAACCAAAGGCATAGCAAATACCATGCTACATCACTTGATTATGTTATTGAATGTTTTGATGCAGATTATCTGTTTACAATGGAGACAGATGTTCTGATATGCAGAGACGGCTGGCTGAAATGGTATTTAGATAAAATGAAAAAAGGAATATATGCAGTAGGTCATTGGCATGGAGAAGAATTTGTTAATCCCAGTGCTACATTATATGACATGAGTATATTAAAGAAAGCTCAAAAAGAATTTCGTGCTAATAAAGACCCTAACATGTATTGGGGTAAGAATTTCAAGAAGTCTAAACCTGTTGATAAGGGTTTTCTTGATGATGTAGGGGCTTTTAGTGAAGTCAGGGGTTTTAAGCCAGACACTGTACTTAAAAAACAGCCTACAGGACAATTAAGAGGTCCTGGTTGGTATGAGCCTGGACAGCAGTTATATCATTGGGCTGTAGAAAATGGATATGGATATGAAATAGTTAATACAAGGCATGAAGTTGATGAAGAAAGACAAATACCTATCGGAACATTTTATACTGATAGAAAAATAGAAAATAGTTATCTTGTTCATTTATGGGGAGGGACAAGAGCTTTGGACTTGTTAAAACATGAAATATCAGATCCTACAGTAATAAACAACATGGAGTATTGGCTTAGAAGAGAGGGATTATATTGGAAACTTGTTGTGCCAAAGGATGTACAAAAAAATACTATCAAGCTAATCAAAAAATATGGATGGTATACAAAACAACCGTCAGATAGAGAAAAAAAAGCAGTTGAATGTATAGAAAGCATATATAGGAAAGTTGGTATAAATGTCTAATAAGTCAATATATGACGCAGATTATTATGAAAGAGGCCCCATAACTGGCAAATCTCTTTACGAGAATTATCGCTGGATACCTGAATTAACTATTCCTATGGTAATGATTATGATTGATTTGCTTGGTATTAAACATGGAGATAGCGTATTAGACATAGGTTGTGCCAAAGGTTATGTTGTAAAGGCTTTTAGGTGGTTATACAGGAATGCCTATGGCTTTGATATATCAAAATATGCAATTAGAAATGCAGATTTACAGGTGAAAAGATATCTGAATACAAAATTCATAGATAGAGATTATGATTTTGCTATTTCCAAAGATACCTTCGAACATTTTGAGGTTGAGGAGTTGAGGGAATTTCTTTGCATCTTGTCTGCAAAGAAGATATTAGTAATTGTTCCTATAGGGGAAAATGACAGATATAATGTGCCTTTATATGAGCTTGATGTTACTCATAACATAAGGCAGCCATTAGAATGGTGGGAAGATATATTTAAGTCGTGTGGTTGGAAAATTATTAAGTCAACCTATCGAATAAAAGGCATTAAAGACAACTGGAAAGACTATAAAAAAGGTAACGGATTTTTTGTTATGGAAAGATAAACAAAAAAATATATATAAAAATTTGTGTTTTTATGCTCTTAGATATATAATTATTTAAGAGCATTTTTTTTATCTATGCATAAACTTAAGTAAAGAGGAGCATAAAATGGCAAATGAAAACTTTTCAAGAATTGTTGCTGGGCAAAAAACAGTAACAACTGCAGGCACACCTGAAAATCTTCCAGATGTATCTATTCCTACAGGATATCCAGTAACTATTAAGGCTTTAGATTCAAATACAGGCGCTGTGTATCTTGCAGAAAAAAGTGCTGATGCTGCAACAGCAGCAACAAGATTTACCTTACAAGCAGGACAGGCTATAACACTTAGAATTATAAACCTAAATGTATGCTGGCTTGATTCTGCTGTTAATGGAGAAGGCATTGAATATATCGTTGAGCAATAGCGATATGCCAAAATAGGGGAAATGGAGAATTATGAGTATATTTGAAAACAAGAAAATTATAGATGATCCATTGTTTAACAATCAGGGGTGGTCAAAATCTATATTGCTTGCAACTGAAGCTGTAACTAAGCATACTGTGCATAAGATGATTGTATGGAAAGGTAAGTTATGGCTTGCTATGGGATTTGGGGTTAATGGTACTGGAAGATGTGTAATTAGAAGCTATGATATTAATACAGATACACTCACAGATGAGTATGAAGTACCTGTAGATAACTATACAGGTGCTCCATATTGGCGTTGTTTAGCCATATTTAACGGCAATTTTTATGCAGGTCTTGGAAATCATACAGATAACGATACATCAACAGGAGATATATACAAATATGATGGTTCTACATGGAGCAAGATATATGATGGAGGTCACAGGGATATATATAGTATGGAGGTTTATAATGGTAAACTATATGCTACTACAGGTGATACTGGCGGTGGTGCAGGAAAACTGCTTGTAAGCAGTGATGGCGCTGCATTTACAACATTAAAGACTTTCTCTGCTGATTGGGTAAGGTCATTATGTTCTTGGAACGGTCGGTTGTATATAGGACTTAGGCAATCTGCAAGGCTTTGGTCTTATGATGGCAGTTCTTTTTTTGATCATGGAGCTCCTCCGTCATCAAGTGGTCAGGTTAAATCAATAATTGCATATAGAGGGAAACTATATTGTGCTGGTTCAAGTGCTATTGTATATACTTTTGATCCTGATACTGATATATGGACTACAGAAAAAGATCTGACAGCTACAGAAACCGAGATGTATCATCCTGAAGTATATGCAGGCTCTTTATGGTATCCAACTAATGCTAAAACTGCAGGTTTTCATTTATGGAAATTTGATGGACAAGCATGGACACAGGACTTATCCGATGAGACAACTGCAGGCATAGGTCATGCTTGTAGACAGTATGCGGGTTACTTATGGCTTGGAACTGGAAAAAATGCAGCCTACGATTTATATTTATGGAGAAAAGCAGAAAAAGAATCAGGCGGCGGATTAGATGTAAATAAGTTAATTACTCAGTATGTTGATGATGGCGGAAAAATTAAGCCTGCAAATATAGATACAATTGCTGCTGATAGGTCAACTTATGTTGATTTAGTAGATGAGTTTATTGCGGGAAGTACAGAAACAGGTGAAATAGGGGAACTTGGATGGGTTAATCCTGCTGGCTCTGTTGCAAAGACAGCACCAGTAAACAATCATCCAGGAATTAGAAATCTCTCAACTGGCGCTGTTGTTAACACAATAGCAAGTATAGTTTTATCAATTACTGCGGGTGCTGGTGAAATACAGCCTGAAGAGATGTTTGATATTACTTTTATTATTAATCCCGCACAAAATACAAATCAAGAAATAAGAGTAGGCATTACAAATGATTCTGGTGTCGCACCGCCTACAAACGCAATTTATATTGAGCATGATACAGGCGGAACTAATCCCACTGTTTGGGTGGGGGTTACAAGAAAGGCTTCTGTCTCTACTGAACTTGTCTCTACGGTAACTGTCTCTGCTGCAACATGGTATACCCTTAGAATGCGCCGTATATCATCAACAGAGATAGAGTTTTTTGTTAACGGTACATCAATAGGAACAAGCACAACAAACCTTATGTCAGGTGCTTCACAGCCGTTTATGCAGATAGAAAATCTTACAGCAACAGACATTTCTGTAGATATTGACTATTTCAGGCTAAAAATTACTGGGTTATCGAGATAATGTTTTTATCAGAATATCCAATGGCGACAAAAGGCGTAAATCTTTATGTAGATGTGTTAAGTGTACAAAAAGATGAATGTATGCTGTCTCAAAATATGATATGGAAAAATGGTATGGTAAAGAGACAAGGCATGCAGAAATTTAACTCATCTGAAGTATCTGCTGGTAAAAAAATTCTTGGTTTACATAGATTTTATTATGGTGATGGAAGTAAGCAGTTGGTTGTATCAAGCGGAACTAATGTAAAATATTATGACGATAATACTCAAACATGGATTGCTATTGATAGCTCAAGAACTGATAACAAAACAACAAACTTCACTACATGGGGCGGCGTTGATAAGTTGTTCATTGCTAACGGAACTGATGTTCCTTTATCATGGGATGGCAGTACAAAGGCAAATGTAACTACTGCTCCCTCAAAAACAATCCAATTTTTACCATATCAGGATAGATTGTTGTCTATTGATAATAATAATCCAGGTAATTTAAGATGGTCAGCTTCTTTCGATGAAACAGCATCATGGGAAACTGCTGCTAACTGCGGAATTAAACCTGATACAAAATTATATGGAATGATTATTCATTCTACAAGTAATACCACATCGGGCTTTGAATCTAAAGTATTGCTTGCAGGTGCAAACGGAATGTATATTTTTTCAGGCAGTAATTTAACAACACCATTTACTGCTGGAGACTATGTTATAAACCAAGTATCTACAAACACAGGATGTAATGCACCTAAAACTATGGTATGGACTCCAAAGGGAACTATTTATCTCGGCGTAGATGGTCAGGTATATATACTTCCATTTGATAGTATCATTCCAATACCTATAGGTCATAAAATAATTTCAAACAGTTTTTCTCCTGGAATTGAAAATCTGCCTGCAGCACATATATCTAACGCTTGTGCTGTATACTATAAGGGATATTATATTTTATCAATTACTCCAAATGGCGGAAGTATTAATAATGTTCAGTGGTGGCTTGATGTGAATAGGCTGCAAATAGACCGAAATGGATTCTGGGGACCGTGGTATGGTCCAATGAAAGGTCAAACTATTTCTTCGTTCTTGATTATGTCAGGGGCTGGTGATTCTGGTGAATTGCTTGGCGGTGAAATGGATAGTTCAATAGGAAGTTATGTATATAATCTTGATAAACAGGATATATATACTGATGATGGGAATCCTATTACTGTCTCATATCAGACTTTTTATAATGGCATGGGGAACAATTTCAAAGACAAGAGAGTGAAAAGTCTGGAAGTAGAAGCTCTTGACAGTATTACTGGGGCAACATTTAGTTTTATTGATTCCACTAAAGGAATATCAGGCGGTGAACAAATCTCAATCGAAAGCGAGGCGAATTATTGGGGAGATAAGAAATGGAATCAAGATTGGTGGACTGGTTCAGGAACAATACCAGTTAGAGATAAAACAGACCTTATAAATACAATAGATGCAAGAAGACTATCTATCAAGATAGACCACAGTTCACCAGATTTTGTTCAGTTGAATTCTATTAGAGCCAGTGGAAAAGTAAAACGCAGGGTTTTTTCTAAAGAATAAAGGAGAAATACAATGGGTGAATTAGGAGATGGAGTAGGTTCATCGTATCCAGGTGCGTTAGATACAAATACAAAGAAAGAGGTTAATACACCTAATCCTGGAAGAACAAAAGCAAGAGCAGAAGTACCTAACGATCTTGCAGATGCTATTATCAAGATAGAAACCGAGCTTGGTGTTAATCCAGCTATGGGGAAAACCGATATGTTAACTTATCTCCAAACAGAGCATACCAATAGCGGTTCTCATAGTGAGGATAAAGTTATAACCCTGTCTGGAGTGCAGGGGTTTTTTGATGATAAGACCTTTAATAGTAACATTATAATGGGGTCAGGATATACTGTAGACGGTATAGATTTATCTACCGAAGCTATCACAAAGTCTGGTGCTCAAACAATGACAGGGCAGAAATCTTTTGACGCTAATATTAAAATGAAGATTGGAGATTCAAATAGTTATAGTGAAGGAATAATAGGCAGAGCATATGTTGATATAAATCAAACAAATAATACAGGTGCTGTTAACATTGAAACCCTTAAAACATACAGTTTGCCCGCAAATTCTCTAAATTCGGGTGGTGATACTATAGAAATAAAAGCATGGGGCGAATTTTTGGGGACTGGTGGAAGAAAAGAAACTTTTTTATACTTTGGTAACCAACAATTACACAAGTTTAATGATACTGCTGCCAATGACTTTTTCTATGAAAGTTATGTTACTCAAAGTGGAACTGCTAATGCTCAGGTAGGAATAACAACTGTGCTTAGAGGTGTTTCAGGTGCTTCATATAATGTTGCAAACAATACACCAGGAATAGCAGAAGATATTACATTACCTATTGATATAAGCGTTAAAGCAAGCGGAAATACAGCAGATGTTATTAAACTATATGGGTTAACTGTTAATTATGCAGGGAGATAGGAGATAAATGTCTGAAATAGGAAGCGGCAATAATTCATCATATCCTGCTGCAATAGATACAGATTCTGTTCAAGAGGGTAATGACCTTGATTTTACTGATGCTAATGTTTGGAACGATCTTGCAGATGCTATTATCAAGATAGAAACCGAGCTTGGTGTTAATCCAGCTATGGGGAAAACCGATATGTTAACTTATCTCCAAACAGAGCATACCAATAGCGGTTCTCATAGTGAGGATAAAGTTATAACCCTGTCTGGAGTGCAGGGGTTTTTTGATGATAAGACCTTTAATAGTAACATTATAATGGGGTCAGGATATACTGTAGACGGTATAGATTTATCTACAGAAATCATTACAGAGTCTGGTGTTCAAACAATGACAGGACAAAAAACATTTGATGCTGATTTATTGGCAAGAGTAGGAAATTCAAGTGATTATGTCAGTCCTCAACAGATAATAAACAACGAAGACCAAGCAAGAAGGTTTTCTGTGGCTGATCCAGGACCACAAGGATATCAGGTAATGAGAAGCTACACTTTACCTGCTAATGCTTTAAATAATCTTCATAAAGGTTTATATATAAATGCTTTTGGGGAGATGACTGCAACAGGAGGAGAACATTATTTTCAGGTATATTTTGGCAATACAAAGGTTTCAGAACTTAGAGAAGTTGGAATTGGCAGTCCTCAATCACATGAAATTCTTGTTTTTAGAAGTGGTTACAATACACAAAGAGCAATAGCAAAGGTGAATAGGCTAATAGGTTTAAGCTATGTGCCACCTATAATTAATTCAAGTCCTACCGAAGACTTAACTTCAGATATAAACATAGAAGTTAGGGCTTCTGGACTTGGTACACTAAGTGAAGTAATATCTGATGGATTAATTGTAAAGTTATGGACATAATATATAGAAAAGCTGATATATGGGATATCATAGCTATATCTGCAATGTGGACAGAGATGATGCAGGAAACCAAAATATATGATATAAATAAAGAGGATGTTGAATGTTTTACTTATGCAATGGTTGATAGATTGAAAATGAAAGATGATGTTTTGACAATAATTGCAGAAGATAATAAAAAAGCAGTTGGCTTTACACATGGATATATACAAAGCCGTTTATATGGTCAACCTGCTATATTTGCATTTTCTGAGTTAACTTATATTAAAAAGAAATATAGAAAACATGGTATAGCTGAAAAATTATATGCTATGTTTGAAAAATGGGCAGAAACTTTAAAGCTCCCAATAGAATTTGCTATTAATAATAATGCGCAGGAGAAATATTGGGTTAATCGTGGATATATAAAATATGCAAGTTTGTATAGGGGAGGAGGTAAAATATAATGGGAACACTAGGAACACTACTATTTGGCAAACCTGCAACATCTTCATCAAGACCTGAAACATTTAATCCGCTATTAAACCAGCAGCAGACACAGGATCTTATCGGTAATATTCAAAACCTTATAGGCAGAGACAATGTTAACGGTTTTGGAAGACAGCAAAGGTTTTTTATTAATACTCCAAGACAATTAGAATTGGGTCAGGCAAATTTAGGGGGGTTAAATTCTTTTAATCAGCCGAGAGATGTTATAAGAAGTCAGGCAAATTTAGGGGGGTTAAATTCTTTTAGGCAGCAGAGTCCAATTCTAAGGTCAAGTCTTAGAGGAGGAAATATAGCCGACCAAATAGATGCTTTTAGAATGAATAACCAAGTAGGCGGGTTTAATCTTCAGCCTAAAATCAACAATGTTGGATTGCCTAAACAGGTTAACGCTGCTCAACAGGTTGGCGGTTTTAATCTGCAGGATTTTAACCTACAGGATCAGCCTAAATCAGTATTTTCAAATCAATTGCAAGATGCGATTTTAAATCCTCAATTTGGGGCACAAACAAGTTCTGAACAAGCGCTGCTTAATGCATTAAAAAGCGAAACCCAAAGGGCTTCAGCATTAAGGGGTCTTGGTCCAGCTACTCAATCGGCTTTAGCTCAAAAATTAGCTCCTGCGCTAATAAATTTAAGACAGCAGAGAATAGGAAATTTACAAAGAGCAGCAGCACAAGATATTCAGTCTCAATTACAAGCAAGAGGTCAGGATATTAGTGGAACTTTACAGGGGAGAGGTCAGACACTGCAAAGTTTATTAGGTCAAAGAGGTCAGGATATTCAGCAGATGTTTACAGGTAGAGGTCAGGATATTCAGCAGAGAGGTCAGACACTGCAAAGTCTGTTAGGTCAAAGAGGTCAGGATATTCAGCAGAGGGTTAGTGATATTAATGCGATTTTACAGGGCAGAGGTCAGAATATTACCCAGAGAGGTCAAGATATTGGCGCTCAGCTTCAAAATCTCCAGCAGCAGTTAACACAGAGAGGTCAGGATATTGGCGCTCAGCTTCAAGGCAGACAACAGGACATACAGTCTCAGTTAGCAGTTAGAGGACAGCAGCTTGGTTTGAGAGGTCAGGACTTGCAAAACTTTATAGCTAATCAAACCAATCAGCTTCAGCAGAGACAGCAGAACATACAGTCTCAGTTAGCAGTTAGAGGACAGCAGCTTGGTTTGAGAGGTCAGGA
>JBHHYH010000086.1:0-10115 GCA_046757465.1 Candidatus Scalinduaceae bacterium | reverse complement strand
TGAAAACAGGCGTAATTGTCCTTGCTCATGGCAGCAAGGTTAAAAGTGGTAATGAAGGGTTATTTAAGGTTGCCGAAATGTTGCGAGCAATGGGTAAATGGGATATGGTTGATCCATGTTTTCTACAACTTGCCCAACCAAGGTTTACTGATGTGGTGAAAAACACAGTAGAGAAGGGTGCAAAGAGGATTGTAGTTATGCCTCTCTTATTGTTCAGTGGAAACCATGTAATAAAAGATATTCCCAATGAAATAGAGGGTGAAAAAAAGAAGTATCCAGAAGTTGAATTCTTTTATGCAAGCAGTCTTGGTGCTGATGAACGTATCGCACAGATTGCAGCAGATCGGATAGATGAAGCAATGAATTATTAGCTGGTGTAACCAGCCGTCATTGGTCAGTAACCATTAGGTAACTAGTAGGGTTGGCAATGCCCACCATTTATTCTTGTTATCCAGTCAAAATATTATGAACATGGAAAAACAAACTAAAGATTATTTGGATAACCCAAAAGCCATAATTGATGAAAGTTTCAAGATTATAGATAACTTGGTCGACCTTGGTAATATTTCAGAAACCTCAAGGACGATTGTGAGAAGAGTAATCCATGCAACAGGTGATATTGACTATGCTGACAATCTAATAATACATCCCATGGCTGTTGAAAGGGGTGTAAACGCTATCGTCACAGGTAAATCAATAGTCACAGACGTGAATATGGTCAGGGCTGGTATCAGTGAAAAGGGCATAAACAGTTTTGGGGGAAAGATAGTCTGCAAGATTGCAGAAGAAGATATTGCTGATAAGGCCAAAGAATCTAATAAAACCCGTGCTATTACTGCTATACAAGGGTCTATAGAAGAGATTTCCGGGGGTATTGTAGTGATAGGCAATGCACCTACGGCCGTTTTTACGATCATTGACCTTATCCGAAGAGAAGAGGTCGTACCTGCGCTGGTAATAGCAGTACCTGTCGGTTTTGTGAAGGCGGCAGAATCTAAAGAGGCATTACATGTATTTCTTGATAACAAGAAAGACCATCAAATTCCTTACATAATTAACATTGGCAGAAAGGGCGGTAGCGCAGTTGCGGTTGCAATAGTAAATGCCTTATTAAATATCGCCAAAGAAGCAAATGTCAGGTAAGGGTAAAGGTTACGAGGCCAGTGTGGTAGTTGGGTTAAGGTGAAGTTTAAAGAAAACCACCTACTTAGTTTCTGTTGCAGAAACGCTATATTGTCACCCTGAACTCGTTTCAGGGTCTATTAACATCGTGATTAATATAGATTCTGAAATAAATTCAGAATGACATTTTTTGGCATTTATGCTTTCCGCAACAGAAATTGCTTAACCTATTAACTAAACGGTACAAACTGGCTTCCCTGCCCGACAAATGGCAGGCGGGTTTGCCTTTACCTAACAACTTAACCAGAGTATAGAGATTGATTAAACAAAAATGAAGCATAAATATGGTTTTACTACGGGTAGTTGTGCTGCCGGTGCAGCGAAGGGTGCTGCCTACGGTCTACTTCAAGGGACAATACCCGATTCTGTTGATATCAATACACCGGCAAATGTTACATTACGATTAAGCCTGATTCACCGTAAAGTTGGTAACAATTTTGCCGAATGTGCTATCCGTAAGTACTCCGGCGATGACCCTGATATTACAAATGGCTGTGAAGTACATGTCAGGATTGAAAGGTCTGAAAATAAAGGAATAAGATTCATGGGTGGGGGGGGCGTTGGTGTGGTTACAAGACCAGGGCTACAAGTTGTCCAGGGCGAACCGGCCATAAACCCCGTACCGCGATCTATGATCAAAGATGCCCTTAAAGAGGCTCTTGGTGATAACAATGAAATAAATGGATTTGCTCAATATCAAGTGGAAAACCACCCCTTCTCTCCTCCTTTACAAGGAGGGGATAAAGGAGATGTAATAAAATCCAATAGGATTCCACTTGATATTGAGCAGTTACGAATTGATGTTACTGTAACTGTTCCTGAAGGTAAAAAATTAGCTAAAAAGACCTTTAACGAGCGACTGGGCATAATTGGTGGCATTTCCATTATAGGGACGACCGGGATTGTTAGACCAATGTCTTTAGATTCCTTCAAGGTTTCGCTTTTGTGTGGTTTGGACGTGGCAAAGGCATCGGGATACAAGACCGTCGTTCTTGTCCCCGGAAGCATTGGTGAAAAAGGCTTTCTGAAACATTTTTACGTTTCCAAATATCAGGTAATTCAGATGAGTAATTTTGTTGGGTTTATGCTCAACGAAGCGCTTAAGCGTGGTTTTAAACGGATAATTTTGGCCGGGCATCCCGGTAAGTTAGCAAAATTAATTCGTGGGGACTTTTATACACACAGCTCCGAGTCAAAACCAGCAAATGACATCTTAATCACGATCTTCAAGAAAGAGAGGATAAGTTCTGAGCTGATTAACGAAATTGACTCTTCTTCTACGGTAGAAGGAATGGTAGAGATTTTAAGGGAAAATGATAAGCTGCACATATTCGATTGTATTGCGGATATGATCCAGTCATCAGCCAACAAATTTGTCTCGTCAAAAACTAAAATTGGCATAATCCTGTTTGATATGAGGAAAAATATTGTTGGAGTTTCCAAGGATTTTAAGGATTGGCAAAAAAGCTTCTAAACAAAATTACGATTGTTGGCTGCGGTCCAGGTTCTAAGAAATATGTAACTGGCTACGCCAGACAACGCATAAAAAAGGCCGAGGTCATAATTGGTAGTAGAAGGTTACTGGAATTATTTTCAGATGTGGAAGCTGAGAAATTTACCATAAATAAGAACTACAAACTTCTCATTACACGAATCACCTCCCTGAGCATTAGCAATAAAGTCGTCGTTCTTGTAAGTGGAGATCCGGGGTTTTTTAGTTATGCAAAGCTTATAATTGATAAGGTAGGTGTAGAAAATTGTGAAGTCATTCCCGGGATCAGCTCAGTTCAGCTTGCATTTGCATCTATTGGAAAAACCTGGAATGATGCATGTTTCATAAGTATGCATGGTAGAAAGGCAGAAATTTCTACCCTTATAAAAAAAGTCAAAGGGCATAGCAAAGTTGCAGTATTAACTGATAATACTAATAATCTGAAGCTTATTGCCAATGGATTGTTGAATGAAGGTTTAAAAGACAGAAAGATATATATCTGTGAAAACCTTTCTTTAGACAAACAAAGGATACGTGAATTTGACGCCTTCTCTGCACAAAAAGCCCGGATAAGAGGGTTAAATGTAATTATAATTTTAGGTAATGAATAACGGACTTGGCAGTTTCTATGGTATTGGTGTTGGCCCAGGAGATAATGAATTACTTACATTAAAGGCAGTCCGTATAATAAAGTCCGTAGATTGTGTCTTCGTTCCAAAAGCTGATACAAAAGAGTCAAGTACGGCATTAGAGATAGTTAAAGACGTAGTTGCAGATAAAAGAATCATCGAACAGGTCTATCCAATGGTTAGGGATAAGACAAGGCTCGAGATGGCATGGTCAAAAGCTGCCAATGAGATTAAGTGTGAAGTTGAATCGGGAAATAATGTAGCATATCTAACTATCGGTGATCCATTAACATTTAGCACTTATTGTTATCTTCTGCAATACCTCTCAAAGCTAATCCCTTCACAAAACATCCATACCATTCCGGGAATTACGTCTTACAATGCGGCTGCATGTCTGGCAAATTTCCCATTGATAGAGCAGAACGAAAAGCTTGCCATAATACCAATATCTAAAGAAGTCAGCGAATTGCGCCCAATACTTAATACCTTTGATACAGTTGTGCTGATGAAGGTGGCAAAGAAACTGGACGAAGTGATTGAACTACTGGAAGAGATGAACCTGATTGATAATTCACTCTTTGCATCATACGTAGGCTTTAACAATGAGCTTATCACCCATGATCTTAACTCACTGAGAGGAAGCGGTAAAGGATATTTATCCGTAATCATCGTCAGAAAATCAGTCCGTACATAGCATATCAAATCAGGATTTCCAGAATTATTGATTTCATACTGAATGCCCATCCGAACATTGTAAATGATTAAGCTTTGTGCGCATAATCGCTCTGTGCGCATAATCGTAGGATGGGAATAAAGCGTAAACATATAAATAAATCAAAATAGTTAAATTAAAATAGTTATTTTCAAACAAATTATGGTATGTTATACATATTAAAGAAGTTAGAATGTTAATGGTAACAATATGGAGAAATTAGAAAAGTTTAGAAAACTGGGATTATCAGATAATGCCTTAAAGGCATTAAGGAAAAAAGGCTTTGAAGAACCTACTCCGATTCAACAAAAGAGTATTCCCATCCTGTTAAGAGACGAAAGGGATATTGTAGGACAGGCGCAAACAGGGACAGGGAAAACCGCAGCATTTGGGCTTCCCATTATTGAACGGATAAAAGAAAAATCAAAAATTGTTCAGGTTATTATTCTTGTTCCAACCAGAGAATTAGCTATACAGATTTCAGAAGAAATAAACTCTTTAAAGGGGAATAAAAGATTACATATAGTACCTATATATGGTGGCCAGGCTATTGAACTGCAGCTCAGGAGCTTAAAAAAAGGTGTTGATGTGGTAGTGGGAACTCCCGGAAGGGTATTAGATCACATTAGAAGGAAAACTATGAATCTGCAGGATATATCATATCTAGTACTGGATGAAGCAGACGAGATGCTGAATATGGGTTTTATTGATGAGGTCGAAAAGATTATGAAGGCTACCAATCCAGAGAAAAGAACGATGCTCTTTTCTGCTACAATGCCGAAGGAAATATTACGCATAGCTAAAAGATATATGGGGAAATATGAATTTGTAGCAGTAGAAAAAGAAACGCTTACTGTAAATCTGACAGATCAGATATATTTTGAAGTAGCAACTTCGGACAAATTCGATGCATTATGCAGAATCATAGATATCGAACACGAATTTTACGGACTGGTTTTTTGCAGGACTAAGGTTGATGTTGACAAGATCGCCAAACACCTTGTTGACAGGGGGTACGATGCAGATGCATTGCATGGCGATATATCACAGTATCAGAGAGAATTAATCCTGAATAAATTTAAAAAGAAGAGAACCAACATCCTGGTAGCTACAGATGTTGCTGCCAGAGGCATTGATATCGTTGAACTGTCACATGTAATAAATTATTCTTTACCTCAGGATCCTGAATCTTACGTGCACAGAATAGGAAGAACAGGAAGGGCCGGGAAAGAAGGCACGGCAATAACATTTGTTACACCCGAAGAATACAGGAGACTTTTATTTATAAAAAGAATCGCAAAGACTGAAATTCGGAAAGAAAAACTACCCAGGATCAAAGATATCATAAATACAAAAAAGGCAAGGATAAAAACTGAACTTGAGAATATTATTAAATTAGAGACATATAATGAATACATTAAAATGGCACAGGAACTGTTGAAAGAACACGAGTCAGAAAATGTCCTGGCGGCCCTTTTGAAACATTCCTATCAGGATGAACTGAATGAGAAAAGCTATAGTGAAATCAAAGATTTTTCTATTGATAAAAAAGGGACAACAAGGCTCTTCGTAGCACTTGGAAAATCTGATGATATGAGTCATAAAAAATTGTTAAGTCTTATTAAGCAGAAAGCCCATGTTGATGACTGGAAGATAAAAGACGTTAAAATATTTGATAAATTTTCTTTTGTAACGGTTCCCTTTGAAGAAGCAGAAATAATATTAGGTGTATTTAAAAGGGAAAAGAAAGGAAGAAGGCCAATTATTGTACGAGCCAAAAAGAAAATGTCGACTAGATAAGTTTATGCCTAAACAGTATACCTTAAATTTACGATAGGGGGGGTATTAAGATTTAAAATGTCTACTGCCAAATATAAAACAAACTTCATACTTATTCTAATCCTTGCCTTGTCTTCCCTTTGTACACCCCTTTCAGCCCAGGAGAGGCGACCGGGGAAACTCTTTCCACCTGAAAAGATAGACATACTAGAAAGGCCCAGGGAATGGCAGGATATAGACGAGATTATGTACAGGATGAGAATACATAATGGTGACGTGGTGGCTGATATCGGGGCGGGTTCCGGATATTTTACTATCCCATTAGCCAGAAAAGTAGGAACTGAAGGTCGCGTATATGCAGAAGATATCCAGAAGGAAATGACAGATTATATCTCCCAAAAGGTAAAGAAGCTCCATCTGAAGAATATTAGAATTATCCTGGGTAAAGTCGAGAACCCATTAATTCCAAATAACTCACTTAATCATGCCTTTATTGCAAATACATATCACGAGCTTGAAAGGCCCCTTTTACTCTTAAACAATATAAAGAAAGATTTACGTTCCCATGGTAAGTTAACCATCATTGATTGGGATCCCACAAAAGATCCCACTTTTGGACCGCCAAAAGAAGAGAAAGTCCCTGTAGATATTGTCATCAAAGAGGCCGAAAAGGTCGGATTTAAACTCATGGAAAAACACGATTTTATGCCATATCATTATTTTCTAATATTCAAATATTTCTAATATTTAAATAGAAATTCTTTGATTATTCAGATATCCACATTTATAACGTCTTACGTTACCATTTAAATTCATTTCATATCGTCTACGTCTGAGCCGGGCAGAATATGAATATGTTGAGCTTCAGCACGTTTATGACGAGCAGAAGAGTATTATTATAATAAATACTGCTATGAGACCCTTAGGCCTATACAGAAGCGAGAATTGCGCTTATTTTTTTGGATGCATTGAACGTCTGATAAGATTTCTTATGTTATGTTCGTAATATTACCTTATTTGCCTGACTAGCCCATTCCCCCTGTTTTATTTGGCCATACAACACTTTTTCCTTATAATATTACTATGATTACCAACGGCCTCAAATTAAACCTATATGTAAATGAGATATTTAAGAGTATTCAGGGCGAATCCACTCATGCAGGGATTCCCTGCGTATTTGTAAGGCTGACAGGATGCAATCTGAGATGCTCTTATTGCGATACAACCTATGCCTATGAAGAGGGAAGGAATATGACCGTAAATAAAATAGTTAATAAGATAGAGGGTTATGGCTGCAAGAACGTCTGTATTACGGGCGGAGAGCCCCTATTACAAAGGAACATCTATAAATTAATAAATCTTCTAAAAACCAAAAGTTATAAGATATTTGTAGAGACAAATGGGGCGATGAATATTGACTTATTACCCGGGAACATAATAAGGATAATGGACGTGAAATGTCCTGACAGCGGAATGAATAAGGAAATGGATTGGAAAAATTTGGAAAGGCTCAGGGGGGATGACGAGGTGAAATTCGTAATGTCATCAAAAAAGGATTATGAATGGGCAAAAAGAATAGTAAAGAAACATAATTTGCCAGATAAAACAAATGTGTTATTTGGTTCAGCATATGGTAAACTAAAACCAAAGAGTCTGGCTGGCTGGATATTAAAGGATAGGCTTAATGTGCGCCTTCAGCTTCAATTACACAGAATTATCTGGCCGGATAAGACAAGAGGTGTTTAACAAATAAAAAGCGTAAATATCAATAAATTAGATGAAACAAATCCCCCTAAATCCCCCTTTATTAAAGGGGGAAATAAGGGGGATTAAGCAAATGTTGGCCCCATGGTCAAAATGCGACAAAATAGAATAGTGGGTCGAAAACCGCCTTATTATTACAATAAAAATGACAAAAACTAATTCAACAAAGAAAGGTCTCGCAGTAGTTGTCTTAAGCGGGGGTCTTGATAGCTGTGTAACCACGGCAATTGCAAATGAGGAGTACACTATCGCCCTACTTCATGTAAGTTATTCACAGCGTACTCAGGCAAGAGAATACAGATCGTTTTATGATATTGCCAATTTCTACAAAGTACCAAAATTCAGGATTCTTGTTACAGAACTGGACTATTTAAAGAAAATAGGCGGTTCCAGCCTCACAGATTCGAGCATATCACCGGAAGATAGTAATATAAGTGATGACATACCCTTTACGTACGTTCCATTCAGGAATACACATTTATTATCAATAGCTGTTTCATGGGCTGAGGTTATCAAGGCAGAAAAGATATTTATTGGGGCCGTTGAACAGGATATTCCCAACTATCCCGATTGCAGGACAGAATACTATGATGCCTTTAACAGGCTTGTTGAGGTGGGCACAAGGCCTTCAACGAACATAAAAGTGGTCACCCCCCTATTGAGCATGAATAAATCAGAGATAGTTAAAAAAGGAATTGAACTGAATGCCCCCCTACACCTCACCTGGTCCTGCTATGAAAATAATGATAAGGCCTGTGGTCGCTGTCAAAGCTGCATGTTGCGCCTGAAGGCATTTGAAGATGCAGGAGTTAAAGACAAAATTCCTTATGCTTAGCTTACTTTTAGGTATATTTACTCTCGACAACTAATTTTATAGACAATTCCATTATTCTTCTTGCAGTGTATAGGCTTAATCAATTATATAGGCATAATTCATGACCAGTCATTATACTTAACTATAATAATATCATTTATATAATTTATTTAGTATGTTTAAAGTGTTTTTCTGTTAATTGCTGTATTATTGTAATATCTAGTTTTGAGGGTATAAAAAATGAAAACAGTAGCAATTAGTGAATTTAAGGCAAAGTGTCTAGATTTAATAACAAAAATGGATAAGACCAAAAAACCTATGGTTATAACTAAAAACGGTAAACCTGTTGCGAAGTTAGTTCCGTTTAAAAGTGATGATAATTTGAAGGCATTAAGAGGTAAAGTAAAATACTATGGAGACATTGTTTCACCCATTGAAGAAGATTGGAATGCAGAAAAATGATATTATTAGATACACATGTTTTAATATGGTTTATTTATAATCCTAAATTACTTTCAACAAAGGCAAGGAGAGAATTAATCGAGCATTTAGTTTATAAAAAATATATTTTTCTCAAATTTCACATTGGGAAATTTCAATGCTTGTAGCAAAAGGAAGCTTAGTATTTAATATTCAATTAAAAGAATGGCTTGAATCAGTTGAACGGTTACCTCAATGTACTTCTATAGGTATTACACCGTCAATAGCAGCAATAAACTATGAATTGTCAGATACTTTCCATGGTGATCCAGCAGATAGAATAATTGTTGCAACTGCAATAGATTTAAATGTTCCCTTGGTAACTAAAGACAAAACAATTGGAAATAACAAAAAAATAAAAACAATCTGGTAGATGATTGATGATATTATGGATGTCCAAATGGCTTACAAAATAAGATAATAAATATAATCACTAATCAAGGTGTGCCCCTCTCCCCTCTGAAATCTATGGCTCTTGCATGGTTTAATTCCCAAAGAACCGCGTTAACTCCACTCCATAACGGTTCTCTTCTGAAATCTATAGATCAATTATTTCAACAACTTTTGGAATTTTCTGATCAATCTACCACACGTACTCGATACAAAATGCATCTAAGACTATTAAAAAAGAGCTAATTAAGTTGCGTTCACAAGCGGTTATGCTTATAAATACAGGCCAAACAACAGGTGGCGAAGATAAACCACCTGATTTTAAAAAATCAGTCTCTGATGAAAAAATGAATGCGATTCTTCTGCGCCGATGGGAAGAAACAATAATTTGCAAGGAGTCAAGCGCTCCTTTAGCAGAAATCGTTATGATGGGAGCGCTTCTAAAGGCATTGTTGCTTGCCAGAGCTAATAGGCTCAACGACATGCCCAAACTATTTAAGGCGAAAGCTACACCCATAGATGCAAAAACTAAGAAACCTCGACCCTTGAAAGAATGGACATTAAAAAATTACATAGATGTTGGACACGAATTACAATGGATTGCTAAATCTGCGAAGGATGTAGTGAAATCCTTAGAGATTACAGGGATTATATTCATCCAGAAAAAGAACTCAAACATGGTATAGTGCTTGAGGATAGAGACGCGAATGTTTTGGGTAGTATTTAGGAGTTTAGCTGAACAAGTAATTGAAAGCGTATAGACTTAAGCTTTTATTTAGAATTGATAATTCCTTTATTTAAACGGTTCTATAATCTCCACATCGTCAGGCAAATCCAGGACGAATGTATTATCCGGTATTTCCGGGTTGATGC
>JBHHYH010000085.1:0-10123 GCA_046757465.1 Candidatus Scalinduaceae bacterium | reverse complement strand
CAATCTGTCGGGTAAACCTGTTATATCCCTACATATCCTGATGTTTACTCTACCAGTAGCAAGATACCCAAACAATTCACTAATGTTCTCTACAGCGAAGTTAAGAAACTCTGTGTCTTGAATTTCATCAGTAAGTATCTGCTTCTCTATTTGACAAGAAGTATCAGCATCTATCTCACCTTTGTTAAATCTTTCTATACACTTAACTAATTTCTCTAAGCAATCCATTGAGATTTGGTGAAAGTAAGGCTTTTCTTTGGGTTTGAGCCATTCAGGGTTGACTATCATTTTTCCCCTTGCTTTTGATAATCAGCTGACTAATATAAACATCAATTGATGGATATTCCTACATAATTTCTGAAGTAATGTAACAACCATTATATAGAAGAAGATATCTTACTTCATCATTCCATTATTCACGTATTTTGATTGGCACTAATTACCTAAGTTCCATAACAGCTTTTTACAAAAAGATATTTCTTTCAGATTAATATTTCATAAAGGTTTAGAATAACACGGCAATAAGGATGTCTGATGAATGTAAAAACTTTAGACGCTTTATAAACAGATGATGATTGTTTACACTGATTCATATAAAATGAGGAGGTATAATGATGGAAAGCATAACACTAAAAGTCGAAAACAACGAATTCGAGTTTCCCGTAGTTATTGGCACGGAAAATGAAAAAGGAATAGACATATCAACCTTACGCTCAGAAACTGGTTATGTAACGCTTGATCCAGGTTACGGTAATACAGGTTCGTGCGAAAGTCGTATTACTTACATCAACGGTGAAAAAGGCATTCTTCGCTATCGTGGAATTCCCATAGAAGAACTGGCTCAACACAGTGATTTTATCGAGGTAGCAGATCTCTTAATATGGGAAAGTCTGGCTACTAAAGAGATTAGAGAAAGATTTACCACTTTGTTAACCAATAATGCCCTTCTGCATGAAAGCCTGAAACACCATTTTGAAGGATTTCCATTTGACGCTCATCCCATGGCAATGCTTTCGGCAATGATTAATGCGTTGAGCTGTTACCATCCGGTATTGGCCCTACCTCATAACCCCCGGGAAATTGAAGAAGCGGCAGCGATCTTGATCAGTAAAATCCGCACTATCGCGGCTTTTTCTTACAAGATGTCCCGTGGTGAGCCGTTTATCTACCCCAAGGCTAAATTCAGTTATGCAGAAAATTTGCTGCATATGATGTTTTCTTTACCGAATGAGCATTACGAAGTTCATCCAGAAGTAAAACGAGCAATAGATATAATTTTGATACTGCATGCAGATCACGAGCAAAATTGCAGTACATCAACAGTACGCATGGTTGCCTCTTCAGGCGCCAATCTTTTTGCTTCAGTATCTGCAGGGATTGCGGCTCTTTGGGGGCCATTACATGGTGGAGCCAATCAAGCTGTAATTGAGATGCTGGAAAAGATTCATTCGGGTAATATGGATGCAAAACAATGCATTAAGATGGCAAAGGACAAAGAAAGTGGCTTTCGCCTGATGGGTTTCGGGCATCGAGTTTACAAAAATTATGATCCACGCGCTCGAATTCTAAAAGAATTGTCTAAAAAGGTATTTGATGTATTAAAACATAAAGACCCCTTGTTGGATATAGCACGTGAATTGGAGGAGATTGCGTTGAAAGATCCTTATTTTATCAAACGCAAACTGTACCCCAATGTTGATTTTTACAGTGGAATTATCTTACGCGCTATTGGTGTACCTAAGAATATGTTTCCGGTATTTTTTGCCATTGGTCGATTGCCCGGTTGGATTGCACATTGGCGGGAAGCTACTGAAAATAAAATATTCTCTATCGCACGGCCTCGACAAATTTATACTGGCCCTGCTAAATTGAGCTATATACCAATAGATCAAAGACCTGAAAGAAGGCCATGGGCTAAAAGGAAAAACGACAGCCTCCTGAAAGAGTCTTAAAAAATCTCCTAAACACCTTATTCATCTCTTATCCTCATAGCACCTAATATTCTTATAACATTTCACTTTGGGTTTGAGTCATTCTGGGTTGATTATCATAATTCCTCTTGATTTTGATGACTAGCTAACTATTATAAACACCATATTTTCCACAATCTACTAAATTCATTCCATACGATATATACTCCATCAGATGATGGATATGCATTTATAAATTAAAAGTAATGCAATAGTAATTGTGCAGCGGATAGGAGCATTATTTCATCTTTTCATTACTCCTGTATTCCAATTATAAGGAACAGATAAGGGGGAAAATGTTCGGACTTGGAAAGAAGGCTATTACATCCGAGGAAGTAGCCGACCTCTTCATCCACGATATGGCTGTAATTGCCTCTAATACTTTCGATGAATTCTATAGGAGTGTAATACAAGCTCTCCGAGAGGCTAGTGGTAATGAAGATGCAGAATATAACCTCAATAAAAATCAAATGCAATTACTCTATTTCCTAATGATTACCGCATGATGCAGTTGCAGGGTTATTCATAGAAGATATGGAGTTGCACCAATACGAAGGAGTACTAACTGAAATTGGAGAAGGTGATATAATTAGTCCAATATTTCTAATGTCCATTAGTACTCCTTTAATGGATAATATACGCTGGTGGAAATCAGTGAGTGAAAAATACAAAATTAAATAGTTTTGGTCTAACACGCTCCTATGAAACCAACTCACTATCTGTTTGAGACTTAATGAATACTAAAGGGATAGAACTATGAATTTTATATACTTCAATGGCATTCTCTTATTCGCTGGTTTTCTAGCAGTTTTGATTTTTTCTGTTGGTCTTATGGCATTCCTTTCCCCCATAGCATTGTTTTCAAAGTCAGGGAACCCACCAAAGGCAATTACTATTCCACTTTTCGGTATTGCAGGAATTTATCAGATTTATTTCTGGGGTTTTTGGTCAGCCTTTTGTGTTGTAATGACAATAAGGTTTACCCAAAAACCTAATGTAACATGGGATTGGTTGTATTGGATTATGGGATTCATGTGGTGCATCTCATTGATTGGTTGGCTGGCGCACAAGGAACGGCAAGAAAGTCAATCATTAAAAGAAACGCAAGGCATTCAAAGGGGAACAACATTCTATTCGCTTATTGCTATTGCAACCTTCTTGTTGTTTGCCTTTATGCCATCATTTATACAACTACCTTATGGATGGGCGTTGAATGGGCTAGGGCGGGCTATGAATGAATCACGCACAAGCTCTAATGTAGCCAAAATAGATGAAGAGACAAGGCATAGTATTGAAGAATTCTTCAACGGATATGAACATTTTGTTAGTGCAAGTAACTTGCTTCGTGGATTGTTGAGTTCTAAAGATCCACTTGGAGATTCAGAAAAGGCAATCTCATTGCTTAATAAAACTAAAGAGAGTTTTATTGAATGCGATACAGAGCTATTGAACAAAGCATATAGTGGGTGGGGAGACATTGTATCTAATAAATTTATTCCATCAATTAATTTATATCTAGCTGAAACTGGGGCAAAAGGAGATAAAAACAATCTGAGAAAGGCAGACACATTGATAGTTGAAGTTGTACATGGTTAGAAAACAATTGGAGTGATCTTTTGTTGCGTTTACATGAAAAGTACGGTTATGAAATTAAATAACTGTTAAAAGACATGAGTAGAATAATTAGAAAAAGAAATGACAGTAGACAAATCTTTTGCAATATTGAATTAGATAGTAAAGAAAGGATTTTAATATCTGTAGCTCATACAGGACTTAAGATTTTTAAACTGAAATTAGGAACTATTCCAGTTAAGACGGTAATAAGTATGGGCCTAGAAGAGATGGTAGAACATTTTGCAGACCCTGAACATTATGAAGAGCCAATCTTAGACTTTATAGTTGCCAAAATATTAACTTTTAAATCGATAAAAGAGATTATGGACGCTTATCCCATAAGCAAATGAATAAAAAACAAAAAATAGCATTGATTATAGGTGGTATTGTATTAGCAATTGTTCTTATAACGACACAAAAATACCAATATGGAGGAGGAGCTATATATCGTGCTGGTTACAGTAAGAAGCTAGCTAATCAATACAGCTACAATACAGCTATAATTAGAGGTGTAGTAGTTGTAGCATTAACCTTTTCAGCATATATAGCGCTGAAATCAAAAGGTTAAAGATTTATACAAAGAGATAAAAGGGTTGTAGTAAGAGGAAAAAGAGAAAATCTAAAGGAGGTATAAAACATTATTATGGGTAACGATAACAAATACAAGATACGGATTCATCGCGGGCGAATAACAGATCCTGAAGCGGTAGAAAAATTAACCTCTCATGCTCCAGCAGGCTTCCGAAAAGCCCAAGATGTATTAGTAGCCGCGAAAAAATATGTAAAAAAGTCAGGATTCTTTTCAAGCGAACGTTCGCGGTTACAGAAATTGCAGTCTGAATGCTACAAGTTAAAACGCGCATTAGAGCAAGATGGATTTATGACGAAGGAACTAAACCAGAAAAGGGAAGTATATGTGTTGATTGAATTTTTGTCATTATTCTCTGATGCTTACCCAAACTGGCAAAAAGAGTACGATACTCTTAATCGTTTTATACCAATGTTTTTTTAGCGGAAGCAATAAATGCCTAACAAGGCAAAATGCTTAATGAGGAAATAGTAAAGGCTGGTTATGCTAATGTTATGACCATACCGCCTATCGTTATATACAAAGATAAGTTTTTAAGGGCTTATAGAGAAGCAAGAGAAAGAAAGAAAGGGTTATGGTAAAATGGAAAATATAGAAGAGCTCTTAAGCCAGGATGATATTTTATCGCAAGTGCACCAATTTGAATTACAAAGAGAAGAAGGGAGAATGCTTATCACCGTCAAAGAGGTTCTTGGCGGTTCGATTAAAGGTAGATGTTTTGCTATTCCCAACTTTGTTATTCAGGAATGCAGCAATCCCGAGTACATTGGTTTAGGCGATTCTGTAGAAGAAGCCTTAAAAGATTGTTTGAAGAGAATTAAAGGAGTACCGTTAAGTCAGATTATACCTGAGAAGTAGGAATAGCACTTATTTAATCGAAGGAAAAGCAATTAGAGGATTCTAAGAAGGAAGGAAAGGGGTTGTAGCAAATAAAGTTTTTAATACCAACCCGCTCCATCGTACGACAAAAAACTTTATTTTCCGCCCTTGAATTTTCACCATAATGATATATAATTCAAATGTAAGATTCGATTAGATTTTATAAGACACAATTTAATGGAATAGTATTTTATATGACAATATTTAAATGAGGCCATTAGTTCCCTTTTGGGGATTGGTGGCCTTTTTTATTGCAGGAATGGCTCAAGGAAAAGCTGATGGTAGTCGAAAGACCCCTGAGAAACTATTAGTTTCTGATACAGCTTCATTCTTGGGCTTTCTTTATTGGGGGTTTTATAATGGCAGGCCGCCTTTAGGCGATAGTTGTTTAATAAGAATTACCTCTTCCTCTTAAACTTCGGTAATGTGTCCTCGATTATTTTTATCTTAATTCCTACTTGCTTAAGACTTGCTGCTTCATTATCCAGGGCATTCTTCAGGCTATATTGCTCCTGTGTTATCCCGCTTAGCTGGCCTTCAATATTTCCGAAACGTTCATTTATAGAAACATCAAGCTTTTTAACTTGTGCTGAAATACTGTTAAACTTTTTTGAAAGCTGCTCAACCTGTTTAAAAACCTTGGCAAATTGGTTAGATTCGCGGGATAGGGGGCCTATTGTATGATCGACCTTGTTAAGGTATTCTTTGACTTCTGCCATGTCCTTATTTATAAAGTCTATTAAGGCTACTTTTTCCAAGGAATCTGTTTGTTTACTGCTGACAGAGTCTACTCTACTGACAAAGTTATTAACTTTTTTATGCATATCTACGCCCCACCAGATTGCCCCTCCTAACGCAAGTGCCACTGGTACAAAAATCGCTATAACACCTCCCGCACTTTTACTCATTGGGACCTCCTCCTTAAACCCTTATGTTATTAAATAGCTTGATTCTTTTTATTCCCTTATAAGCTATGCTTCACCTGTTGAAAGAAAGTCATAAAGTTTTTCTTGCACTTCAATGCCCATGTCGCTAAATGAAACCCCGATGTGTACGCTATCTTTGTCCTTCTTGATGTTTTTCTGTTTTCCTGTTATAGTAAGTTTTTCTTCCACTCCGGGTAATTGAAAGCTTACTATGATTTCATTGTCTATCTGCAAGTGATCTACGCTTTTTTCAATGTTCACCCTTTTTACAGTGAATAGACATCCTTCTTTACTGAGGTCTGTAACGGGCCCCTTTACGGTGTTGTCTGCAATTGTTGCACTTGCAGGTAGATGACAATCGATTCTTTTGTGAGAACGAAGATTTTGATTTTCAATCTTCTTTGGGTAATCGATGAAGATTAATTTTACTGGAGTAGTAATAAAGTGTATTATGCGAGATTTGAAGCCGAATACAGTGCCCTTATGCACGTATCTGATGACAATGTTACCTCCTTTATATATCGAGCTTGCAGCATTTCCCATAGATTGAATAGGAGGCATATTTATGATTAAATACTTGCCTTCGTCTACTCCAATCAGTTCACTTGTTAGTCGGCTCTGTGATCCTTCAAGTTGGATTTTTAATGTGGTGCCAATGTGCATAAATACGCATCCACCTATCGATATGATTACTTTCTGAGGTTATTATCGTAGGTTATACTGACTATACAGGGTTATTTCTTATATATTAAGGGGTTTTAAGCCGTGTTTATACAATAAAGTAAGACATTTTGTCAAGAAGTATATGGAAGAGGAGTAGAAAATAGCGCTTGATTGAAGTGACTGATTGTTATTGTGTCAGGTTGAAGATCAGGCCTTTGTGTTGGGTCGATTTTCTCGTGTTGTTAGTAATTTTATCATAGGTGCATAATGCCATTCGATCTGATTTCCAATGGCTATATCCTTGATCATTTTATAGTATTTATTGTATATTTCTTGTGAGGTATCTTTGTAATAAGGGTTGCAAAAGAACACCCGGCATCCAAGTGTCCTGTATTCTCTAATTGTGCATCTCTTGTTTACCAGGAAAGGACAAGTACCCTGGTGTGGATCGAAATGCGGTACTTTTACGTTTCTCAGGATATAGTTTACTTCAATCGTCGATGTATATAATTCGTGACCAAATGTATCAAAATGGCAGCATGTACCACAGGCATCACAGCCAGGATTGATTCTTGCAAGCTCTGTATCGAGTTTTTTGTATATTTCAACAATGTCCTGATTGACTTCAAAATGACCCTTTATCATGAACACAATTATAACGTAAGTCGTTTCTGAAATGCAAATCGGAAATTTGTCTTGAAATCCTTTCCCTCCCGGTGTAATTTTTGTTGGAGTAATTGAGGACCAGAATAATAGATAATTAATAGAATAAGAAATGAAAGTAGAAAAGAAAAAGATTACCGGACTGAACAGGTTTGTCATTCAAGAACACCATGCCACACGTCTTCACTGGGATCTCAGGTTGGAATTGGATGGAGTCCTAAAAAGTTGGGCAATTCCTAAGGAACCCGGCAAGATTCCAGGGAAGAAATATCTTGCAATACAGGTAGAAGACCACGACCTGGATTATATTGACTTTGAAGGCGAGATCGAGGAAGGGCATTACGGTGCAGGTCGGGTGAACATCTGGGACAATGGTACGTTTGATCTGATAGAACGTTCAGAGAACAAGGTTATATTTACGATTCATGGCAAAAAACTCAAAGGAGATTTCTGTCTGGTAAGATTTCCAAAGGCTGGTGAGAAACAATGGTTGTTTTTTAGGAAAAAGACAAAAACATAATCACAGGAGCCTTTAGTTTAAGTGTATGTTAAAGATGCAAAGAACATTTTAAGTATTTGGTTCCAAAACAAGTCATTTGTATGGTCTTTGATAGGTTGCTACGTTACGTTTATTTACTCGACGCTTTACATAATGCAGCCTATCCGAAACTTCCTAAAGGCGACATTAGGGGGCTACTTGAATCTGAGTATCGTCATAATCTTTTTGATAATATTGTCTCTTGTCCTGGTTCATATCATTAGCAATCGTGCGTGTTATGGAGTAAGTCAATATCTATGGTTTGCATTTATAAGTTGTTTGTACGGATTGGCCATCTATATTGTAGACGTACCGGAGGAACAGGTTCATTTTATTGAGTATGGAATTCTTAGTGGGTTAATCTATATAGCTCTTACACATGATATACATAATAATTTATCTGTGTATTTTTTAACTGTATTTATTGTATTTATTTTTGGCGCCGTTGATGAAGTGATCCAATGGATATTACCTAACAGGATATTTGATATTAGAGATATCGTAATAAATGGAATTGCAGGTATATTGGTGCAGTTATTAATAGCGATGGTGATAAGTAAGAGAAAGGCGATCTTAATCAGTCATGGAAAGGATTATGTCTAAGACTAAAGATTATGCCGAAGTTGAAAATTTCCGTTCACCACGTTATCGCGAGGTTGTTAAACGATATTGTGGTGTTAGAGAAAACGAAGACTCTAAGTATAGTTTAAAAGGGAAGAAAATTAAGGAACAGTTAGTAAAGTGTATATGGTCTGGACAGCTTTTAAAGAAGGACAAGTTGTATACGGAAGACGGATTAAGGATTGAAGTTATTTCACCAGGCCGATGGAATCTGGAAGAAGGTCCAGATTTTAAAGGTACAGAGATACTTTTAGAAGGAAAAGGCATTGTGAAGGGAGATGTTGAGATACATGTATGCGCTAATGATTGGATACGTCATGGACACCATAAGCAAAAGGAGTATGAAAGTATATGTTTGCATGTTTTTATGTGGAATGATAGAAAGAGTAAATTTGTTAAAATCAAAGGTCATTTAATCCCACAGCTAGAGTTATACAACTACCTGGAATACAAATTGGATAAACTTATAGAAATGATTGATATCGAAGACTATCCTCACACTGCCGGCGCTAATGCAGGGCCATGTCAGAAGGGATTATGTTCTATTTCTTCTGACGATAAATGGATTGGATATTTTCTGGATTTTGCTGGTGATGAAAGAATCTTGATTAAGGCAAATAGATTGGAAAAACGACTGAATACTCAGACGTTTGAGCAGATCCTATATGAAGCAATTATGGAATCGCTTGGTTACAAGAATAATAAAGAACAGTTCCGGCACTTAGCATCTATTGTTTCTGTAAATGGCATAAGAAGTCTTATACCTTTGGACGTCTCTCCTGAGCAAAGAAGCAGGATGATGCAGGCATTATTATTTGGTATGGCAGGACTTTTGCCAAATCAAAGTCTTTCAACTAAAGACATGGTGGATAAGGATTCTCTTGAATATGTCAAAGAAATTGAAGGAATGTGGGCAGTGATCAAAGATGATATTAAAAATAAACCGATGGATGGAGAGTTGTGGTGTTTTAAGTATTCCAGACCGGGAAATTTTCCGACAAGAAGGATCGCTGCGATTAGTCATCTCCTGGCAGGGAATTTTGAAACAGGGGTATTCAGAATAATTTTAAAGTCTTTCGAAAGAATAGACAGTAGTAAGAATGAAGTAGAGCAAATAAAAACTATCATTAAAAATACGGAGTCTGTTTTTTTGGAATTATATGATGATTACTGGTCGTATTACTATACATTTGGGGGAAAGAGGTTAAAATGTCGAGAAAGGTTAATTGGGCGGGAGCGATCCGCTATCATGTTTATAAATATAATCATTCCTGTTTTATTAGCCTATGCTAGAAAGAGAGAAGACACGGTATTGGAAGAAAGGTTGTTTAAGGCTTATAAACTGCACCCGAAATTGTCACATAATAATGTTACGAGATTTATGAGCTGTAGAATATTTGGCCAGGATATTCAGAAAAGAAATATCGTTAACAATGCCAGGCGCCAGCAAGGTCTTATACAGATTTTTAAAGATTTCTGCGAAAGTGATGACGTTGCATGCAAAAGATGTGTACTCCTTCTATCGATTAATTCAATGCTTAGCGAACAAAGATGTTAGTTGTATATTTACCCCGTAGGAATGCCGTGTGCGCCCGTCCCCGCCAGAATAGAGGCTGTGTCATAATTAATAGATAAGAGGAACATAGAAAACGTAGTATAG
>JBHHYH010000084.1:0-10572 GCA_046757465.1 Candidatus Scalinduaceae bacterium | reverse complement strand
AAGTTTTTTTGTAGGGAAGTAGTCTCCAGAAATGGGGACTACTCTCTACAATTAAAAAGGAAATGTAACTTTGCTTTAGCTTATTTTGACGAATGGACTTTTGGATTGCGTTTCTCAACGATTTTGGTAAATTACATAACATAGAGTAAATGATGACAGATTGTATGAATTACTATGCGGAAATAAAACGTCAACATAATATCAAATTGTTTAACTTAAAAACTTTGATGAGAAAAGGAGAAATTTCTCAACAAGGATAGTAATTTCAATAGCTTAAGTTACATTGTTATAATGACGTTTTCCACCCGTCTTTGCCAGAATGCTTGCCCGACTGAGTGACGTATTCGGGCAGGTCAGGCTGATGAACGGCTCCTGCCCGAAACCTGCCCGAACTGGTACCCGCCAGAACAAGTCTTTCGGGCTGGCAGGCGGGGACGTGGTCAGGCGGGCTGGACTTTGGAGGCAAATTTTGGGAGTAAAAGACGCTTCACAAAACTATGAGAAGGAGGAAAAAACAAAAAGAGGCCAAACTATATGAAGATTTCAAAAACATCATTAGGGCAGATACTCAAAAAAAGGGGAGTCATAACTGAAGCACAGTTGAAGAAGGCATTGGCCATGCAAGAGGAACTGTCGCTCAAATTGGGCGAGGCAATAACAAGGTTGGGAGTTGCCACCCCTGAAGAAATAATAAATGGTCTTGCAGAACAATTTGGTTCTAAAGTTGTAAATCCCTTAGACATCTCCATCCCGGATGATGTCATAAACACTGTTCCAAAAGCTGTCGTAAGAAAATATAATATTATTCCTGTTAAAAAGCAAAAAAAATCACTCACTGTTGCAATAAGCGATCCCCTTGATATACGTACACTGGAAGAGTTGCATTTTAAACTCAATTTAAATATAGAATACGTACTAGCAACATCACATAATATTGAAGAAGCCATAAAGAAATATTATTATAATCACGGGCAAGAAAAGAACATTCAATTCGAAGGTTTATTCGAAGAAATTAAAGAAGTAAACTATGAAGTTGACAAACCATATGAATTTGCGGAAGTAGTTGCTGAAGAGTCTGAAGCACCAATTGTTAAGCTCGTCACGCATATTATTAATGAAGCTATTAAGGTCCGAGCTAGTGACATTCACATTGAACCATTATCAAACAAGGTTCGTGTAAGATACAGGGTTGATGGTGTATGCCAAGATACGCATTCAATTACAAAAACCGTACAAGATGCACTAATTTCCAGGATAAAGATACTTTCAAATATAGATATTACCGAAAAAAGAAAACCACAGGATGGCAGAATTAATTTAGAAGGTGATGAAAAGTCAATAGACATCAGGGTTAGCACAATACCTACAACTTGTGGTGAGAGTATTGTAATGAGGTTGTTGGAAAAATCATCGGCACTAATAAAACTGAAGAGCATCGGGTTTTCTAAACATGACGTTAGTAATTTTAAGAGCATATTAAAGAAGCCAAATGGTATAGTGTTGGTCACAGGTCCTACTGGTAGTGGTAAAAGCACGACACTTTATGCCGCATTAAATGAATTTAACAGCTTAGAAAAAAAGATAATCACAGTAGAGGACCCCATAGAATATAATATTCCAGGGATTAATCAATGTGAAGTAAACGAGAAGATTGGCATGACATTCCCCAACATACTTCGCTCTATACTTCGTCAAGACCCTAACGTAATCGTCATAGGTGAAATCCGTGACGTCGAAACTGCTGAAATTGCAATTTCAGCAGCATTAACGGGACATTTAGTCCTGAGCACACTCCATACAAACGATGCGGCTTCTGCAATAACAAGACTTACTAATATGGGAGTAAGCCCATTCCTGATATCCTCATCCATTCAGGCAGTAGTAGCCCAGCGTTTGGTAAGAATTATATGTCCGGAATGTAAAGCTCCACAGAGAAATGGAGAAAAAGCCCCGAATGTATCCGGATTTAACACTAGTGATTTAGAAAATGCTGAATTCTATCATGGCACAGGATGTGAGCATTGCAACAAAACAGGTTACTACGGCAGGGCCGGAATCTTTGAGTTTATGTGTACAAGTTCAGAATTGAAAGAAGCAATCCATAGGAAAGCACCAACACATGAATTAAGGAAGATAGCACATTCTAATGGAATGACAACATTAATGCAAGACGGATTAAGATTGGCCAAAAATCAAATTACAACCTTTGAAGAAGTAATGAGGGTATCTATGAAATAAGGAAATATCAAAATGATCATAAAAAAGAAGGAAATACAAAGAAAATTACTCGGGCAGATATTAGTAGAGAGAAAACTGGTAAATGAAAGCCAGCTAAAAGAAGCATTTGATGTGCAGAAAATAAACGGTAAGGCATTGGGAGATATATTGATAGACCTTGGTCACTCCACAAATGACTTGATAATGGCGGCCTTAAGTGATTACTTAGGTATGGAGATTGTTAGTATCGCGAAAGTCAAGTTGAAACCAGATGTATTAAATAAGATTCCACCTGCTATTGCCCAACTTTATCGAGTCATCCCGATAGCCTTCGAGGATTCTACGCTTACGTTGACACAGGAATATGCTCTAAATATAGGGCAAATAGACGACCTCAGGTTTTTACTACCCTATAATATAAAACCTGTATTAGTCGACAAAGTCGAAGTATCTGATGCTCTAGAAAAATATTATCCCGGTGAACACGAATCGGTTAAGGAACTCATGGATAAATTTCAGCATGATGCTTCTCGGGTCGCGGACAAAGACACCAGGGAGACAGAGGTAATAGAAACAGAACATCTTAAAGAATTGGCAAATGAGGCACCGATAAAAACTTTCGTTAATCTAATACTTTTACAAGCAATTATAGACAAGGCAAGTGATGTCCACTTCGAAGCCTTCGAAAATGAATTCAGGATTCGCTACAGAATTGATGGCGTGCTGCTTGAAAAGATACCTGTACCAGTCCCCTTTGTAAAAGGCATTGTATCAAGAATCAAGGTTATGGCAAATATGGACATAGCTGAGAGAAGATTACCTCAAGACGGTCGTATACTTCTAACTACAAGAGGAAATGTTGTTGACATCCGCGCCTCAACATTACCTACCAAATATGGAGAGAGCATTGTCCTAAGGATACTTGACAAGGGCTCGACTGCACTTGATTTGACCCTATTGGGTATGACGCGTGATGATACGGACACAGCCAAGAAATTGATGGAGAAACCAAATGGAATTATCTTGGTAACAGGCCCTACAGGTTCAGGTAAAACAACAACGTTATACGCATGTCTTAGTCATGTAAATATACCAGGTATTAAGATTATTACGGCTGAAGATCCTGTTGAATATGATATTGATGGTATCATGCAGATTCAAGTCAAGCCTGAAATTGATGTTACATTTGCCAACTGCCTGAGGGCTATGTTAAGGCAAGACCCGGATAAAATCTTGGTCGGTGAAATCAGAGATCTAGAAACATTAGAAATCGCCGTGCAAGCATCACTAACGGGTCACCTTGTATTAAGTACTTTACACACAAATGATGCTCCATCCGCAATAACAAGATTAATCAATATGGGTCTTAAACCGTATTTAATAACAGCATCCCTTTTGGCCGTAATCAGTCAAAGATTAGTGCGAAAGATATGTCCCGAATGTAAAGAGGAATACCGGCCGGGGAAGGATATTATTAGTGAACTTAAGATCCCCGAATCTGAATTAAAAGGCAGACATTTTTACATTGGGAAAGGCTGTAGTAATTGTGACAATACTGGCTACAGAGGAAGGATGGCAATCGTTGAAATTATGGAAACTAATGACGAGATTAATTCCCTCATAATTGAACAATCATCTACTGAAACAATAAAGAAAGCAGCCAGAAAAAATGGCATGCGTACCTTATTAGAAACCGGGCTCAATGCCGCAAGCAATGGTCTAACTACCTTAGAAGAGCTTATAAGAGAAACAAATGTAAATTAGCTTACGGACTACCTGAGTGATGCCCGACCACCCACCTGCCCGACCCCCACAGCCCCGCTGCTTTCTTGCTGAAAGCAAGATGCGGGGCTAGCAGTGCGGGCAGCCGAACATGTGGTAAATTTATAAATAAATCGTTCATTTAAGTATATAACATAAGCAACATTATAACCCGTAAAACATAGTTACCTGAGCGCCAAACATCATAGTGGGGCAGCATGGTATTCATGCTGAAAAAACAATATGCCAATATTTAAATACGAGGCAGTAGATAGCAAAGGCCTACTAATCAAAGATAGGGTTGAAGCAGAATCATCTGAAGAAGCAATTGACAAGATTCATAGCGATGGATTTTATCCGACACGGGTAAAACAACTCAAGGAAAGGAAGGAAAGATATAAATCAAAAACCGGAGAAAAAACAAAGCGCAAGGGTACACTAACTTCAATAACCATAGGTAAAATAAATGCAAAGGAAATAAATAGCTTTACAAGACAACTATCAACCCTTCAAGATGCTGGAATACCAATCGTACAGAGTTTAACCATTCTCGAAGCACAAGCGAAGAAAGGAATATTCAAAAAAATACTTGGTGACATGATAACAGATATTCAGGGAGGTGATAGCCTTACCGTAGCAATGTCAAAACACCCTAAAGCCTTCGACAAACTCTACATAAACGTAGTCAATGCAGGAGAGATCGGGGGTGCACTCGATGTAGTCCTGCGAAGGTTGGCAACATATAGAGAAAAAATACAAAAGCTCAAACGGAAAATAATAAGTTCTATGACGTACCCCGTAGCCGTTATTGTTATCGCTTGTGCAATATTAACAGGAATTATAATGTTCATAATTCCAAAATTTGCAAAGATGTTTGAAGAGATGGATATTTCCCTCCCCATGATAACATTAAGCTTAGTAAGGATTAGTAACTTTATGATTACATATTGGTATTTACTCTTCGGAATTCCTTTCGCTCTTTTTGTATTATACAAATTAATCGGAAAGATCGAAATGTGCAGACTTGTAATAGATAAGTTGAAATTTAAGATACCAATATTCGGTAATATAATAAACAAGTCTGTTATTTCCAAATTTACCCGAACACTTGCGACTTTAATATCCAGTGGAGTACCCATTTTGGAGGCTTTAAATAATGTGAAGGGCATTACTGGAAATCTAGCAATGACCAGAGCAACAGAAAATATACACGATAATATCCGTGAAGGAGAAAGTATCGCAAAACCATTGCGTGAATCAAAGATATGTGAGTCCATGGTAGTAAATATGGTGGAAATAGGAGAACAATCGGGCGAATTAGAGAAGATGCTTACAAAGGTTGCAGATAATTATGACAATGAAATTGATACTGCCGTTGAGTCTATGATAAGCCTGATAGAACCGATTATGATCGTTTTCTTGGGAGGCTCCGTCGGTGCAATAGTTGTAGCCCTCTTCATGCCTCTTGTAAAACTAATGGGCAGTATCGGTTAGGAGTAGGCTGTAGGGGTTCATTATTCCTTTTGCCGACCCGCCCGAACGACGTAGAGACTGTGTCATAATAAAGGAAATGCCTATTTTGTCATTCTGAATCCTGTGCTGAACTTGTCGCCTGTGGCGCCCCTTGAAGCAACTATCAGATCCGACAGTCGGGTTTCAGCATTGATTCAGAATCTAATGATTTTAATAGGTTAGCAACCTTAGAGATCCCGCCTCCACTGCTAGCTTACGAAGCGCCCCCAATGCTTCCTTGCGGAAGCAAGGAATGGGGGAGCAAGCTGTGGGGGGGGAGATGACATTATCACACAGTCTCGTAGTCGGACAGGTAATTTAAAACAAGCAGGGATAAAAATGATGTATAACCAAAAGGGCTTTTCACTCCTTGAATTAATAGTAGTTGTTGCCGTTGTTGCCGTTGTAACCGGAATTGTCATTCCTGTCTACTTTAGTATGAAACCTACTATTCGGGTGAATGGAGCAGCTAGACAGATACAGGGAGACTTTATGTGGGCGAGGATGAGGGCTGTATCTGAGAATAATGATTACGTAATCGCTTTTGGTGAACCAAATAAAATCTTAACAAATAATACATATTATATATATGATGACGATGATGGTGACTTTAATACTGCTGGCACAGAAACAGGCGAATTAGTTAAAACCATTGTAATTCCAAATGATTATGAAGCGGTTGGTTATGGCTATATATCTGGCATTAAAGAAACAGACAATAGCACAAATTTGAGTGGAGATGCAGTAACATTTAATTCTGGAAGCGCTACAAAACCTATTTGGTTCAGCTTTAGGCCAACTGGTCGACCCAATATCCTTGGGTCAATTTATCTGATACTAGATGAAGATCTAACAAATAATAGAAAGGATAGAATGCGTGCTATTACTATATCAACTGCTGGTAGAGTCAAAATATGGAATTATAACGCCGTAACTGATAAATGGGATTAAATTTAACAAATATGCTTAATCTCATAGAAATTTAGCTGTAAGATAAAAATCATTAAACACAAATGGAGCTTTTTAAAATATGTGTAGGCTTCACAAAAATAGAGGCTTTACTCTGATAGAGATTATGATAGCTATCGCCATTATCGCTATAGGAATATTTGGCGTGATGAGTTTGATAATAACAGTAATGAAGGGTAATACGCTTAGCGAAAGGGTTACCACTGCCACAACTATAGCACAGGACAAGATGGAAGATTTTAAAAGGATGGACTACGCTAGTGTGGTTGATGATTCTAACACCAATACAAATTATGACACAGATTATTATTGGGAAGCAACCGTACAGGCAGACACTCCAGCTACAGACACAAAGACCATCAAAGTAGATGTATATTGGGACCCGGCAACTACAGCCTCAACCCATAAAGTTGAATTAAAAACTATCATTGCACAATAAGGAAAGACAATGTCTTATTCACTTAAAAATAATGAGCAGGGCTTTACGATGGTGGAATTAGTGGTCGGTCTTGCAATCAGCTTGATTCTCATGGGTATAGCAGTCAAAATATTTCTTGTTCAACAGAGGGCATATAATGTGCAGGGACAACTTAGCGAGATGCGACAGAATATTCGGGCTGCCACGGATATGATAGTGAGAGAAACCAAAATGGCTGGATATGATGCAGCAAGTAGTGGAGGCTTTGAGGGGATTGGTAATAACTCCTCTGCTACATCAATTCAAATATTGGCTGATCTTGATGGCACCGACACAACTACTGGGACAAATGAAGACATAACATATAAATATTATGGTGATCCTGATTTCCAAATTAAGAGGAAAGGGAGTACTGGTGGTAACTTCCAACCATTAGCCGAAAATATTCAATCATTTACTTTGTCTTACTTCGATGCCAATGGTGTTGATATCGGCACATCAACACCCGCCGATATCAGGCAAATAAAGATCACAATAACGGGAAGAACTGCCAAAGTTGATCCCGATCTAAAAAGGGTCGATGGAGTTGGTTATAGATACGGTACTCTGACTACTTTTGTAACCCCGGAAAACCTTGATTTTTGAAAGGAGGCTCATTGACTAAAAAACCCTACAGACGCAGTTTATTATTTCATATCACTGATTTTCAGAAACGGCTCATCTTTCCGGTTCTGCTTTCCTGTTTGTTTTCTCTTGTGTGTCTAGCTTATCTGTATTGGTACAGTGACGTAGGGACACTCATTTACAATGATCAATATTATTTTCTAAAAATGGCCTTACCCTGGATATTAATTTCCCTCGCATTTTTATTTATTGTTTTGTGGACTTACTATGTTTCCAACAAAATTGTGGGTCCTTTCGAACGTGTGTTGCGGGAAGTTGACGATATTTTGGCCGGCAAGGGTAAAAAGAAGATCGGCATGCGCGAGGGGAATGGTATGTTTGAGGAACTAGTAAAGCGTATTGATGCCCTTGTCGAGCGGCTTCCATAATTTTTCCTTCACGCCATTAGAGAAAAGTATAGGGGAATGGGTAGAGAGTAGAAAGATTTTTTTCGGGCTACTTTCTACTGAAATACTAGTCGTTCTGGCGGGTTATTCAAGCGGGATGAAAAAGGGAATGATTTATTTTACGTCAACGTCCTTATCATCAATTTCTTTTATATCTTTTTTCACTTCATCAACCTCGTCCTCAACGCCCTTCAGACCTTTTTTAAATTCCACAACCCCCTTACCAATAGACCTCATAGTGCTGGGGAGTTTTTTACCAAAAAACAACAACGCAATAATTAATATGATTATCCATTCCCATCCACCTGGAATACCAAACATTTCAAGTTACCTCCGTTTTTTACTTTAAAACAACTATATTACAACTTTAAACTTAATCTATTTTTCACCGCATGTCAAACTATTTTCTTAATGGCCATCACGCCACGTTATTGAGGCCCCGAAAGCCATGAAAATCCCCCTTAGTCCCCCTTTGACAAAGGGGGACTAAGGGGGATTTAGGGTGATTGTGTACACTTTCAGATAATGAACTCTGGGATCCCGCCAGGGCTGCCGCCTCAGGCACGACATCTAAAAGGCCTGCCCGACTAAGCCGTTCCCGCCTGAACGTACCGTTCGGTATGGGCGGGTTGGCGGAGAGGGTAACCTTGCTTTCCCGTCCGACCAAGTCATCCGGGCGGGCGCGGGGAATCCAATTTGTTTATATAGAAATGGCTTATAGACGTGTAATAATGCTTCCGGGTCTTACAGGGGGCGTTTAAGTGGATTTGAATCCTATCTTTCCCGATCGACCACGTAATCCCCTAATTCTAAGAGTGCCGTTTTAAAAATCGTATCTGGAATGAAGGATATTTCTTCCTGTGCTTTTTTTACCAATTGTCTTGCACTTTCGTATGCATAGTCTATAGCCTCATGTTCTGAGAGCAAGTCAATAATCGCAGAATTGGTTTTTTTTCCGCCATTCTGGAAAATAAGTTCGCAAGCACTTTCTTTACGGTTCACTGGTAATCTGTTTACCAATCTAATTAAGGGGAGTGTTAGCTTTCCAGTTTGGATGTCCGTATGCAGTGATTTTCCAACTTCTTCTTCGTTTCCCACAACATCAAGACAGTCGTCTATTATTTGAAAGGCAACTCCTAATCTCAAACCATAATTTGTGAGTGCTTCTGACAGTCTCTTATTAGCACCTGAGAAAATGGCACCCAATTTACAACTGGCAGCACACAGGGAAGCAGTCTTACGTTCTATAATGCTCATGTATTCTGATTCCGTAATGTCAGAATCATAACGTTTCAAAAGCTGAACGATTTCACCTTCGCATATTGTGTTTATCGTTTGAGACATTATTAGGGTTGCCATCTGAGAGTCCAAGGCAGATAGTATTGTATAGGCCCTTGAAAAAATGTAATCACCAAATAGGATAGATATCTCCCTGCCCCATTTTGAATTAATAGTTTCAACGTGCCTTCTAACCACCGCTTCATCAATAATATCATCATGAACCAGGGTTGCTGTATGAATCAACTCTACAACTATTGCCAGGTCAATATGTTGTGGAACAAAGAAACCGGAACACTTACCCGAAAGTAACAGTAATGCAGGACGAAATCTTTTACCCTTAATCTTACCAACATGAAATATCAAGTCCGCAAGCTGCGTATCACCTGATGATATATCACTGTGAAGCCTCTCTTCTACCTTTCCCATCTGTTCCTGAATGGGCTCCAGGATGGCCTCTATTCCCATCTAATTACATAGCCTCCAGGCACTTCTCCACGCTACTAAAAGTATTTTAAGGGGCGATATATTATCAAAAACGAAAAAAAATGTCAATTAAGTTTTATTCTTCTCTCCTCATTATCCTTGATATGTTTACTTCTCTGCGAAAGTGTTCAACTATGTCGCCGTAGGTACAATTCTCAACACTTACATTTTCTTTAAACGGTATGGTCCCGAGAATTGGAACGGAAGAATATTTTTCTATTTCGCTGACAAAATCCCTACCATCCTTCAACATATTAATAACTATACCCTTTACCCGAAGATTCCTGTTCTTAGCACACTCTACAGTCAATAGTGTGTGGTTTATAGTCCCAAGGCTGTGTTTACTGGCTATTACAAGTGCCATATCCATCTTTAAGGCCATGTCTGCAACAAGAAGTTTGTCATCGACAGGAACCATAAGACCGCCAATACCTTCGATAACAATAAATTCATGTTTTTCCTTAAGTTCCTCAAATGCCTTCCACACCTTGTCTATATCTATAGCGATACCACTTTCAGCTGCAGCCATTGTTGGCGCCAGTGCAGGTTTAAGACGGATGGGATTTACAAGTTCATCTGCATCTGTACTGCCAATTATTTTCTTTAGATATCTAGCATCTTCAGAGACAAGTTCCCCGTCAATTTCCCTGGCACCTGTAGATATGGGCTTCATAACGCCCACATCCAAGCCCTGTGCCTTTATTGCAGCAGCTATTGCACCTGCAACAACCGTCTTACCGACACCCGTATCACTTCCTGTTACAAACACACCTCTTTCCATAAATCAGCCCCTCTCGCTCACTAACTTATTACCCAGAGCACTAAATAGGTTACCTTGTTTCTAAAAACTATTATATGATT
>JBHHYH010000083.1:0-10956 GCA_046757465.1 Candidatus Scalinduaceae bacterium | reverse complement strand
TTGTTTAAGGTGTTAAATAAGGCAGGAATAAAGAGCGCCGGTATAAATTATTTATTTCTCAGGTCTGTCATACACAAAAACATTCGCAATGCCCTGGCACACACAAAAGCCTTAGACAGAATATCCGGAGCTTTTTATAATAGTGTTGATTTGAGTCTTCTTGCGGGTAAGTCCAGGGTCAAAGCTCTTAATCCACACTTCAGAGTGAAGCATTACAAACGTATTTCTTTACTTGCGGAGAAATACGGCATAAGGACGCATCTGTGTGGTTGTAAAAATCCTGATGTTACAAAGGAACTAGCATGCAGGGATATATGGCATAAATATTTCAGTAAGAGAACAAATCAATATCAACTTTTCGATAGTACTACCGTCTCAGAAATTCCATAACTCAACATGCACATTGCGATTAAGAGCATCTGAACACAAGTATCAACAGCTTAAGCAGTCTATAAAAATTCTCAGTAATGTGGTACACATTGAGGGTGTATCAGACGAAGCGAAAGGGCTCTTGATTTAGAAAACAGCAATAAGGACTTTCCTGTCTCGGATGCAACTTTTATATTTTAAATTCTTCTTTGTATGCTATAATATTTCTTATGAGCCCTACTGTTTTCAAAGAGGGAAAATATAGGTTTCATTTCTTTTCAAAGGAAGAGGAGAGAATACATATACATGTTGTTTCTCCTGATGGAGAGGCTAAATTCTGGTTAGAACCAACTATCTCTTTAGCAAATTATTTTGGTTTGTCAAAAAAAGAACTTAATTTTTTACAAAAAACAGTTGAGAAGCACAAAAATGAAATCATTAGAAAATGGAAAAAACATTTCAAGCCCGGAAATAACTAATATTTCGGAACATGGTTTCTGGATACTTTTAGATAAGAAAGAATACTTTCTTCCTTTTGCTAAATATCCCTGGTTTAAAGATGCTAAAATTTCATCTCTGGTTAATGTTAAATTATTACATGGTCATCATCTCCACTGGCCGGAGCTAGACGTTGACTTATCCATAGAAATTTTAGCCAATCCGGAAAGATATCCTTTAAGCTACTCATAAGCTGAAGTTGTCCAAGAGATTTGACACTTTTCATGCTTCTTACTTCTGTCTTAACGTTACCTTTACCCCTCAACTAAACTGGCTTCCTGACCCTAACCCTTTAACGAAGTACTGCATATTACCTCCTTTTTAGTCTGCTACTTGATTCTAGTTTACCCCCGCATCTTGCTTTCTGCAACGTTAAGCCCCGCTTACGGGGGAAAGCAGCGGGGGCCTCCTTGCCGTTAAGTCCCGCTTTGCGGGAGAAGGCAAGGAATGGGGGCCGCTCTCTCGCTGCTAGCCTCAAGCATCTAGAATCCAGTATCAAGAATCCAGTATCTAGAATGTTTTCCATTGCAAAACAACCCCACTCTTTTATAATAACCACCAATAAATAGATTTTATAAGTCTCAAGTCCCAAATGGCAAATCCCAAATAAATCACAACACCAAATGACCAAAATAAAGAATCAAAATGATTTGATTATAGGTTTAAATATTGTAATTTTGTAATTGAATATTGTTTGTAATTTGAGGATTGTATATTGTAATTTCGCTTGTCAGCTTCTTGTTAAAGCGTAACTACGAATCACTTTTACCACATTTTAAATATCTTCAAAAAGATAGTTTTACTTGTTTATACGAGTAAGATTTTCGTATATATATTTGCAACATGTTGTTCCAATTTATACTCACCTTAGAAAATCATCTGTACATGGCGAGATAAATGAAAATATGGAGAATTAAATGGCGAAAAAGAAGAAGAGTGTATCCAAAAAACCTATCGAGCAATATGAGCACAAGGATAAGAAGCGTTTAAACAATCCTCCGGTAGGACTTGTTACTCCACAAACAGATAAGGATGGTAAAAAGAAGAAATATCAGTATGACCCTCATCTTGATCCTCAACTGCAATGGGCAGGTAAGGCAGAACATACTAGTTTTGAAGTCCCCACTGTTTCCCTTCATGTTCACGAGCGAATTGATCCAAAGACGATTATAGAAACAGCGAAAAAAGAGAAAAAAGGCCCTTTCCAATTATCTCTCTTTGCACAACAGGAAAAACCCCTTCGTGAAGCTATTGAGTTTTATAAACACAAAGAGGGCTGGACAAACCGTTTGATTGCAGGTGACAGCCTTTTGGTGATGAATTCACTTCTGGAGAAGGAAGGCATGGGGGGGAAAGTGCAGATGATCTATTTTGATCCACCTTATGGTATCAAATATGGCTCAAATTTTCAGCCATTTGTGAACAAGCGCGATGTTAAGGATGGCAAAGATGAGGATTTAACTGTAGAGCCAGAGATGATTAAGGCATTTAGGGATACTTGGGAGTTGAAAATACATTCATATTTAACTTATTTAAGGGATAGGCTTCTTCTTGCAAAGGAAATGTTGCATGAAAGTGGTAGTATATTTGTACAGATTAGTGATGAGAATTTGCATTTGGTTAGAAGCATTTTAGATGAAGTGTTTGGTGTTGAAAATTTTGTAAGTTTAATTACCTTCAGAAAAACTGGCAGTAAGGGTTCGGCATATTTAGATACAGTTTGTGATTATGTTCTTTTTTATGCAAAGTCTAGGCAACATCTTAAATATTATCAACTTTATGTCAAAGAAGAATTTAATCCTATTATTCATGCATCCTATTCGCACCTTATGGAAAAAAATGGGAAAATAAGATCTATGACATTGGAAGAAAAAACACTTAAAACAAAAATACCTAAGGATTCACGACCATTCCAAACTGTGTCAATTACCTCACAAGATCCAAATGAAAAAACGAAAGTACCTGTAGTTGTAGATGGTACCCAGTATTATTGTCCTGTAAATAGACATTGGAGCGTTGACCCAGAATTGATTCCAACGGCAGTAAAAAAAGGATATGTAAAGCCATTTGGAAATACCTTGAGAAGGCTTAGTTTCTATGACGAAGAGCCTGGAAGACTGGTAACAAACATTTGGGATGATTTAATGGGTTCTGATGATCCTATTTATGTAGTGCAAACAACTACAAAAGCTATCCAACGTTGTCTAATAATGTCTACCGACCCAGGAGATCTTGTTCTTGACCCAACCTGCGGCTCTGGTACCACCACCTATGTGGCTGAACAATGGGGTCGTCGCTGGATAACCTGTGATACATCTCGAGTTGCAATCACTCTTGCAAAACAGCGCTTAATGACTGCAAACTTTGATTACTACCAACTTGCTCACACTGAAGAAGGAATTGGTAGTGGTTTAAAATATAAAACCGTTCCCCATATTACCCTGAAATCCATTGCCAACAACGAACCACCCGCAGATGAAACCCTTTTTGATCAACCTCTTATTGATATCAAAAAGGCACGAATAACCGGTCCGTTTACTGTCGAGGCGGTACCTTCACCTGTGACAAAATCCTTAGAAGATATTGAAAGTGAAAAACCGGCATCAGATGAAAGCATTATCCATTCCGGTGAAACCTTACGGCAGAATGAGTGGCGGGAGGAGTTGCTGCGTACTGGTGTTCGTGCAAAAGGTGGAAAAATGATAGAGTTTTCACGTGTAGAATTGCTGCCAGGGACTAGATTCCTGCATGCCGAAGCAGAAACAAGAGAAGATACTCCAAAAAAGGTTCTTGTTTCTTTTGGCCCTGAACATGCACCTCTTGAGCAGAGGCAGGTTGAAGAAGCCTGGCAGGAAGCTCGTCAATTCAGGCCAGATATATTACTATTTGCTGCTTTTCAATTTGATGAAGAGGCTTCCAAAGATATTGATGAAATGAAACCTGAAACAACCGGTATGCAGTTTCTTAAGGCCCAGATGAATGCTGATCTTCTTACTGATGATCTGAAAAAGAAGCGTTCCAGCAATGAAAGTTTCTGGCTCGTAGGGCAACCTGATATACAAGTTAAAGAGATAAAGAAAGGTGAAGATAAACGAAAAATGCAAATAGAAGTATTAGGATTCGATTATTATAATCCTATAACTGGCGATGTGGAAAGTGGCGGAAAAAATAACATTGCCATGTGGATGCTGGATACGGATTATAACAACAGGAGTCTTTTTCCTTCACAGGTATTTTTCCCGATGGCAGGTGAAAAGGAGGGTTGGGCAAAGCTCGCTAAAAACCTGAAAGCGGAAATTGATGAGGAAAAGATTGAATCCTTCAAAGGAACGGTCAGTCTGCCTTTTAAAAAACCTGAATCCTGTCAGGTTGCTGTTAAGATTATCGATGACCGTGGTATCGAATGTTTAAAGATAGTAAGGTTATAGAATGGAAACAAAGGGAACTATAGACAAACTCATTATCAATTCTCCCTATGAAGAACCCTTAAAATACTGGCTGTATGACAGAAATACCAGATCGTTTTCACAAGCTGAAGGAAGACGCCCTGCTGGATATGTTATGGCTACACCAGATTCCAAGGCATTTGATGATCCAGGCATCTTCGTTGAAATTGAGCTTGTAGAAAAGGAAATCCGTCCCCGTGTAAAAATCTGGCGGCAAAATGGATACCCCGGAGTATCAGGCATAACAAAAAGGCTGTTAAACCACTGGTACGATCCAGAAGAAAGAAAAGAAAAAAGGTTCTTTTTCTGTCAGCTTGAGGCAATTGAAACACTTATATGGTTAACCGAAGCACCGCCTTCTGAAAAAGTTGGAATAGAAATACCCTCGGATGGAGGCCAATTTCCACGTTGGTGCAGTAAGATGGCAACCGGTTCAGGCAAAACAATAATCATGTCCATGATTATTGCATGGCAGGTTCTTAATAAAGTTAACAATTCTAAAGACACACACTTTTCTAAAAACATACTTGTTATTGCTCCAGGGTTAACAGTTAAAAGCAGATTGGCTGTTCTTAACCCGAACGTGCAGGATAATTATTTTGAAGAATTCAATATTGTTCCTCCCGGCCTTATGGGTAAATTAAGGCAAGGTAAGGTGCTTATTCACAACTGGCATACTCTGTCATGGGAGAGTGAAGAAAAGATTGCCCAAAAGAAATCTGTTGATAAGAGAGGTGCAAAGAGCGATGAGGCGTATACCAGAGAAGTGCTTGGAGATATGGCCAAATCAAAGAATATAATTGTTATTAATGATGAAGCGCATCATGCATGGAGAGTGAATATTGGAGCAGTAGGTAAATATAAACGTCAACGTGACTTAAAAGATAGTGCAGAGGAAGCAACTGTTTGGGTTGGCGGTTTAGACCGTCTTCATAAAACCCGTGGTATCTTAAAGTGTTTTGATTTATCTGCAACTCCATTTGCACCATCGGGCAAGAAAAGCGATGAAGAGACCTTGTTTGGATGGATTGTGAGCGACTTTGGATTAAATGATGCTATAGAGTCTGGTCTGGTAAAAACTCCACGTGTAGTCATTAGAGATGACAGTCGCCGCACGAAAGAACTAAAATCAAGACTATATCACATTTACATGGATGAGGAAGTAAAAGATAATATAAGTAGAAAAGCAGAGGCGCCTGAACCTTTACCTGATTTAATAGTAAATGCTTATACTCTTCTGGGAAAAGATTGGCTTGTTACAAAGGAAGCTTGGGTAGATGCAGGTCATAAAATACCTCCAGTGATGATTACTGTTGCTAACAGGATTGAAACATCTGCCAGAATTAAATATGCTTTTGATCATAATTTAATACATGTCAAAGAAATTTGTAATCCAGATACTACTTTGCAAATTGATAGTAAGATATTAGATAAAGCTGAATCTGAAGAAGAGGGTTTAAATATTCATTTGAATAACGATGAAGAAAAGCTTACTCAAAAAGAGAAAGCCGAACTCCTTAGGTTGAAGGTTGATACTGTTGGAAAAATCGGTAAGCCTGGCGAGCAAATACAAAATGTAATTTCTGTAGGTATGCTTTCGGAAGGTTGGGATGCAAAAAATGTTACCCACATTATGGGACTCAGGGCTTTTTCAAGCCAGCTTCTTTGTGAGCAGGTAGTTGGTAGAGGGTTAAGAAGAACTTCATATGATATAGGCAAAGATGGACTTTTTGAGCCTGAATATGTCAATATATTTGGTGTTCCATTTACATTTTTACCACACGAAGGTGGTGAAGGCTCACCACCGCCACCACCCCAACCCAAGACAATAATTGAACCAGTAAAAGAGAAAGTCCAACATGAAATAAAATGGCCCAATGTTATAAGAATTGAGCATATATACAAAGCAAAGTTAATGCTTGATTATGAAAACGTAACATCCATTGAACTTGACCCGTACGAAAGCATTACTCATACCGAACTTGCTGCTATTATAGCTGGCAAACCTAATCCGGCAGCATTAACAGAAATCGATCTTAAGAAAATTGCAGAAGAAAACCGTTTGCAAACAATTGTATTTAAAATAGCATCTCAAATATATAACAATGAAAAACGACCGGATTGGAAAGGATTAAAGGGATATTTCCTAACTCAAATAATAGAAATAATCAATAATTTTATTCAATCGAATAAGATTATTATTAAAGGTGATCTCTTCGGTATTGAAGATTGGAAGAAAAGGATACTTATAATGCTGAACATGAATAAGATTGTCCAGCATATTTGGAATTTGATAAGAGCTGAAAACACTGAAGAGGTTAAACCTGTCTTTGACAGTGAGTGTCCGATCCGTTCTACAGGACATATGAGAACCTGGTATACAGGCAAACCTTGTGAATGGACACAAAAATCACATATCAATCATGTTGTTGTTGACAGTACTTGGGAAGCATCGGAGGCTTATGTCTTTGATAAAAACCGATTAGTAAAGTCTTTTGTTAAAAATGATCATCTCGGTTTTGCCATACATTACAATTACCAAGGTATAATACGAAAATATGACCCTGATTTTATTATCAAAATGAGTAATGGAAAATATTTAGTATTAGAAATTAAAGGACAGGATGATGAAAAAAACAGAACAAAAAGAGCGTACTTAAAAGAATGGACAAAAGCAGTAAATACACACGGTGGATTTGGTGAATGGCATTCTGGTGTATCCTTCCATCCAAGTGATATTGAGGGGATAATAAAAAAGTATGGTGGTTAAAAGCAATCGAGGTCTTTATGGTTAGAAAGTAGGAATAGCGACTGTTTATTAATTCTTAAAAGGTTTTATCATTGATTTAACCCTTTGAAAATACTATCTTACTCGCATCAGAATGATAATCGGGATGATATTTTGAGGCAAAGACTTTTGGTAAGTGTAAGAGGAAAAACGATGTGATATAGTCAACAATAGGAACTAAGGATGGTTTTGTTATTTTCGACTGCATTTACATAATAATTTTGTACAATTCTTGGTGAATAATGAGTGAACATTCAAAACAAAGTAACCAATCAACAAATTCTAAGGACGCTAAAAATGACAACTCTAAGGGCCATCAAGATCCATTCCCACCAAGGCTTTCACATTTACAACGGGGAGTCCAAATATTTGCATACGTGTTGGCTTTTATTGCTTTAATCTGCCTCATTGTCCAATTCTGCAAACAAGCAGATACTTCTTGCGTGTGTTGCACTTACATAACCCTTGCCATTCTGCTTACTATTCTACTTGTTGACCGTATTATCCGTAATAAAATTACTGTTCATAAGGCTCGCCTTGTGGATCATAGCCTTGTGGAAGCTATGATTGTTGATGCTCAAACTGTAGAACATCGCATAATAATAAACAAATCCAAGAAACCAGACAATTACGAAAAGAAAGTAGAAGACATAAAGAAGGAAGTTAATCGATTGGAAGAACTTGGAAATCGCAGTTGGACAGAATACCAAGTTTTGTCATTGAATCAGATGTTAGTAGATTTTTATAAAGTTGATGACCTAATTGCGAACACTCAGTTAAGTTTGGCGGAACTTGAAGAGTATGCAGAAGGTAATGCATACCGCTATGATAGAGATAAATATTACAATATAAAGGAACGGATTGACGAGGCAATAGAGAAAATCAAAAAAATTGATAAGGCTAAATCAGATGATAATGATTCCAAGATTAATCGTGAGGTTGCGAGAGATGAAGCTTCTGAACAACTTAGGGCGGAGCTAAGAACGTTGCTCGAACACGTAGCCTATTATAACAATAGCTGGACTACAGGGTCTGAATTAGTCCGTGCTTTGACTGTGCTCGGTGTGGTCTCAATTCCTATTTTACTTGCAATGGGTTTGCTACCTATTTTACACCCTGGTGGTAAAAGTTATCTTGGTATTCTTAACTGGGGCTTACTTGGAATCTGTGGGGCCATTACGTCCGCGTTGCAAAATCTACGAAACACTAACCTTGTTGAGGTCGGTAACACGGAAGGTAAGAAGGAATTGAGGAATGCTATACTTGGTGCCGCACTTGGTTTAGTTGCTGGAGTACTAGCATATTCGATGTTCAGAGGTGGGCTTTTTCAGTCCGGCCTCATAGTTCCTGAGTTAGAAAGTGGAGAAACGTCTGATGTTTTTCTGTCGATTATATGGGGTGTGGTCTCTGGGTTTTCATTTGAGAAGATTTTTGATCGTGTACGTAGCGTGACAGTCGGAGAAAATTGATTAAGCATGTTTTGAACACATTTTCTAAGCATATATTTTACCATAACATATTATGAATAAACTAGATAAACCCTATGGATTTGAATTAGTTCTTGATTTACATAACTGTGATCCCGCAACTTTTACTCGAAAACATATACGGAATTATTTTAAAAAATTATGTTCCTTGATTGACATGGAAAGAACAGACCTACATTGGTGGGATGATTTACATACCCCAGAAGAAGAAAAAGAAACAGAGCCTCATCTAAAGGGCACAACCGCGATCCAATTTATTAAAACGAGCAATATTACAATCCATACATTAGATTTGCTGAAAAGTGTTTATCTTAATATCTTTTCCTGCAAAGATTTTGATTCTGAAATTGTTAAGCAATTTACCGAAGAGTGGTTTAAGGGTAAAATAGTAAACAATCATGTTATTGAAAGGAAATAAACATGCTTCTATCTGAAAAAGAGATAAGAATACAAATTGATGAAAACCAAAAGGGTTTATTAGATTATTTCCGCAGAAAGGTTTTAGGGAGTTTGTCATCAAATGAAATTCCTATTCGGTTCGTTATCACGCAAACAGACAATGACGGTTATTCTTGTGAGTTAGGAGTTTTATCAGATGACAAAAATACAAAAGGATCAATTTTTGACTTCAATAAACGAAAGTTTGAGGATGTAGATCAATTTAATACAGTATTATTAGTTCCAACAGGGATAGGCTGTGCAATCGGAGGTCATTCCGGTGATGCAGGCCCGGTATCGAGGCTAATTGCATCTGCTTGTGATAATCTTATTACACACCCAAATGTTGTTAATGCTTCGGACATTAATGAACTGCCGGAGAATGGATTATATGTTGAAGGAAGTGTGATTTCGCGTTTATTAATGGGAACGGTTGCTTTGCAACCGGTAAGGTCTAATAGAGTGTTACTTGTAATAGACAAGCATTATCAAGATATTCTTTTTGATGATGCTGCTATTAATGCTGTTTCTGCTGCACGTGCTGCTTTTGGGCTTGATTGTGCTGGTGTTATTAAAATGCCAGAACAGATTCTAATGAGAGCCTTGTGGTCAAAAGCGGGAAGAGCTGCTGGTAGTATTGAGTTCTTTGAGAGATTATGCAAAGTAATAGAAGAAAACAGAGATAACTTTGATGCACTTGCCTTATCTTCTGTCATCCAGGTTCCAGAACATTTCCACAAGGATTATTTTGATAAAGAGAAGAATATGGAAGTAAATCCATGGGGCGGAGTAGAAGCAATATTGACACATGCTGTTTCAAGTATTTACGATATTCCATCTGCTCATTCTCCAATGATGAATTCAAAGGCTGTTTTGGATCTGAGCGTTGGGGTGGTTGACCCTCGGAAATCTGCCGAGGCTATTTCAATGACTTATCTGCATTGTATACTTAAGGGTTTGCATAAGAGTCCAAAAATTGTTAATGATCCAGAATTAGTTTTTCATCCTGATCTATTGAACGTATCTGATATTTCTTGCTTAGTCGTTCCTGATGGCTGTGTTGGCTTGCCAACATTGGCTGCTATGGAGCAAGGCATTCCGGTAATAGCTGTGAAAGAAAACAAGAATCAGATGAAGAATGATTTAAGTAAACTTCCATTTCAGCCGGGAAAACTATTTATAGTAGAAAATTACTTAGAAGTGGTAGGTGTTATGCAGGCGCTTAGAGCCGGAGTGGCACTGGACACTGTGAGACGTCCCATTGAATATACTAAAGTAAAACTAGCCGAATCCAAAGCTGTAGATTTGCTTAACAACGTTTTAACACAACCTGCCCAAAAGCCAGAGGAAACACAAGGGTCAAAAATCTATTGACAAATAATTGAATCCATTCTGCTTCTCCATAAAGCAGTTTGGTTTTTCTGAATATCATTACAATAGTGGTGTTATACAGAAACCGGTTATCTACATGTTGTGTAACGTAGGGGGAGGTAGAGCCATGAAATTGCACGCTTTTGATGTTGAAACAAAGGGAAGACGTTTTCGCGTCTTCACTCGTGATAAAGCACGAAAAGCGATTAAGCAACCCGTTCTCGTCGAAGACGGTGACTTAACCATATTCCCCAATCAGTGGACATATGTGGGGCCAATGTCAACTACCGGTCTCTCCGAAAGAGATCACATCAGAGCAATCCACGCGGCAATAAGGCAGCAGGGGTTCGCGCTAGTGAGTATGCCGCCAATTCACCGAGATTTCTTTGTCTACGATAAACAGCTGGATATTGGCGACGTCAGAATTTATTCAAGTGACAAGGAGTTAACCGAATTCAATCGCTTTTGGCACTTAATGGAGATGAGCCCTGATGGCGATGGACAAAAATAGGGACAGCTGTATATGCTCAGTAATTAGGTAACTCTTTTGGTATAATAA
>JBHHYH010000082.1:0-11006 GCA_046757465.1 Candidatus Scalinduaceae bacterium | reverse complement strand
GTGCATATATGAAACTTATAGATAAAATAAGGAGTGTAAAGAAAGCAGAAGACAGTGCTACTGAGATGAATCGTGCTGTGAAGTTAGCGAGGGAGGAATTGATCAGGAGTGTAGAGACTGCTGTCAATGTAAGGGATAAGAGTCCTGAGTATAAAGACAAGTTAGGTGCGAGCAGGCTTATCTTTGATATAAGTAAGGGTGTGCAGGAAGTAAAGAAAGATATAGAGAACAAGAATTACTATTTAATACAGATACACAACAGTTTATGCGGTACAAATCCTCTTGGCAGTAAAAAGGTAATTGATAAGATAAGTAACTCGGTAAAGGACAATGGACGCAAAGGAAATAGAGAGAAGGAATCAGCTAAGAGGGTACTATATAAACAATCGAAAGAAAAACAAGTATCTTAAACATTGTTGGGATGGTGATACATTTGTAGAGAAGTTATCATCATATCCTGATGAGATGCTTGAGCCTATCAGTAAATCCATAATACATCTTCAAAAATACGCTTGGAGATTTCACAAGAAAGATTGTATAAATGCATGTTGTTTAGGGTGTGGTGATGATGTTCCTATATCTCAGACAACAATAAAGCCTTATTTTCATAGTAAGCAGATGGAGTTTTTATCTTTTGACGGCAGAGAAGGGTGGTTAATCACAGGGCGTAGATTTGGGAAAACAGAAGTAGGCATTTTTAGGGTAATCTGTAAGTTATTAGGGTATAATCCAATTACAAACCGCATGTATAAAATACCGCAGAGGTGGTGGATAGTTGGTTTGGATTACAGCATGCTTAGAGACGAAATCATCCGTACTTTTAAGCGGCTAATGCCTGATATTAATACAAAATTAAATGGAGATGAATCAGTATGGGATTTTAGGAAAGCAGACTTAATAGCAAAGCTATTTAATAATAGCGAAGTAATTTTCAAAAGTTGTGAATCAGGCATGAGTAAGTTTCAAAGTGTTGGGTTAGATGGAATTCATTATGATGAAGAGCCGCCGAAAGATATTTACAATGAGGGTAAGTTAAGAATTATTGCAGGCAAAGAGCTTGAAGTTAGGGGTTCAATGACACCTAACCCTATAAAAGGGCTTACATGGACTTATCACAATATACTTAAAAACGAAGAAAGACAAAAAACAGGTCAATTAAGGGTATGGACAGGTTCTACTTATGAAAATAAAGCACTGTCTAAATCCTATTTGCTGGAATATGAAAAAGAGCTTGAAGAATGGGAAAGAGATGTAAGACTGGGGGGTAATTATGCAGTTGGTTTGGGGCGTTGTGCTTTTAATGTTGACAAACTTATTGCAATGAGAGAAAAATCTAAACCGCCTATTAAGGTAGAGCGTCTATCAGGTGTTGATTTAAAGGTTTGGAATTTGCCGAACTCAGGTTATAATTACATAGTTTCTGCTGATCCCGCAGAAGGTCTTGAGAATGGAGATAATTCAGCATGCTGTGTATTATGTAGAAATACTATGTCAGTTGATGCTTCTTATACTGGCAAAATTGATCCTGATATCTTTGGAAAAGAATTAGTTACTCTTGCCAAATGGTATAATAATGCTTTAATTATATGTGAATCAAATAATCATGGTCTTACAACAATAAAGAGTATGGAGAAACTTTACAGCAATATATATAGTGAGAAATCTAAGGCTAAACTTGAAGGGGTTGAAGAATCAAGACGCATGGGATGGTACACAAACATATTGACCAGACCACAGCTTGTTGATGGTATATCGCAAGCTGTTAGAGAAGATAGTATTATTGTTTATGATTCTGATATAATTGATGAAATGACTACTTTTATTATAAATACAAAGGGGAAAGCTGAAGCACAGCATGGATGCAAAGATGATAGGGTTATGTCGTTAGGACTTGCAATTCAAGGACATTTAAGAACACCAATGAACATTATATATAAAGAAAAACCTAAGCCTAAAAGACGACAGTCCTGCTTTGATGATCCTATAAATTATACACATACTAATTGGATGGCAGTTTGATTGTACTTGACATTATTCATAATAAGTATTAATAATTAAATATGGTTGATTTTCCGAAAAATAAAAAAGAAAAGTTTATTTCCTTTTTTGAGCAGGCAAAGAAAACAAGTCAAACATGGCGTAATCAAGCAAAAGAAAGCTATGGGTTTGTTGAAGGTTATAGTCAGTGGGAGGAAAGCGATAAAAATGAGCTGAAAAGACAAAATAGACCTGCTTTAGTAATGAATGCTATCCTGCCTGTAGTAAATCTTATTTCAGGACAGGAGCGTACATCACGGCTTGGTATAACCTTTAAGCCGAGAGGCTTAGATGATGATAAAACTGCCATGATAGCCAATTCAGCATTTAAATATATGCAGGATAAATCAGAATTGGTCTACGAAGTATCTAATTCATTTCAAGATATGGTGATTTGCGGAAGAGGATATATTTATACAGGTATAGACTTTTCTAATATTGAAGACCCAACTGGAGAAATAAGCATTAAACGGATTAATCCGTTATCGGTATTTGTTGATCCGTCATACAGTAGATACAATATGCAGGACGCAAAATATGTAATTTATAGTAAGTGGGTATCTGAAGATGAGTTAAGATTAAGATTTACTGATGCAATGAAAGATGTCAGGCCTGGTGAATGGCTTGGCATATCTTCTGATTTAATTGGCGAAAAAACACTTGAAAGCAGTTGGAAAGACACAAGAAAAGGACAAGTCAGGCTGCTTGAAATTTGGTACAAAGTACCCAAAAAGGTATTTCTTGTTATAACACAGTCAGGGGAAGTTCAGAAATTCTCTTCAAGAGATGAGGCTTCTGATGCAATTTCAAGTATAAGATCTCTTGCTCTTGAGAGAAATGCAGAAATTCCTGATTTTGATATAGTTGAAAGAATTATTTGGGAGACAAGGGTCGCAGATGTAACCTACTGGAAGATACTTAGAGATAGAAAATCACCTTATAAACATAACAAGTATCCTATTATCCCTTTTGTAGGATATAACTTTGACGAAAAAAACATGGGGGTAGTTGAATCGCTAAAAGACCCTCAAAGAGAAAAGAACAAAAGATGGTCTCAAATGCTGCATATCATAAATACTATGTCAAAAAGCGGATGGAAAATCCCTAAAGACAGTGTGTCCCCAAGTCAACTTGCTAAATGGGCAACAGAGGCAGGTAAGCCTGGATTCTGGTTTGAATATAATCCAAGAGTTGGAGAACCAAGAGAAATACAAGGTCAGAATATACCTGGTTCTTTTGTTCAGTTGATGCAGATATCAGAAGATGAGATAAGAAAAACAAGCGGTGCTATACAAGAATTGCTTGGCATTGCAAGAGCACCAGACCAGTCGGGAAAAGCGCTTGGTATACTTCAAAATTCAGGTGCAACAATATTATCTCCTTTGTTCGATAATTTAGTTAGAAGTCAAAAACTTATAGGAGAAATATCAATATCACTTATAAAACAATATTATACACCAGAGAAGATTTTTGATATTCTTGGCGCAGATGAGAAACAAAATATTGATCAGGATGTAATTTCGTTTATAGAAAAGTCTATGTCTGCAAAATTCGATGTGATTATTGATATCACTCCGTTAATAGGAAGTGAGAGAGATAGACAGTTTAATCAAGTTGTTGAGCTTTTAAAAATAGGCTTACCGCCATCAGCCCAATTACTTGAGTTATTGCTTGAGGTATCTGATTTTCCAAACAAGGACAGATATCTTCAGGAACTAAAAGCAAATCAACAGCAGCAGCAGCAGCAGCAATAATTATTGATTTTATTGATTTTTATGTTATATTTATATTAAAGTCCTAAGTGGTGCATATATAAACCTTAAGGAGAACAATAATGAGTGATACAGAATCGGGCGGTAAAGAAGAGATATCAGGGTCGCCGACTGATACAGAATTGTCTGTTGATGCAGGCACGGGCGGTAAAGAAGAGGTATCAGGGTCGCCGACTGATACAGAAGATGGCAGAGAACAATTTGTTCCAAGAGAAAGGTTTGATGATGCTATTGATCAATTACATCAATTAAGAGCAGAAATAGCTGCAGTCAAAGCAGGAACAAATAAAACTGAACAGCAAGCATCATGGGAAACTGCTTCTGATAGTGATTTAAATAAGATCATTGCTAACCCTATTGAGTATCCTAATCATGTTGCAAAAGCACTGGAGGAGAAAGAAAGGCGCATGGAAATGAGAATTTTAAACAAAACAAACGAGCAGTTTGCTTTACAGAATGTGCAGAGTCAAAACCCAGAGGCTTTTGATCAAAATACTCCTTTAGGGAGGGAAGTCTCAAAGATTTTGGGTCAGCAGTCTTATGCTGAAAACCTGAAAGCAGTTATTGAGTTGGCAAAATTTAAAACCAACAAAGATAATCTGTCATCTAAAGCAAGAAAGAAAATGGTAGAGAATATTAAGACGGCAACTGAAACTGTACATGGAAGCGATGATAATAAACAAGAAAACACATCGTACATGGACATGGACAAAAAAGATTTCTTTGCCGAGCTTAATAAAATTAAAATGGGAAACAGAATATAAAAAGGTGGTGAAAAAAAATGGCTTTAACAACTACAGCAAATATACCGTCAGCAGTTAGCGAATTTTATAATCGCCAATTGCTCGAACGTGCGCTTCCTGAGCTTGTTTTTGATATGTTCGGTCAAATAAGACCGCTGCCTACAGGCAACAGTAAGATTTCTAAGTTTAGAAGATATGAAAGTCTTTCAACTTCCATAACACCATTGTCAGAGGGTATACCCCCGTCAAGCATGGACCCTACTAAAACTGATATTACTGCAACTATTAAAACTTATGGTGCATGGCTTGAGTATACTGATGATTTGATTCTTACTCAGCCTGATCCTGAAATTGCAGATTTGAATGAGATATTGAGTGAACAATCTGCAGAGAGTATTGACATCATTCGTAGGGATACACTTGGTGCCGGGACAGCAGTATCATATACAAACGGAAGTTCGAGGAATGCTGTTACATCTACAATGGATTTGGCAACCTTGAGAAAGGTCTTAAGGACACTAAGAAACAACAAAGCCAAATACATAAGGGAGATTGTAAGGGCAGGTGTCAAAATAGCAACTGTTCCAATTCCTCGTTCCTATGTATGTGTAATTCATCCTGATGTTGCACATGATGTAAAGCAGCTTACAGGATTCAAAGGAATTGAAGAGTATGGAAGCGAACAAACTATTCATGAGTCTGAAATAGGTGCTATTCCAAGCATCCAAATGAGGTTTTTGGAAACTACTCAGGCAAAAATTGTATCAGGAGGAGGAGGAAGTTCATCTTCTGTAAAGAACACAGGCGGAGTCGCAGATGTATACATTAGTTTAGTGTTTGCAAGAAATGCTTACGGGATAATACCTTTGAGTGGAAATGCAATGAAGTCGATACTAAAGCCTTTAGGGTGGGATGATCCAATGGAAATGGCAGGAAGTATTGCATGGAAAGCAAAAACAACACAGGTAATCCTAAACGATAACTTTATGCACAGAATTGAAAGTGCTTCATCAACCTAAGAAAGGAGTGTACTATGATAAGTCAATATATTAGAACTTCAGGCGCAGTCCTTTCCACAGGTGCAGACATTAAAGTAAATGTAGGTGTTAAGCCTGCATTTGTAAAACTTTTTAATAGTGCAAATGTCTGTGAGATGGAGTGGATGTCTTCAATGCCTGCTGGTCGTGCTATAAGAAGGTCTGGAAATTCAAATCCAGCATATATTACTTCAAGCGGAATAAGTCATATTGATGACGGGACAAATATTGGATTTAATATTGGTCCTGATTCTCAAATGAACCCCTCTGGAAGTAATGAGATTTTTTGGTTGATTCTTGCTGGGAACAACATCAGATAAATCATGGTGTGCGGGGGCACATTCCCCCCGCACCACGTGTGCGGGGGTACATTCCTCCCGCACCACTTTTTTCTATGGAGAATAATATGGCAAAAGGTTATGTTGTTAGAAAAGCAAAGGCAAGTCAGATTAAAAAGAAAGTAGACCCTAAAGTAGACAAAATACTTGAAAATCAGGGTGGAGATATAGAAGAACAAAAACTTGTTGAGACTAAAGAATTAGTTACTGTAAGAATACCAAGTGATAACTCTCCTCGTGGAAATATGCCCATAGATATAAACCTTAATGGTAGAAATTATAGAATATATAGAGACATGACATGTAAAATACCAAAAGAAATAGCGGAAATTCTGAAAAGAAGTAGTAAATATATAACTGAGAATTCTGATTTAAGGAAAACACAGCTTGACGAATCTGGTTTTTATGTATCTGGACGTGTTAAGAAAAAAGAATCAAGATTTAATCTAATTGAATTTTAAGGAGATTTGATTTAAGGAGATTCGGTTTAAGGAGAGATATGCCAAAAATTAAAATAATAGAGAGACCTGATAGAAATTGTGATGTTTCGTTATCTATAACTACAAAAAAAGGAGAAGAAAGATTTAACCTAAAAAGAGGAGAAGTTACAGAAGTTCCGAATAAAGTAGTTGAAGCATTACAGAATAGCTATGAAAAACCTTATGTTATTGTTTTAGAAGGGAAATAAATGCCTATACCTTCAAACCCTTCAATATTAAGTCTTATTCAGGAAGGTATGAAGAAGGCTCTTGGCAGAACTGCAACATCAGGAGAGCAGGCAAGAGCTTTAGATGAATGGACTGAAGAAATAAAAAATGAAATATGGATGGAATCTCCTACTCATGAACTTCTTGAAAATGATACAATACTTCTTACAACAAGCGGCATCCAAAACTATAGTATTGCGTCAAATATATCTGATTTTGAATCTCTCCATAGCATGGTTTTACTTGATGGTGATGTTAGAGATACTGCTCAGACAGGTGGAAATAATACCATAACATTATCTGCTGATGATAGTTCAGATGAAGCAGGCAGAACAGGAAGGGAAATTCTTCTAATTGCGAATACTGGTTCAGGTCAGTTAAGAACTATAATTCAATATAATTCTTCAACTAAGGTTGCTACAGTTGACAGCAACTGGACAACAAACCCTGATTCTACAACAGAATATGTTGTGTTGTCTGATTATGTAGACCTATGGAATCAGGACGAAAAATCTTCCAATTTATACCTTTCAAGAACAAACAAGGATAGACCTTCAAAGATATCCATCTATAAAGACCAGATAAGACTTTTTGATGTACCTGATAAGATTTATGGTCTCAAAGTAAATTATTGGGTAAACATTCAACAAGTTGATACAGACTCAACTGCTTATACAAAAATGCTTAGAAAGTGGAGAAGTCTATTTACTGAAGGATTTTATATAAAAGCACTTCAGGATGATGATGATCCAAGATATATACAAGAATTGCCTATCTATTCTAATATGATATCAAAAATTACCTCAAGGTCTTTACAAGTTGGACAAGTAAAACCACAATCTTTTTAAAAAACTACCAAAACATTTGCAAAATAATAAAAAAGTGATATAATCAATAAAATGAATGGAAAAGTCTTTAAAACTCATGAGGCTGCATTATATTTAAATATAAGTGTGCCTACCTTAATGAATTTAGTTAAAGAAGAAAAAATACCCTTCTTTAAAACATCTGATTCTGGACATTATAGATTTAAAATAGAAGATTTGGAAAAATTTATAGAAAGGAAACATGTATGAATTTACTGTATTATGGTGATGATCCTGATGGTGCAACAGGATATAGCGTTCAGGCAAAAAATATTCTTACGCGAATACATAAAATGGGTATTAATATTGCTTGCATTGGAATAAATAAGTATGATGAGAACCCTGAAAACCCTTTTTCAGCAAAAGACAGGCTTCCTTTTAAGGTCTATCGTGCAAATATAGAAGAACTTAAACAAGATAAATGTGGTGTTATTTTATTTACAAAAACCTTTCAAAAATTAAATCCAGACATATTGTTTCTTATGGGGGATTTATGGAACTTCAAGGGCTGGTTATTTGAATGGCTCAGGAATGTTCAATTGAAAAAGAAGTTTAAGACAATTGGGTATTTCTCTACGGAATATCCAATATCAAAAGAAGAAGAAAACATATTAAGTATTATTGATTATCCTATAACGCATAGCAAATGGGGAAGTAAATTTAAAAATAAAGGCGGTTATGATGAAATAAAGAAAAGAATAAAAAAGCTGATATATATACCTGATTCAGTTGATTCAAGTATATTTTTTAAATACTCTGAAGAGCAGAGAGAAACCGATAGAATGGCGGTAGGAATAAAGCCAGACGAATTTCTAATAACATGCGTTAATAGAAATTCAGAGAGAAAAGATGTACCTGCATTAGTAAATGCTTTTGCCAGAGTAAAAAAAGAGATTAATGCAAGGTTATATCTTCACATGATGCCGAAAGATGTTTACTATGGCAGTGAAGGCATAGACCTTATAGGTTTATGCTATGCTTTAGGATTAAACATACCGAAAGATGTATTTTTTCCTGTTAATTTTACAGCTCAATATGGTTATCCTAAAAGTCTTTTAAATCGCATATATAATTCTTCAGACCTGTTCGTAACAACTTCAGTTTCTGAGGGATTTGGGGTAACACCAATAGAGGCAATGTTTGCTGGTGTTCCTGTGTTGATGCCTGATCATACAGGATTCTCAAAGACTGCAGAAGTATGCGGTATTGATACTGTAATGTCTTATACAGATATACGGATAAGAATAACAACCAATGCAGTATATCCAATAAATGAAGATGATCTTGTAAACAGGATTATTGATGTTTACGATAATAAAGATAAGCCTAAGTTTAAAATAAAAACAGATAGTCAGTCTATAAAAGCTATCGAAAATTTTGATTCTAATGTTGTTTTTGATAAATATTGGAAACCTGTAATAAAAGATTGCAGCAAACATCTTACAACAAAAAAAGACCGTGTTCTTTTTCTTCAGTATGCTTCTGCTGGAGATGTATTTATGAGCACATCAGTATTAAAAGGTATTAAAGAACAGCATAATTTACCAATAGATTATATGACACAAAAAACATATCATGACATACTTAAAGGCAATAAGTATATAGACAGAATAATTGATTATGAACCATCAAAAGTTCATGAATATAAATGTCTTTATATGCCGCATGATATGTTTATATTTAGGGGTAATTGGAATAGTAATAATTTTCCGTTAGCGAAATTATATGCTTCATTGTGTAATGTAGAGTATAATAATCCTTATATTGATATTAGCGATATTAACATAGAACTACCTGATAAATATGTTGTTGTTCATACAACATCTCATCCATATCGCAATTATTATAATTTTCATATTGCATTAAATAACTGCAAACTTCCTATAGTTCAGATAGGCAGCAAAACTGATTTTGTTATTGGCGACGGTAGTTTTATATTTATTGACAAGAGAGGATTATCTTATAGGGAATCTGCTTATATAATAAGTAATGCATCTGGATTTGTAGGTATTGATAGTTTCCCTGCTCATATAGCAGGTTATTTTAATATACCTATGGTAATTACTTTTGGGTGCGGAGCTTCAAGGGCTACTGCACCATTAACAAAAGGAAAAATGAGAAAAATAGAGCCTAAATATGAAAAGGTATGCCCATTGCTTGGCCCTTGTGCTGGAAATTTTAGATGTAAAAATCCATGCGGGCCAAGACATAATCCAATTCTTGTAAGAAGAGCAATAAAGGAGATAATACCAGATTGTTTTGAAGATGTTGAAAAACAACTAAGGAGGTTAATATGTCAACAATAACATTGTGTTGCGAGTTTAAAGATGAATATCCAAATGTAAGGGCTGTATTTAATACCTTTTCTGATATAGTTGACGAAATCAATGTATTAGATACAGGCTCAACTGATGGTACGCAAGAATTGTGTAAAAAGTTGGGTGCAAAAGTCTTTCAGGCATACATTCCAAGTCCTTATTGGTCTGATAAGGGATATGAAAACGGAGTAATGGGATATGGAGAGATGAGAACTCTCCATATTAATCTTGTTAAGACTGATTGGGCATTTATCTTTGATGGTGATGAGAGAATGCTGAAGCAAGATGTTTTTAAGCTAAAGAAACTTGCAGATGAGAAAATGGATTATGATTGTATTGCATTGCCAAGACAAAATTACAGGTCTTGGGATATGTCAATATGTGAAAATCCAGATATATCTAAATATGCCGATTGGCAGTTTAGATTTGTAAAAGCATTTCCACATTACAAAGTGCATTGGGTGAGAAAAGTCCATGAGCAATTGCGTGGCGTGGATAAAATATATCAGGATTTAACAAATCCAGTAATAAGACATTTTGGGTTTCTTAAAACAGAAGAAAGAAAAAAGATGGTTGTGGATGTGTGTAATGCTTTGTGGAAAGTAGATGAAAAGAACAGAGAAAGTTATAAATTAGAGAATAAAGTCGGGTGTGCTTCTGGAGAGAAATATTGGGAAGCCATGCCAAAGTTTCATGAAAATGAATAAAGAAAATACATATACATCAACAGGCAGTAAATATGCAAGGAATTTTGAGATGATAAAATCTCTTAGAAATGGCATAGGACATCCAAATTCACTACAGATTAGTTTAACCAATAAATGTAATCTAAATTGTGTGTTCTGTAGTGTCAGCAAAAGAGATAAAAGTATTGAATGGAATTATGGGGAGTTAGTTAATGCCTTAAGTAAGTTTGAGAATATAGGCGTAAAAACTGTAGAATTAACTGGTTCTGGTGAACCTACTTTATATGAAAAATTTATACCGTTAGTTTGGGTAATTAAAAGACTTGGATTAAAGATAGGGATGATAACTAATGGTATAAAGCTAAAGGATATACCAGAACCAGTTTTAAATCAATTTGACTGGATTAGGGTAAGCCTAACTTCGTTGGATTATGTTGAGGATATTGAAATACCTTCGTTCAAAGGAACTTTAGGTTTTTCGTATATTGTTGGTCAAAAAGTT
>JBHHYH010000081.1:0-11285 GCA_046757465.1 Candidatus Scalinduaceae bacterium | reverse complement strand
TACAGCATAACATCTCCGTTAATCTACTGTCTACTATTTCATGGGGGTCAGTATATAGTTTGAAAAATTTTTTAGAATCTAACTATAACCCTCATATTGACAAAATATTAGAAATATTGCAAATCTATGAAGATGAATATTATTTCGGGAAATGCTTAAATGGAATCCCTAATCTTTTTAAAGTTCCATCTAAAGATAAATGTGATATAATTTCTTTAACAATAGATTATAGTGTTCCAAAATCACAATTAAATGTATTGTTTACTTTCGAAGTAGTTATACGTTTGAATGGGAATGGCAAGAATAACACAATAGAGATGCATGTAGAATGTAGGTATTCTCATGGTCAATTTAATGGAATTCCTGAAGCAAAATTATATTGTAAAGATCGTTTAGATAAATTGTATCATGAAGTAATCTAAATGATATCTATTATCTTTTAAAGCAAGATACTTTATTCTATAATTCAAGGAGTGAATAAAAAGTGTCAGATATAAAACAATATAAACGTAGAAGAACCAAAACCAGTTCTTTTGGAACTCCTGGAAGGATTAGTCACGATTCATCAGAATTTTATAATAGCAAATTGTATGCTGATGAAAAGCCAATAAGTAAAGTAAAGTTCGTGGAAAATACAATCCCTTCTGAAAAACTTGATAAAATTTATTGCAAATCAAGTGAAATAATGAATGAAATACCTGATTATAGCATTCACTTAATGGTTACTTCACCGCCTTATAATGTAAAGAAAGAGTATGATAATGATTTGTCGCTACATGAATACAGGACATTATTGAAAACGGTTTTTAAAGAAACTTATAAAAAGTTGGCAACAGGAGGCAGGGCATGTATAAATGTTGCAAACCTGGGAAGAAAACCTTATATACCTCTGCACAGTTACGTTATTGAAGACATGCTTGATATTGGCTATCTCATGAGGGGTGAAATTATCTGGAACAAGGCTTCAAGTGCCAGTCCATCTACAGCATGGGGTAGCTGGCTATCTGCTGCAAATCCAGTTTTAAGAGATATCCATGAATACATTTTGATTTTTTCAAAGGAGTCTTTTTCTAGAAAACGTGGAAGCAAAAAAGCTACTATCAGTAAAGAGGAATTTCTAGAATGGACAAAGAGTGTCTGGACATTTCCAGCCGTTTCAGCAAAAAGCATTGGCCATCCTGCACCTTTCCCAGAAGAACTACCACATAGATTGATTCAATTATATACCTTTAAAGGAGATGTTATATTAGATCCATTTTGCGGTAGCGGGAACGCCTGTCTTGCTGCATTAAAAGATGGAAGACACTATATTGGGTATGATATTGAGCAAGAATATACAAAAATGGCAAAACAAAGAATAAAAAAAGGTAAAGACCAAAAACTTCTTTCTGATGATAAAAGTAAATATACTGTATCGGCTTTACAATAAACACCTAACTATAGATTAGAATAATAGGAACCCGCCAAACAACCCGTCGGACAGACAAGAAATTTATGCCTGACCATGTGTAAGGCCTCATCCTAAGGACAAATAACTCCTAATCCATAATGTACAAAAATGATAAATCAGTGATGTAATTTTGTACATATATTAGTCGAAAGAAAACCTGTCACTACTTGATGATACACTAAAATGAATTCCTGGACGAATTTCGAAAAGTCAAAAAGGGCATGGAAAATGGAGTTATATGAGTGTAGCAGGTATATTTCGTTATATGTTAGGTAAACTACTACTTGGAAGGGAGAATTAAATAATAATGGCACGCATTTCGCAAATATTCATCTTTTATACTGGAGTTTGGCGGCCAGGCGGATGCGGCCATTAAAACGGGTGATCAAGGTGATGCTTTTTCTGCGGCAAAATCAGTAGACCTTGATATTATCACATATCAATTAACAGAGTCAGGAGCCGCTTTACAGGCCACACTTCAAGGCACCAAATACTGGAAACAAAAGGAGTTGAATTTTTAATGTCAATCGGGAGATATATAAATGACAGTAACTAAGACTAGAATGAAACTTGATAGGCGCAGGGGGCCAGATTTTTGGATCAGGATACTTGGATGGCTTGGTGGTATCAGCTGGTTTTTGATGTTTGCGGCTATGTTTATCATTGACAGGGCAAAACCAGAAGCTGAAAAAATCATCACCAGAGCTTCAGGGGCTGAAGTGAGTACTACTTGGGACCAAACATTAATTGGCTACCTTTTCTACTTAGTGATTTTTGGACTTTGTATAAGCACCGTTGGAATTATGATCAATTCTAAGAGATATCGTCGTGATGAAGACAGGTTCAGGCTTACTCTGATATTATTAGGAATGTTGTCGATCTTCGGTATTGCCATATATCTTTTTACATTTTTAATGCCGGATGGTATGTAAATAGGGAGCCGTTAAAAAAAGACTCTCGATACCCGCCAAACTAGAGGCTGTGTCACAATTGTCATCCCGAAACAAGTTCGGGATGACATATTATGTGTTTTCGCTATTGTGACACAGCCACCTAACCGTCGGGCAGGCCCGCCAAACTAAATCGTCGCCCGCCCGTGCCCGGTACCGGCGCGCGCCAAACTAGACGTCGGGCAAGCAGCACCAAGAAACCTGTCTCACCTTTATTAAATCTTTCCAAGCAATCAACCAATTTTGATATACAATCCAGTGAGGTTTGATCGTAAAGATGCTTATTTTTTATACATATGTCTTTATTTTCAACAGTCGAAGTACTAAATTACAGTGATGTGAAAAAATTAACCTGTATTGTAGATTTAAACCTTAGATACACGTAATAAGTATATAATAAATGACTTAGAACAAAGTAAAAATTAAATTTAGCAACACTGACTGTATTACACTTAAGTTTTTTTTAAAAAAACTGACCTTGAAAAAAAAGGTATAAGATTTGCCATATATCATGGTACATCAACTAGTTATTTCAAACCGACTATTTAATTATATGGGTTCGTCCTATGGAAAACAATTGGAAGAATCTAAAAAATGAAAGAAAGGGGTTATAGGTATGGTAGTAAAATCAAAGAAAGGTAATAAAGATAAGGTCGTTAAGGCAGGTAAGGCAGATAAGAGAGCTGTTGATATAAAAGTTCTGAAGAAACAGCTAAAAGCATTGAAGGATGAATATAAGTTAAGGTCAGAATCATTAGAAAAAGTACTCAGCTTGAATGAGTCAAAAACAGAAAAGATACTCAGCTCAAATCGTAAGTCAATGGAAAAACGTTTCGCCACGATTATCCTGGCTTTTGGTCTGATTTTTACATTCACTATAGGTGGCTTTGTATATTTTAGTGAAAATGTTATCACAAAATGGGCAGAGAATAAATTAACGAAATTTTCTGAAAACAAAGCCCAAAGAGTGATTGATGATTTTGCAATATATTTAGGGGAAAGAAGTAATAATTTAGAGCAGGAAATCAGTAAAGTTTTAACTGAAATAGAAAAAAAAGGAGAAAGATCATTACATATTTTGGTTAGCAGTTTAAGGAAAGACGAATCATTAAAGCGTTTGATTAACAGTGTAAGTGTAAATGTAAAAGGAATGGATGAGAGTGAACATGTAGCCGTTGTTCCAGAAGAAACTATTGAAGAATCAGAGCAATCTGGAGAAAAAGTGGCTCAAGTAAAAAATGTAAAAGGAACGGATGAGAGTGAACATGTAGCCGCTGTTCCAGAAGAAACTATTGAAGAATCAGAGCAATCTGGAGAAAAAGTGGCTCAAGTAAAAACGAAGGAGGATGAATTATCATATAATGAGCGGAGCCATAAAGGATTACTAGAAGATTATAACATGGCAATTGAATCGTGGGATAATACGGAGAGTGACCGTTAAAAGTGTGAATATGCCTAATCTGCAATTAAGCCTGATCTTCGATCGAGGCCACATCCCCGCCATAAAACTTGTCGGGCTCGCGAACGGCGGTGCCGGGCGGGCAAGCGTTCTGGCGGGGACGGGGTGGGCTGGTTATAATATAAATCAATCCTTGCTTTAAAAATATTAAATAAGTAGGAATAGAAGAAACTAATTTGTCCGAAAATTGGATGGGGCATTTATGTTCTTACATAGAAGCCAGGGAATTGAGAAAGGGTAGGTATCTTAATAGCGCATGAACGATGTTAATAAGAATGTTCAGAAATAATCCGCTGAACTAGGCAGACGCATTAAATAATATATTTAAAACACTATCAAACTGTTCATTGGTTATCCAACCATTTTCAAATAATATATATCCTATGAATCTGTGGGGGTGGTTAGAAAGATTATCTTCAACTTGTTCGACCATGGCTTCTTTTAGTTGCTCTTCAGTTACAAATCCCATATCTACTGCAATCTCACCAAATCGAGGACTATGTTGCTTTGAAAGATTTTTGTAAATATTAACTTCCACCTTATATTCCTCCCTTCAAGTTATAAGACATAAAATATAGAAAGGTCGAAAAAGCCACAGTATCAGATAAATTTTTAGCTAAAATAATTTGTATTCACAAAATAGAAGTTCATCCACATCCAAAATATTACTGCACCCGGTATCATTTTCATTTTTGTATCATTCATTATTGCCTTTTCCACCTTTATATGGTCTGTTTTTATCGCTATACTCAAAACAGGGACTTCCTTTGACACACCCCTATTGTTAATGGAAAAACGATTACCCCCATTATCGTTATATTCACAAAATTCTTTAACTAAAAACTCTAAAATAAGTTACATAGATTCATTCCAACCTCATCACACACCAAATTGCCCCTTTTTTGACTTGATTTTAATATTTAGCTGACTATTATAAACCCCAGATTTCCCACAATTTACTAAACTATCATTCCATATAAACATATAAACCATCATTTGATGGATATGCTTTCATAAAATATAGTTATAATTCTCATATGTTAAAATCATTAAACAAGCTCATTGGTTGGCGGAGGTCCTGGTTTGTAGTAATAGTTATTTACTTTATGCTAATTTGCCTTTGGACAATACTTAGTATGCTGAATGATGAAACTACTTTTACGGTTAAAGCGAAACTAGCTGGTATATTTTTTTTAATTTGGGTTGTTCCGTCCGTTCTTTTGTATATCATTGGATGGACTGCTGAACGGATCATTCGCGGGTTTAAAACAAGAAATTAAGTGGTGTATTTATAACGCTTGTAGGTTTAGAATTGGTACGTTGGAAAGAAAGTATTTTTCCCGAATAATAGGAACCCGCCAAACAACCCGTCACCCACCGTGCCGGTACCTGCCCGACTATGTCATTCAGGCGGGCGGACGGGGCAAGCAGCAGCCGTTAAAAAGAAGAAGAGTTTAAAAACTTGAAATTCCTAGACATGCATATATAAACAAAGCCCCCAACACCCTTTTATGGATATTGGGGGCTTATGTGTCATCATTATAATAATATTTTTTAAACTACTCTATATTTTTATATACAGCTCTCTTTCGGTGGGATTATACAGTAAAATATACGAGTACGCTTTGTAATATATTTATAATTTGACAACTTTCGAGGCCTTGTAGCCCTTTTGGTCTTTTGTGACTTCAAACTCTACTTTATCCCCTTCTGAAAGACTTCTAAAACCCTCACCCTGGATTGCAGTATGGTGCACAAAGACATCATCTCCATTCTCCTGAGAAATAAAGCCAAAGCCCTTTGAGTCGTTAAACCACTTGACAGTACCATTTGCCATGCTGAAAATCACCCCCTCTCATAGAAAAAAGATAAAGAAATAAAAAAAGACCACAAGATTGTAAACCTCGTAGCCTTACTATAAAAATATATGTTATATGACATTACAATACGACCAAGATATATCCAAATACTATCAAACATTACTTACGAAAGCAAGAGAAATTAATAATTTTGGCAATTAGAATATATAGGAACAATTTCAACATAATAGTTGTATAAAATTATAGAGAAAGTGAGGTGTGTAATGAACAAATTAATCGTGATTGCAATATGTTGTATGAGTATATTCTTATCAAGTTATTCTATTGCCTATGGGAGTCATGGTAATCACAATAATGGCTCAAGACATCAGTACGGCCATAGCTATAAAAAGCATTATGGGCATGAAGGTCACCATTATAATAGACACAACGGTGGACATTATAGACATGAAAAACACCACGGTAGATATTACAGACATGGTTATTACTATAATCCCAGGTATTTATATAGACCATACACCTATAGATATTATAGACGCTATGGATGCTAGTAATTATTAGACTGTATAATTACCTTAAAAGCCTATTTGTGTGATTGTAAGTAGATTTGTTGCGAATATTAAATTTTCATATCTGCCCCACCCCGAACCACATCTCACCTGGCCATTTCTTTTTTCTGATGACTTGGCTTGTCCACCAGTGTCTTTTTCATCTTATACCCACTTGATTAATTTAATGCATGCTATTTGGATGCCAAAATAACAATCTCCACGCGTCGGTTTTGTTTCTTGCCCTTTTTAGTATTATTGCTGGCAATTGGTTGATATTCTCCAAAACCGGCAATATATAATCTCTTAGAGTCTAAACCGCATTTACCGACCAGGAAATGAAGTACGTTGGCAGCACGTTTAGCTGAAAGTTCCCAGTTGGACGCATATAAACTCCTCGTTCTCTTAATAGGGTCGCTATCTGTATGCCCTTCAATCCTAATAGCCCCATACGGGAAATCATTCTTAATCGCATTGGCGACCTTAGTCAAACTACTCTTTGCTTTTTTCCTAAGTGTGGCCTGGCCAGAGTTGAAGAAAACTGATGAGGGCAACGTAACTGCAATTTTACCATCCTTAATCCTGACAGAAGCGCCAGTTCCTTGCAGGCTTACCTCCAGACTGCGTTTCGCATTTTCTAATTCAGCCAATTTACCTTCCAAGTCCTGTAGACTTTGGGACAATAATAGGTTTTCCTCACGAAGTCCATTCACTCCAGAACATCCAACAGAAAGGATTATCACAAATAAAAATAAATAACGCACAAAACTAAATTTAAAAGCCATAACAACTCCCTTCTTTCTTTAAAAATATTAAAATATAAATTGAGAAATCATAATAAACATTACCATATAGCTAATAATCTTGAATCAGCGCAACTTTCACATATTGCTAAACTCATGCCAAAGAGATTTTTTATTTAGGATTTGCATGTTTATAGAAATGATTTTAGTAACCTATTATAATTCATAGGCTTACACATAATAGATAGATAAAAACATCGTTGAGTAAATCCTTTCTTTATTTCTCTGTGCATTATTCGTGTATAATATTGCAACATCATTTGGGTGAAATTTTCCTTATTTTCTATTTGCCCAACCAAAGTGGAGCCTCATGGGCTTCGCCCATGCCCAACGCCCGCCCCCATTTCTAGCTTACGCAAGGAAGCTATGGGGGTCGGGCAAGCCTGTTATATCGCTGTTTTTTATCTTGCTTTTATATTTGGCTGCACTAATATAAACTCCAAAATTTCTACGATCTACAAAGTTGTCATACCATACAGACATATACTCCATCAAATGATAGATAAGTTTCCATAAATTTAGAAGGAATGCAACAGATGAATGCATTGCCTCACAATGTTATTACTCGATTATTCTTATTACGACGAAATCACACGGAGGATAGGATTCCACAGGAATGTCTGTGGGTATCTACTTTTGGGGCGTTTCCTACATGCCGAGTAGTTTGTTATTGTCGGGTTTAGAGACAAGGCCTACATGACTATCAAGCAATGATATTCTATTGAAAAATAATGTTTGCTGTAACTGACGTTGTAGAGGCGATGGCATCCTGGCATTAAAAGGCTGAGTGAAGTTAGATAAATATTTTGTTTTATCCAACAAACATGGACAAAATATTTTTTGATATGGGAGGAGAAATCGATGAATTTATTTCGGATAAAGACAGGCCAAAACACGTTCGCTTCCCGGTCAAACTTGCCGTAAAACACGAGAAAGAGTTTCCTAAGTTTTACTCTGATTTTATCTTAAATGTGTGTAAGGGAGAAGTGTTCATTAAAACAGACTCTCCCATTCCTAAAGGATCCTTTGTAGTAATGCATTTTTACATACCTCCTGAGGAAAAGCTTCTGGGCGAGTTTAGAGGCAAGGTCATTGATGTTAACCGCAATAACTACAGTTATCCCCAAGGGATGTATGTGAAATTCATAGGTAATTTCAAAGATGATATGAAAAGATTCGTAGACTACCTCGAGGAAAAGCAACACTTAATTGATTTTGAGGTATAAGCCATATCCGCTAGCAAAGATGAATTGTAAATAGAAACAGCGACCATTAAGAACTTAATAAACATTTTTGACAAAGGAGGATATTATGGAAAAACAAAGGCGTCGCTCTAAAAAAGGTCGGCGATCAGGTGTGAAACGCAGGGGAAAAAACGACCCGAATTATAAGAAACCTGAACGCAGAAGTGGGTTAGAGAGGAGAAGCGGAAAAGATAGAAGGAAACATTCTTAAGATACAGTGGCGCTTCTTTTAAGATAAGGTGAAAATGGGTTTTATATAAAAGTAATAATAATGACCCGCCAAACAAACCGTCACCCGTCCGTGCCAGTACCTGCACGACTAGGTCATTCAGGCGGGCGGACGGGGGCAGGCAGCGAGCGTTACGTTAGCCAAAAATGGTCATGGAAATTCGAGAGTATCAAGAAGGTGATGAAAAAGAGGTCATCAAGCTCTGGTTTAAGTGTAATTTGGCAATTCCCGGGAGCAATCCAAAACGAGATATTGAAAGAAAATTGAAAGTAGATCGTGATCTTTTTCTCGTAGGAAACGTAAATGGAAAAATCGTAGCCAGTGTGATGGGGGGATATGAAGGCCACCGTGGCTGGATAAACTACCTCGCTGTAGATCCAAAATACCAGCGAAGGGGCTACGGACGCTTAATGATGGAAGCTGTTGAGCAGTGCATAAAAGAGAAAGGTTGCCCTAGAGTCAACCTGCAGGTTCGGTCAGCCAATAAGGGCGTAATTGAGTTTTACCAGGCTATTGGCTATACAGATGATAATGTCGTTGGGCTTGGTAAGCGGTTTAAGGAAGATGAGCCTTACAATGGCTAACAAATCGCCGAGTAACAAGGGTCAAACTTGTTTGGCTTTTTATAAAAGAAATTTTGATGTGGGAATTTTGTTTGATAAAATTAATCTTCAGAAAAAACCTTCACTACCCTTTGGGTTACCAAGGATCATGAAAATCTATTTTCGGGTTTAAACTTCTAAATTTCCGCTTTCGCGGGAATGACATTCGTTAAACATTATTTGTCATTCCCGACTTGATCGGGAATCTATTTTCATGTTAAAAATAAATGAAATGTGCAAGTATGATAAAGGCCTTACTTAGAGAAGATATTTCTTTCTCACCTCCGTTTACAGTCTCAGAGCTTCCACATAAAGCGAAACTGGATCAAAACGAAGCTCCATTTGATCTGCCAGATGATGTTAAAACGGCCTTGCTGGAAAAGCTTAAGGAGTATCAGTGGAATCGCTATCCACAGCCATCAATATACGTAAAGGTCAAAGAGGTTTTTGCTGAAGCAATAGGTTTTCCTCCGGAAAACATAATTCTTACTATGGGTGGTGATCAGCTCATTCAGGGTGCCTATCTTATTGCAGGCGGACATAACCGAAAGGCCCTGATCTTTGAGCCTACCTATCCGATGTTTTCCCATGCTGCCAAATTTAACCAGACAAATGTTACCAGAATACAGCTCACTGCTGATGAAGTTGTAACAAAAGACCATATCAATAAGTCAAGGCATCACATTATTTTTATTGTGGCTCCGAACAATCCAACTGGTACCATCCCGGAAGAAGGGGTTGTTGAAACAGCTCTTTCTAAAAATTCGTTAGTGTTCGTGGATGAGGCGTATGTTGATTTCTCTAAGAGGACGTGGATCTATCTCTTAAAAGACCATCCCAACCTGTTTATTGCACGCTCAACCTCAAAGTCTTGTCTGGCAGGGATACGTTTGGGTTATGGCATTGGTCACCCTGACGTCATTAATGCCATGGAAACTACTTTTACGGCACCTTACCATTTAAGCTGTCTCCAACTCGTAATCGCAAAACATTTTAACCTTATACAGCCTCACCTGAAAGACCTTTCCGATATTATTATTGCGGAAAGAGAATGTGTTGCAGCTCAATTTAAAGAAATGGGAATTTCTTTTATTCCGTCCCAGGGCAATTTTATTCTCTTTAAAGTAAATAATCCACCCGTCGTTTTTAAACAATTGGCAGAATCAGGGGTACGTATTCGCAGTCTCCATACCATCCCCGGGCTGGATTATGTCCGGGTAACAATTGGCAAAAAAGAAGAAAATGATTTATTCCTTGAAAAACTCAGGGCTCTCCCTACCACATAAAACGTTTAAAACGGCACAAATATATGGATTAAGAGAGGAAAAGAGAAATGAATAGAACTATTGTGGGAATTACTGGGATTGCGGTAACATGGCTTCTTATTACTTATTATATGTATTATAGAAGTACAAGACTAAAAGTTACAAAGCCGGTAGAGAGTGAACAAAAAGTACAAGTAGAACATACTTACAAGCATGTTCTTAGTCTAAGTGAACAAGAAACATACGAAGAACTTACAAACAAGCAGACCCTTACTCAGTATGAGAGTAAGCTCCTTGAACTTCTTAACGAAAAGTTAGTTTGGATAGTAAAGGATTTTCATGATACTGAAGATGAGATTAAGCAAAAATTAGAAGAAGAACGAGTCAATATTAAAATAATTGGTTGGAAGGTAAGGAGGGTAGATGAACAAACTTGTTTAGTGAGTTGCACATATGAAAAAGGCGGTAAGACATTTGGTTGGTTTTTTGACGTTAAATCTGGTGGAGAGATTATTAGAGATGTGTCTTCAGACCAGGAATTAATGAGAGAATACAATGTTGATTATAGAGAGGAGGTACAAAAGAAATTAAGTGAAAAAAAAGACTTAAAGCATACCATGTCGAAATTAGAACAATACAGAAAGCATAGGGGAAAAGCAACTCGGAAAAAGGGGATAGAAGGGGAAAAAAGGATTTTAATGCTGAAGCAGAATTAGTAGATATTGAACAGTGGGAATCAGTGTGCAGTATTACGAATAGTCGGAACTACATCTTTTTAAAAATACTTACCTATAAGAAGGAATAAAAGCCTGCAAATATAAAAGAATAGGGAAAATATTAAAAGGTGATCATGAAAGAACTGATCGTATGTCGTGTAATGCAAATGACTCGTCGGTTAAAGTCCGACCGTGGGAA
>JBHHYH010000080.1:0-11334 GCA_046757465.1 Candidatus Scalinduaceae bacterium | reverse complement strand
CAAGGATAGCCGGAACGGACGGTGTTTCTTTAGAGATTGAAAAATGGGCAGAGGTTCTGAAACGAAATGGATTCGATTGTTTTTATTTTGCAGGGAAGGTTGATCGCGATGATGCGATTTCGTTCATTGTCGATGAAGCTCATTTTGAACATCCTGATATTGTTAGTATAAATAAAAGCGTTTTTGGTCTAACAAATCGGAGTAGAGAAACTTCAAACTTTATTCATAAAATTCAGGAGAAACTGAAATCAGCACTATATGAATTTCGCAAAAAGTTTAAGATCGACCTGATAATACCCGAAAATGCATTGACCATACCTGCGAATATTCCTTTGGGTATTGCCATTACTGAGTTCATAGCCGAAACAGGTATTCCGACCATAGCACATCATCATGATTTTTACTGGGAAAGAGATCGTTTTCTGATCAACGCTTGCCAGGATTATCTGGATAAGGCCTTCCCACCTGATCTCCATTCAATGCAACATGTCGTAATCAATTCCCCGGCATCTGAACAATTGAGTCACAGATTGGGACTTTCAAATACCATCGTCCCGAATGTCTATGACTATGCTAAAGAACCAGAAGGTTTAGAAGACTATCCCTGCGAACTAAAAAGTAAAATCGGCATTAAGAAAGATGAACTTTTTATTTTACAGCCCACGCGGGTTGTGCCAAGAAAATGGATCGAAAGGTCAATTGAGATTGTAAATAGTCTAAAATTACCGAACCCTGCTCTCGTAATCTCTCATGCATCTGGAGACGAAGGAGATGAATATTACCATCGTATTATAGAATACTCAAAAAATATGGGAGTTAAGATCATTCCTATAGACCATCTCATAGGAAGCAATCATGCAAATAACGATAAAAAGTATACCATTGCTGATGTATATAAATGCGCCGATATCATCACATATCCAAGTGGTTATGAAGGATTTGGGAACGCATTTCTGGAATCTATCTACTATAATAAGCCGATCATTGTTAATAGATATTCGATATACGTTGCCGATATAGAGCCAAAGGGTTTTGATGTGATTACTATAGATGGTGTTGTCACCGCACAAACAATTGCGAAGATAAATCAAATATTAGAAGATGAAGAGTATCGGGAAAAAATGGTTAAAAAGAATTATGGCCTGGCAAAACAGTTTTTTTCATTCGAGATATTGGAAAAAAAATTAATGTACATAATGAGCACGTTCGATTAATAAATCCCCCTCCCTGCCCGACAAATGGCAGGCGGGTTTCCCCCTTTGTTAAAGGGGGATAGAGGGGGATTGTAAGATATATGATTGAAAATGATTAATATAGCAATCCTTCATTATTCTTGTCCGCCAGTTGTTGGGGGTGTCGAAGAAATCGTCCGACAACAGGCATCTCTTTTACATAGATACTATCACCCGATCAAAATTATTGCTGGCGACGGATCGCAATTTACCGAAGATTTTGTCATAGAAATAAATCCTCTACTTTCCTCCAGTCATCCTGAAATTTCTAAATTACAACAAGATCCAGTCAAAAACCATAGACGTATTCAGGGAATGGCTGATACGATCTTTGAATATTTGAATGATAGTCTTCAAGATTTTAAGATCTTGATTGCACATAATGTTCTTTCAATGCATTATAATTTGCCTTTAACATTAGCATTGCATAAGTTGGCAGATACTAAAGCCATCAAGGTAATAAATTGGAATCATGATTCGCCATATTTTTATAAGAATTATTCAAAGGAATTAGAAAGAAAGCCCTGGTTGATCCTTAAAAAGTACAATCCAAATATTTCTTATATAACTATCTCACCAAGCCGGGCAAAAGAATTTCAAGCGTTGTACGAAACAAAAAAGAAAATATCTGTTATCCCAAATGGAATAGATCCGATGCAGGCTTTCCGTTTGGGCAAAACTACCATGCGTTTAATAAAGGAAAACAACTTATTCACTATAGATTTATTAATGATACAACCTGCGAGACTGCACCCCCGGAAAAATATAGAACTTTCTATTGAAGTTTTAAGGGCCTTTCATGATAAAGGCATTAAGGCCAAATTTCTTTTATCAGGGGCTTATGACCCACATGAAAGAAAAACATTAAATTATTATAACAAGCTAAAAGATTTGGCAGAATCCCTACAAGTACAAAAACACATTATCATACTTTCTGATTATGTTTTTGAAAGTGGGGAGAAAATGTCAACAGACTGGGAGACGATTCGTGATCTTTACCAGATATCAGACCTACTTTTTCTGCCAAGTAAACGAGAGGGATTTGGAATTCCATTATTAGAAGCCGGAATGATGAAATTACCGATTGTCTGTTCCGATATAGATACGTTTAAATTTATTGCCGAAGAAAATGTGCTCTATTTCCCATTAAAAGATCGTCCAAAAGAGATAGCTGAGAATGTCTTAGAATTTTTAGGACAATTACGAACACATCGTATGTATCGAAGAGTGTTTCGTGATTATATATGGGACAATATATATAATGATTTATTAAGGCCTTTATTAGAAAAAGTTTAAATATTCAGGGGTCTGCCCGTATTTAAAAAGCAATGGAGTCTCTTGTTGAGATAAAGCCAATAAATAGAAAATCAAATTTGCCCGATCATATTATACAAAGGAGAAATTATTGTAGGCATTTCTTTCAAGTAGATAAATATTGATTAAGTTATCTTTTCCCAGAGTGATGAACACAGCAATAAATACCACCATCTGGTGTTATTCGTTTATTGCTTGATGAGTTAATCATGCGCATTCCATTGATATCCAGCGAAAATAAGGTTTACTGGCCAACGTATTTAGCATAGCCCATATGCGAAATCTTACCATCAAGATTACGGTTATATTCTTCGCTTTTTTCATCTCAATTATAACTGTCATATCGGCCTTTGTCTTATTACTAAACAACGGTAAATTAACATCTTTTATTGAACAAAAGATTAATAAGAAAACAAATTTGAATATCAAGATTGGTGATATTCACTTAGATATCCTTTCCAGCCTCAGGTTAAAGCAGATTAGTCTACGGGATTCAAAAAATCAAAAAGGGTTTATATTCAGATGTAACACCTTTGTTATTCATTACAAACCCTTTGAGCTCCTTAAAGGATGTATAAAAAACATTGATCTTTCAGATGTCCAAATCACCCTGGATACGGAAGGAATGAAATTAACCAGTCCCCTTGCTTTGACTGATGCCGAAGGCCCTGCCATTAGTATCAAGGATTTGTTTCCAAAAAAAATTCATGTCAAAAACGTCTCTGTCAGAAATGCTGCAGTACAATTTAAAATAGAAAACCGTATATTGTTATTCTCTGAAGTTAACATGCAAATCAATGATGTTCAATTTGCAAGGCAGTCTGACGTTTCAATAAATTTAAATGTTTCTATTTCAAACCATACAAAGACGACACCTCCAAGTATGCTTGGAGAAGTCGTCCTAAAAGGGAAGTACAATCCATCTGGTGATGAACTGCTCCTTTACGACACTTCACACCTTTCTATAAATAATAATGAATCGTTTAATGTTGCAGGAAAGGTAGCTTCAATTACCACAGAGCCGGTAATAAATTGCATTATAAATTCAAGAAACATAATTCTTAGCAATATCCCCCTTCTGCTGGAAAAATTGGACATAAAAGGGTTGCCATCTCTAACATTAGAAGGAGAATGTGACATTGCTCTTTCTATTCAAGGAAATTCCCAAAAACTAAAATTGAAGTCAAACAATTTAATAAGAAATCTGATTTTTACAACCGGGGATACAGTCTTTAGAGCTAAGGAGCTTGAGTTTCCTATCGAAGCAATCTTTTCTCCCTCAGATACTGAAATGAACATAAGCTCTAAAGGGGAATGTATTGTGCGCCGGGGACATCTCCGGATAAATAACAAGGAAATAACTGCCTTGAACTTCCCAATAACCTTTACCATGGACTATCCCAATCAAATAACGTTGTCTTCTAATGTTATTAAGGGTAAATTGCCTTTAGGTAATACCTACTTCCCTATCGAAGATCTCATTTCAAATATCAAGATAGACATCAACCTGAAATGTCCAGACACCATGCAGTTTTATACATCTGCCAATACAACGTTTTCAGATACTGCACTTCTTACCGGAGTCCTTAACAGGAATAAAAAGACCATCAGAGACACTACTTTTAATATTCAAAATATGGACTGCAAGGTTCTCTCAGAAACCTTTAAATCTCTTATCCCCGAACATTATAAAGATTGGTCATTTAATGGCAGTATTTCTATGGATACAACTTTAGAATGCCTTAATGAAGATAAAGCCCAGGAAATGAATACCATTGCCAACGTTTCTTTTTCGGAACTCAAATTTGCATCACCAGAGTATGATTATTTTGGCGAAAAAATAAACGGACACCTTAAAATAAACGCAAAAATCAACCACGGTTTCAAGCAGTTCTCCCTTCGTACTAAAGGCGATCTAGAACCCTTCCTCGTACAACTTGGGCTCTTTACTACAGACATGAAAAATAGGAAAACACGCCTTTCCTTCAACGGTTATTATGATACACAAAAAAGGTCTTTGTCTGAAATTGAAGGAACTTTATCCTGGGAAAATTTAGGGTCAATCACAGTAGATGGAAACGTGTTAAACTTAACCGATGCGCCATTCCTTGATCTGAATATAAAAATGAAAGGCTTGTCCAATGAGGGTTTCTTTGAAACCTTCGTAAAAGACACAATACAAGATTCCCATCCCGCATTGTTCAATGCCAGCGTAGGCGGAGAATTAAACGCTCAGTTCCATGTTACAGGCTTTAAAGATGCTACGGACGCTGATGGGTATATCAACATGAAAGAATTAAGCCTTGAATACAAGGATGTTTCTATTGAAGATCTCAACGTTGACCTTCCCATTTCAATGAAGTATCCCCAGACAAAAACATCTATACGGAAACATTATATTTCCGATTCACAATATGGAACCTTTCAAATCAAAAGACTTTCATACGGCCCTCTTGAAATCAAAGATATCCAAACCAATCCTACAATCATTTCTAGTAATCTTTTCGTAAAAGACCCTCTAAAAATCCCCATCTTTAACGGGACAATAGACATAGAAGATGTATTTGTGGAAAACATCGTAAACCCTGATAGAAAAATCAATTTTACGTTTCAGCTCAACGATATCGACCTCGAAAAGGTTGCGACTTCTTACGAGTTGACACCCTTTGAGGGCGCCTTGAATAGCTCTGTCATCTCTTTTCAGCAAAAAGAGCATAAGCTTTTATCAGAAGGCAATATAAAAATTAACGTATTCGGAGGAGACATTATCATAAGCGATTTAGCATTAGCCAATTTTCTAGAACCCCTGATGGGGGTTGGTTTTTCTGCGGAAATCAATCATCTGGATTTAGGGCAAATGTCAAATACGTTTCGTGAATGGGGAAGCATAACGGGTATCATAAATGGCTCTATAAAGGATTTTGTATTAGTTGCCGGAGAACCTTCCAGTTTCGACATTGAATTGACGACCGAAAGGCATTCGAAAGTCAAACAAATCGTCAGTACAAAATTCCTAAAAAGCTTTGTTCCTGGCATTGGAAAAGTACTGGACAAATTAGGTTTTACGAATTATAAGTACGCTGTAATGGGGCTGCATGCTATGCTGGAAAACGACTATATCACATTGCAAGGCACCGTCAGAGAAGGAGGGAAGGAACTTTTTATGAAAGGAGAGGGACTTAAAAGACTTGAAATTGTTTTTCAAGACGTAGATAGGAAAATCAAATTCAAAACATTTCTGAATTCATTTAAAGGAATGCTAAGCTCAGATTTTGAGGATACCAAGGTACAGTTTAAATAACAACCATTCTAATCTTTTAGGAGGAAACATTAATGAAAAAACAAATTGTAAGATATCTTGGGCTTTCCCTGTTAATATTTGCCGCCATAAATTGTGCGGTTATTACGGTCAACGTCTATTTTCCAACCGAAGCCGTTGAAGAGGCTGCAGAAAAAATCATTGATGAAATCGAAGGTGGAAAGGAATCGCAGGTGATACCAGACGGAAGTAGTTCACAAAGTCACTTTTGGAGCAATGTTCCATTTTATGTTTTAGGCAATTCAACAGTTTATGCAGAAGAAATCGACCTGAACCTGACAACCCCGGCCATTCGTAAAGTGATTACTACCATGAAGACTCGGAATTCCAAGGTCATGCATTTTAAGGATAAAGGTCTTATAGGAGAAACTTATGATGGTATGCTTGCCATTCGAGACATGAGTGGTATCAGCGGAGAAGATATCAGAACTATAAAACGGTTATTAAGAGCAGAAAACAACGACCGTGAAACACTATACAAGGAACTTGCAGTGGCAAATAAAATTTCATTATCAGAAATTAGCAGGATAAAAACCGTCTTTGCAAAGACCCGTCGAACAAAAGGCAAACCAGGTCACTGGTTTCAAGATGAAAAAGGAAAATGGACGCAGAAATAAAATAGAATAAAAAAGTTGCCAAATATTCCAGTGTGAAAAATTGAGATATATGTATTCTGCTATTGTGGGTACTTATCTTACGGATAATATTAAAGCATTTAATTGTATTAGTTTGTTCTCGAAACAAGATTTGTGTCAGATATGAATTGCCTTGCCTTCTATTGCATGAAAGGCTTCGGCGAAGACTTCTGATAGTGTTGGGTGGGGGAAGATGGTGTTGCTGATTTCTAAACTTGTTGCTTCCATATTTATAGCAAGGGACATGCCTCCTATCAATTCTCCTACTTCATGACCTATCAGGTGTACGCCCAGGATTTCTCCCGTGATTGAGTCGGTTATAACCTTTATGAACCCATCCTCTCCTTCTCCTATTATCTGCGCCTTGCCGCTAGCCATGAACGGGAACTTACCTATTTTCACCTTATACCCTTTCTTTTCCGCATCTTCCTGACTCATGCCAACACCTGCAACCTGAGGATTGGAGTAGGTTACACTTGGAATCGAATTTTTATTTATTGGCGGGGATTCCTTACCGGCAATATTATTTACGACGCGTAAACCCTGTGCGGATGCCAGATGTGCCAGTAAGGGTGGGCCGCTAACGTCTCCTATTGCGAATATGCCGGAACGGCTAGTTTCCATATTTTCATTTACACTTATGAACTTCCCATTAAATTCCAGGTTAAGTTCTTCCAAACCCAGATCTTTAGTTTCAGGTCTTCTTCCTAACGCCAGCAGGACTTTTTCATTCTGAAGCAGATCTGTCCCGCCGTCCTTTTTCTTAACCGTTGTCTCAACTGCATTATCTTTTATTTCAATCCTGTCAAGGGTGGTTTTGGTAAAGAATTTAATGCCCTTCTTTGTGAGGGTTTTTCTCAAGGCGCTTCCCATCTCTTTATCGTCCATCGGTAGGATTTCATCCATCATTTCAATCACAGTTACTTTGCTTCCAAGTGCGTTGTATATATAGGCAAACTCAATTCCTATCGAACCTCCCCCAATAATCAAAAGTGAGGATGGTATTTCCTCTAATTCTAAAATTTCGTCACTCGTTAATACGTTCTTTTTATCAAAAGGTATCCCATCAAAAACTACCGGAGAGGAACCGGTTGCGATAATGATATTCTTAGTAGATAGCTCTTCTTGATCTTTGCCATTTTTCTTAACCAGAACCCTTTGTGGAGAAACTATCCGGCCTGTACCCCTTAATACGTCAACATTATTTTTCTTGAGTAAAAGCTCGACACCTCCATGCAGCCTTTTTACAATAGTTTCCTTTCGCCTGTGGAATTCATTGAAGTTTGCACTAACACCTTCTGTGATTACTCCGTACTCCTTGCTCCTTTTACACAGTTCGTATAGATGAGCCGATTGGATCAGGACCTTTGTAGGTATACAACCCTTGTGAAGGCATGCTCCACCAACCTTGTCCCTTTCTACAAGCCCTACACTCAGTCCCAGTTGTGCTCCCTTAATAGCTGCTACATAGCCACCGGGACCACCACCAATAATCAACAGATCATATTCTTTCATAATATGGTATTACCTTTTCCTTTATCCCCTCCTTCTAAAGGAGGATCGAAATGCCTTCGTTTTATTACCTCCCCTTTGTCCCCTCCTTCGTAAGGAGGGGATAACCTCTGTTTACATTTAGAGTTTGCTGAAGATAATTAATAATTACTTTTAAGCAAACGGAAACATTACAATATCATTATGACTTTAATGTAAAAATTATTAAAGGGGATAGAGGGGGATTTGCTATCTTATTGGAATTTATTTTTCTCAAGATATTGCACATTACATATATGTACTATTGAAGTTTTTCTACTCTGGCGGCACAGATTTTGTACTCAGGCATAAGACTCGAATTGCCTTTTGAATGCGTAGCGTTACAAGAATCTATTGTCAGTAAATTTGCTTGTGCGCTTACAAAATGAAATGGAATCCAGATTTGTTTTGGCATTACCCTGTTTGTAATGTTAGCACAAAGAGTTATCTGGCCTCGTCTGGTAGTTATCCTTATCATTTCTTCATCTTTTATCCCGACATCATCGGCATCTTCCTGTGAAATTTCGACAAATGAGTAAGGTTGCTTTTGTACGCTGCCTTTTGTCCTGTGCGTCATGGTGCCACTGTTAAAGTGGTAAAGGGTACGTCCTGTACTAAGAACGAACGGATAATTCTTATCAGTTTTTTCATGAGATGATTTACCTTCTGTCGCAGAGAACCTTGCCTTTCCATTGACAAATTTGTCCTTGTATAAAAATCTTGTGCCAGGATGATTAGTATCAGGGCAAGGCCATTGTATTCCAACATTTTCAATTCTTTTATAACTAATCCCTGCAAAGTTCTGCGAGACCGTTCTTATTTCCTCCCAAATGGTCTCTGGAGAATTATAATCCATAGGATAATCCATACAAGCTGCAAGCTCAGAAATTATCTTCCAATCCGTCTTTGCTTCACCCGGTGGCGAAACAGTCTTTCTCACCCTTTGTACACGTCTTTCAATATTTGTGAATGTGCCGTCCTTTTCCGCAAAACAAGCTGCCGGTAATATAACATCTGCATATTGAGCAGTGTTTGACATAAATATATCCTGTACTATCAATAGCTCTAGATTTTCTAATGCCTTCTTTACTCTTGTTGTATCAGGTTCACTCATCAATACGTCTGCACCCATAACATACATCGCCTTGACATTTCCTTTATATGCATTATTGAACATCTCCCTGATCTGCAGGCCTTTATTCCTGGGTAAAGAAACTTTATATACCTCTTCAAATTTCTTACGAACCGCACTCTCAGAAACTGGCTGATAATCTGAGTAAAAGTCAGGAACGGCTCCCATACTAAAGGCTCCCTGTCCGTTATTCTGGCCTAGAAGTGGATTTATCCCAGCGCCTTCTTTACCGATATTACCAGTCAACAAGGCAAGATTCACAAGGCTATTTACATTATCAATGCCTGAACTGTGTTGAGTTATTCCATTTCCATATAATATTGTTGCCTTTTTTGCATTGGCGAAGGTTCTGGCCGCATCCTTAATCATTTCCTCCGGGATGCCGCATAATCCTTCGGCTTCCTTGGGTTCATTTTTTGCAACTGCCTTCTTTAACTCTTTAAAGCCTTCAGTCTTCTCTTCTATAAATTTTTCATCATAAAGTTTTTCGTTAATAATTACGTTCATTAAGGCATTAATAAGGTAAGCATCCGTTCCGGGCTGAGGATTTAAGAAAATTTTTGCAATCCTTGATAACCAGACTCTGCGTGTGTCCGCCACTATCAGTGTACTGCCGTTTCGCACTGTTTTTTTCACTTCAAGTCCTATTATGGGGTGCGCTTCTGTGATATTAGCCCCGATGACAAATATAACTTCTGACTTTGAAATCTCCTCAATTGAATTTGTAGTAGTGCCAAACCCAAGAGAATTTCTAAGACCAGCTAAAGTTGGTGCATGACATTCTGTTTCCGATTGATCAATATTGTTTGTGCCAATGACTGCCCTTGCAAACTTTTGCATTAGATAATTTTCTTCGTTTGTACATCGCCCTGAACTTATAAATGATATAGAGTCATTACCATATTTTGATTTTATGTCCTTTAGTTTTTTAGAAGCAAAATTATAGGCATCTTCCCAGCTAGCCTTTTCAAGATTTCCATTCACCCTAATCATAGGGGTATTAAGTCTGTCGGGATGGTTAATAAAATCATAAGCAAATCTACCCTTCATGCACAGATTACCATTATTTGGCACAGCCCCTACCTCAGAGGTTATCTTGATTATCCCGTTGTGATTGGTATGAACATCAATCTGGCACCCGATACTGCAATAGCCACATGTTGATCTTACCTTCTTTACCTGGAATGAGCGGCCCTTACCCATTGCCTTTTTCTCGAATAGAGCGGCGGTTGGACATGTAGATACACATTGACCGCAAAGGACACAGGTACCATCCAGTAAAGACTCACCAAAGGGAGTAGAAACCCACATCTTAAAACCTCTGCCACCAAATTCTATTGCATAGTCTTGCTGGACTTCACCACATATCCTTACGCAGCGGCCGCATCTTATACACTTGCCTGTTTCTCTGTAAATAAGCTCATTCCTATCCGGGATGACGCCACCTATTTTCTCTCCACTTCTATAATCAATACCCTTTATGTCCATTGTATAGGCAAGATCCTGAAGTTCACAACAACCTGTAGCCTCACAGGTCATACAGTCTAGAGGATGATCTGATAAGATATATTCAAGGACACCCTTCCTCGTCCTGATAACTTTCTCAGATTCTGTATTTACAACCATGCCCTCACCCACCTTGGCTGTGCATGAGGTTACTAATTGCCTTGCGCCTTGAACTTCAACCAGGCATATTCTGCACCCACCATATGGATCAAGACGTTTATCATAGCAAAGGGTTGGTATCCAGATGTTATTTTCTCTTGCCGCTTCAAGTACAGTTTTCCCCTGCTCGGTTTCATAAGTTTTTCCGTTTATGGTTAATTTAACCTTTTTCATTTTAATGAATTATCTTTCCTGTTCATCCATCTTAAAAAACTAAATAAAAAGTGAATTATTAATTCTACAAAAACGAAAAAACAATGCAAACAAAACCTTTAAAATATTTCTCTACATACGTTCCAAACATTCTCTTATCTTACTTGAAGTAAATTCTTCATTAACGGCTGAAATATGAACAACTTTCCTGCCTAAGACACCCCAGCCTTTCGGATCGGTGGTTTTATAAAGAGCGATGGTAGGTATTCCTAAATATCCGGAAAGATGGTTTACGTCTTTTTCTTTTTTAAGATAAAATTTATAAAGCTGGCTGTATAGCCCTTGTGCACGCAT
>JBHHYH010000079.1:0-11526 GCA_046757465.1 Candidatus Scalinduaceae bacterium | reverse complement strand
CTGAAACAAGTTCAGAATGACATATTATGTGTTTTCTCTATTGTGACACAGCCTCTTGGCAAAGGGAGAAAAAGGGGGATTGTATTTTCTTTCTCTTTCGTACCAACTTATCCAATATGAACGTTTTATAAAACCATCATCTATTCAAAGATGCCCAGAGTTGCAGTTGCTCAAATCAAGGTTGTGGATAACGTAGAAAAAAATTCACAGCAGATATTAAAATTTATAAATAAAGCATTTAATAAACAAGCTGACATTGTGTGTTTTCCTGAAACATGCCTGAATCCAGACCATGAAAATGTTTTAGATGTATCCAGCCATATTGGAGAAATTCGTGAGAGATGTCGCAAGAAGTCAATTTATTGCATCTTTGGCTCATACATAAAGTCAGGCAAAAAAATCTTTAATACAGTCTTCTTAATTGATAGGTCCGGGAGGATTTTGTATAAATATAAAAAAGTACATCTGTGGAAATCTGAATCTGAAAATGTGTTACCCGGGAAAACAAATAAAGCAATTGATACTGATTTTGGAAAGATCGGTATAATTAACTGCTGGGACTTTGCCTTTCCCGAGTTCGTAAAGAACTTATCTAAAAGAGGTGCTAAAATTATCTTCTGCCCTTCGTATCTGATTGACTACGAAAGAGACGAAGATCTTTTAAGAATGATTCCGCTGGTGAGGGCATTTGAAAATATATCTTACTATGTTTCCTGTGATGCCTTTACGGATGAGACACTTTCAGAAAGTTGCATATGCCACCCGTTAAGGATATTAAAGACAATTAAGAAGAGAGAGGGAATTATGTTTGAAGACCTGAATTTGAAAGAGATTGATTCCCTGAGAAAATACTATGATCTTCTAAAGTAGATTTAAATTGATATCACTATGAGAAAAAGAAACCATCTCCAAATAACTACATCTCTTCCGGGCCCTAAGGCGCGACGATTAATAAAGAAGGATAATAAGTTCATCTCAAAATCCCACGCAAAGGAATATTCTCTGGTAGTTAAAAGGGCTAAAGGAGCGATAGTTGAAGATGTAGACGGCAATAGATTTCTGGATTTCACATCCGGAGTTGCCGTATGTGGAACGGGGCATTGTCATCCTGAAGTTGTCAGCGTAATAACAAAGCAGGCAAAAGAGTTGCTTCACATGACAGGAGCAGATTTCTACAATCCTTTGCAGATACAATTGGCTGAAAAACTATCAAATATATCTCCAGGTCCCAGGCCAAAACGCACCTTCTTTGGCAACTCAGGCACAGAGGCAGTTGAGGCAGCCTTTAAACTTTCCCGTTATCATACGAAACGTCACATGGTCATTGCGTTTCTCAATAGCTTCCACGGCAGATCAATGGGAGCCCTCTCGCTAACTGCCAGTAAGGTAACACAACGTAAAAGATTCCATCCCTTAGTCCCGGGAGTAATTCATGTTCCTTACGCCTATTGTTACCGCTGTTACTACGGTTTAAAAAGGGGAAATTGCGATCTGTATTGTGTAAAATGGATTAAGGAGGAGTTATTCAAAACCCTTGCAGCTCCCGAAGAGATTGCAGCAATCTTCGTGGAACCTGTACAGGGAGAAGGTGGATATATTGCTCCACCCAGGGAATTCCACGAAGAGATTTATAAACTTGCAAAAGAATTTGGCCTTCTCTATGTAGCTGACGAAGTTCAGGCAGGTATGGGCAGAACAGGCAAGATGTTTGCTTCTACACACTTTGGAATCAAACCAGACATAATCACGGTAGCAAAAGGCATAGCCTCAGGAATGCCATTATCAGCTACCATTGCACACGAGAAAATAATGGACTGGGGACGAGGCGCACATGCAAGCACCTTTGGCGGGAATCCTGTGAGTTGTGCAGCGGCGTTGAAAACAATCCAATTACTTGAAGATGGATTGATCAAAAATGCAGCCAGGATGGGTAAGTATATGATTAAGAAATTAAGTGAATTGCAAGATACTTATGAAATAATAGGCGATGTAAGAGGGCTTGGTCTTATGATTGGTATCGAACTTGTTAAAAACAGAAAGACGAAGGAAAGAGCTATAAGAGAACGGGATGCACTTATACAGGAAAACTTTAAAAGAGGATTACTGCTCCTCGAATGCGGGCGTAGTGTAATTCGTTTCATACCTCCCTTGAACATAAATAAAGAACAAATAGATACTGCCCTGGCAATCTTTGAAGAAACCCTGGCTGAATCGGAAAAGAAGAAGTTGTAAAATCCCCCTATCCCCCCGCAGCTTTCTTGCCGAAAGTAGGCTCTGTAAGAGCGAAAGCAAGAAGCGGGGGAAAAAGGGCATAGGTGTTAGGTTAAGAACGAAACCTAAACGATTCGGTTCAATCTAAAAGATTGAACCTGCAATAAAAAGAATCTGTAGCGGAGGCCTTCAGGCCTCCACACACCACGGGATTAAACCCAATTTAAACATTCATATAACCATCTTTGCTATCCATACCATGGACATGGAAACCTAAAGTCGTGCCGAAGGACAGACCTACCTCAGGCACGGGTTTCCGCTACGGGAACTGGTTTTGCCACTATTTCACCCTGTGGAATAGGACAAATTGAATTTGTTCCACAGGGTTGAAATCATTGACATTACAATAACGATCAGGCTCTAACCCTATTAAAAAAGTCTTCTTAACCTAACACCTATGGGAAAAAGGGGGATTGCATTTTCGGCTCTAAACAATTTTATTCTTTACAACATCACTCCTATCCAAATCCTCTTTTACCTTACTATAGCAAAGCAAGTATGACATTTCATTGCCAATATTTTCTATGGCATGCGTAACATAAGGGGGAATCACAAGCAATGCCTTCTTATTATGTTCTATTATTTTTTCTTCTTTTTCCTTTGTATTATTGTCCATAACCACTACACGGCAAGTACTTCCTATGACGAGAATATGCTCAGTCTTATACGCATGATAATGATTTCCCCTTACCGCTCCGGGTCTCATACTCACAATGTGAATATCACTTATCTTGCCGGTTTTTATCTCTTCGTCAGTGATTGGTTTTATTGACCATCCCCGATCATCCTGATCGAACTCAACTTCCTTGATTTGAATAATCTTCATAAGCAAACCTAACCTAAACAAGTGCACCTCAGCAAATAAGCCGAAGGCGTGTCATGGCCAGAACCAATTTTTGGAGCATCTACCCGAACGGCTTGCCGGGCGGGTAGACACTTTTAACTTTTTATGAGACTCAAAAAAACTTTGCTAAAAAAACAAAGTTTTACACATATCTGGCTCCAGCGCAGAAGCGTGGGAACGAGGGGGGCTGAACAACCTGCTTAGTATCTGTTGAGAAAACACTATATTGTCACCCTGAATCCTGTGCTGAACACGTTTCAGTATCGTTTTCAGGATCTATTCAGCATGACAGAAAGCGAAGAGCTCAGCCCCCAATGCTTCCTTGCCAAAAGTAGGCTCTGTAAGAGCGGAAGCAAGGAATGGGGGTAAAAATGACATTTTTAGTTAGTTATGCTCATAACTTTAGAGAATCTATTTCCCTATCCAGATTTAGTAGATTGAAATATATCTTTTCCCCAATTTTATATCTGCTTTCCATTGCATATTGGCATATTTCCTTGATTGCTGAGGGGTTGCCGCATGATATACTAAAGACCCTTTGCTTAAAATAATCCGGTTTATATATTACAAGATTGAAGCTTTTTACAAAATAATCTGTTAGCTTAGCAGCATGCTCTCTATTTAAGTTGGGAATTTCCAGCTTATCAAATGAATATAAGAGTAAATATAAATCTCCGATTTCATTAGAATGGCGGCTTCGCGCGATAATGAGCATCGAATATTCATCGAGAAGGTTTTCAATGAATGAAAAGAACTTTGGTCCAACCCTTCCTGTATGGTCAAATACAAGATATGGATTTTCCTTCTTTATTTTTTTGTAGAATAATTTCTTTAATGATAAAATATTTTGGCTGGAAAGGAAAGAATTCTCAAAATCACCTTCCAAGAATCCAATAAGAGATGTTTTTAAGGTTGCACCGTCTTTAGAATAAAGGATATTTTTACCATCGGTTTCTTTCAGGACATGCTTCACAATAAATGTCTTGCCCACGCCTTTTGGGCCATAAAGAAACAAATTATTTCTTTTTAAAATAGCATCAATAATCCCTTCCTTTTCTCTAACACTTCCTATAACCACTTGATCCCTTCTCTTCCGCGGCCTAATTATAAACTATCTTTAAGGCACTTACGTAAATTGTTAAAAATATGTCTTTTGTGAATGTATAACGTCAGGAGGAAGAACAAGCAATATTTTGCTTTTACGTGATGCATTGTACCCTTCCATGGTAAAATTTATTTACTATGGCAGCATCTTTATGAGCATAAGTGCATTTTTTACAGCAGACCCTGCGTGGCAATTGTTAAAGAAAATAAGGGTCGTAAACGTATTATCAGCTATCTTCTTAATAGGTTCTATAAATTCAAGGAGCTCTTCCTCAGAGTATAGATAGTCATATCTAACCGAAATTGGTACATTAAACCAGTTTGTATTTCTACCGTGTAGACGGAAATATCCCATATCAGAAGTTGCCAAAGGCACAAACGGCATTAAGCCCGATAATCTTGGTTCATCCACAATGCAGTAACCCATGCCATTATCAGATAAAAATTTCATAACCTTGTCCTTATGCCAGTATTTGTTCCTGAATTCTATTACGAGCTTTATGTCTTCCATTCTCTCTTTAAAGACCTTTAAATACTCAAAATTATCTTTATTTGGGTAAAAAGAATAAGGAAACTGTGCAAGTACACATAGGAGTTTACCTTCATTTATCAATGGTTCTATTGAATATTTGAATTTCTCAAACACGTCTTTATTGTCAATTATCTTACCACCTCCCTTTTCCCTGATTTCGTGTGTCATCGCCTTATGTGCCTTTACAGAAAATTCGAATCCGGGTGAAGTCTTACGGGACATACCCTCCATACTTTTTTGAGAAGGTAACGTGTAATAAGTAGAATTAACTTCAAGAATATTCAATCCCAGTTCCCTTTCATAGTAAGGAAGCATGTCTTGCTTCTTTATATTGGATGGGTAAACAGGTCCTTTCCAGTCATCAAAGGAAAATCCACTTGTTCCAATCTTAATCATTGATAATTTACCCTTCTGACACCTGCCGGCCTCCATGCGGGGGCAATAACACCCTTATGTGGGTATCGGTCAAGAAGTCTTGCCCGTGTTATACTAAATTCGCCGTACCTGTCATTTATTTCATCCATGGCCTGCACGACAGATTGTCTATCCCTATCCTTCTTGAAAAGGAGCATCTGATCGTAATCCTTTACCAGATTTGAGATACTTACACCCAGTAATCGTACTGCATATTTAAGTCTTATCAATCTTAATACATCGAGTGCTACGAGGTATATGTCAAAATCGTCATTTATATATTCCTTGATAGTACGTCTTTTTGTAAAGGTATGAAAGTCGGAATACCTCAAGGTCAGGGCTACTGTCCTGCCAGAATATTGACCACGGCGCAATCTCCTCCCCACCATCTCTGAGAGTTGGAGTATGTATCTTTCTATGCTTTCATTGTCACTTATATCCTTATCGAGTGTCATACTATGACCTACAGATTTCGCATCCGGCACGTCCTCAACCGGCACAACGTGACTTTCGTCTATACCCAAACCCATCTGATGGAGTCTTTCACCAATAATGCCAAATTTTCTCTTCAGTTCCTTTACTGGAAACCTTCCCAATTCCCCGCACGTCTTAACACCCACGGCTTCAAGATGCATCTCAAGCCGTGAACCTATTCCACAGAGAGTGCTTACGGGTAACTTCCCAAGGATTTCAGAAACGTCTTCGGGGTGTATTATCGTAAGCCCATCCGGTTTTTTCATATTGCTGGCCAGCTTTGCCAACAACTTGTTAGATCCTATACCAATGGAACAGGTAAGTCCAAAATTCTTCCGTATCTTTCTTTTAATTTGTATGGCTATATCTTCAGGACTGTTAAAGAGACAAAGGGATCCCGTTATATCGAGAAATGCCTCATCAACCGAATACACCTCCACCAAGGGTGTGTAATTTGTGTAAAGCCTGACGAGACGCGTGCAAGTGTCTGTATACCTTTTGTTATCACCCGCTACAAATATTATATCAGGACAAAGTTTCTTTGCCTCCGGCACTGTCATGCCAACCTTAACACCATAAGCCCTGGCCTCATATGAAGCCGTGGTAATAACCGTCCTCTTATGTGCACCAATGACAGCTACCGGCTTATTCCTGAGTGAGGGATTAACTTGCTGTTCTACAGAGGCGAAAAAGGCATTCATGTCTACGTGCATTATTGTTTTGTTATTGGACATGGTTTTGGCTAATTGGTGGATTCACCCTGTTGAGTAATATAGTAGCTCTACTCCACAGGGCTTAATCCACCCTACATCCCTGTAAAATCTTCTTTTCCCCATTTACATGAGGACAAGCTTTAGGAAGTTTTTTTTGAGTTTCATAAAAAGTTAAAAGTGCCTACCCGCCTGCCAATCAGTTCGGGCAGGAAGTTTAAAGTAAGCTAAAGTTGTAGTAAAAAGCATTATTTTTAACCATGAATAATATTCTTGATTTTGGTAAATACCTTTTCTGTAAATTTTATAAACTCACTGCACTCTTTTTCTGTGACCTCAACACCACCTGCATAGAAATCAAGATTTCTCTTTGAACGCATAATATTTCCCATTGTCATAATAGAATCGTCTTTGAGCCTCTGAGAGATTTTCTCAATTATTTTAAAATGGTGGCCTGGAATGCTTTTTATTTTTACCTGATAAAAACTTAATAAGGCAATACCCGCCTTGATGAAGGCAGTATAGGTATAACTGAATTTTACCTCTAAGAATTTGTCTTTCTTAGCAATATTGAGATCCTTTAAGGCATTTTTAAAATTTTTGTCAATTTGTTCTTCAGTAAAATTAAATTTACTAAAGTACCTGTTGTCAAATTTCATAAATCTATTCTGATATGTTTATTTTTTAAAATCCCCATTATAAATGGATCCTTATTCTTAATCTTCCTCTTGAATTCTTTTTCATTCATGTTGACGATATTTATTTCTCTATTAATTTCTCTCTGTAGTTTATTTAGTTTTTTCTGCAGTAGAATAATATTGTGGTTACCTACAATTAGTAAATCAATATCGCTGTGGGTATCCATTTTATTTTTGGCATATGAGCCATAAATATAAGCCTCTTTTATTGCCTTAACATCCTTTAGAGCATTCCCTAGACTTTTCTCAAATCCAATTGTTTTAATGACTATTTTTCTGTACTCGTTGTATAAGGGATAATTTCTATTTATAGAATAGAGCTTAAGGTTTCCTCTGGCTTGACTTTTTAGAATCCCTTCTGTCTCTAATTCTTTTATTTTCTTAACAAGGTTTCTCTTGTCGAGGGCAAGATTTCTCGATAATTCATTTACATATAGACTCTCTTTCGGATTAAGAAAGAAATAATTCAATAGTTTTCTTGTTATCTTGGATTTTAAAGAAATCATCGGTTCTCCTTATATTACACCGATGAGTGTAATATGTTACACCGGCATGTCAATAAAATTATAATGGACCAAGCGCTTATGATCATTCTTGATCACCCTGCCCGCCCCCCATAGCCCCTGCGCTTTCTTGCACCGTGGCGGCACGCTGCGAAAGCAAGATGCTGGGGCTATGGGGGACCGGCTTTCCAGGTAGGTATTCCACGGGAATGACAGACTCGCTCAGGACGACCATAATCAAACAGGTTTTAATAAGTTCAAGTATAAAGGTAAAACGGTTAAGGTTAAGGCTGGTAGTTTTACCTTCAAACTACCAGCTATGCCAGTATGGTAGTTGGGGGAGGGTAAGGTAGAAAAAGACTAACTACCAAACCCACCCGCCCGAACGGTACGGGCGGGCTGACCAAACTGGTCGTACCTAAGGCAGATTCGCCTAGGCGAACATCCCCGCCTGCCCTGTCCGTCCGACAGGCGGGCGTCGGGCAGGGGTAGACGGGTTTACCCCGTTGGATACTATTCTAGTAAGCCTGATATATAATTTTCAGCTTTACTGTAAAATGCATAAGCGTAATACATTTCTAATTATCTTACGGGGTGAACCCTAACCTAATAATTCGTAATTTTTATTATCTCTATCCTTCCGTTTCTATTGCTATAAGTTTCCACACCATAGTCTCGGTATTATAGGATATTTCATATAAGTTCTGACCGTCTGTAACGGAAAAATAGTGAACAAATGCCCTTCCTTCCTTATTTGTCCACGTATACGTTACCTCTTTAATGCGATACTGTCTCCTTTTCCACGTAAACCACACCGGTTTAATCTTCTTTCCACCGATGCGATCAGCGCCAAAAACCGCTCCTACCTTTATGGGTTCATCTATCTCTGTAATCATATTTATTTACAAGGGGAAAATACCCAGTACTATATTTTGAAATTTCTATCTCTGATTCTTGCAATTCAACTGTTTAATAGTGCGGCAGAGCCTCAACCAAGTTTGAAGTGACTAAAGTGCCTAAAGTTAATGTAATATTTCTTTTACGGTTCACTTTTTCCCGATAGATGTAAAAATAGCAAGCAATTCACTGCACTTTTCATAGTCTGATTTTACTTTTCCCCAAGATAACCATTTCGCCTCTACAATTACTTCTATCCAATATTGAGTTTCACCCCGAAGGAATAGACTACGTATTCCATTGGGCAGGCTGGCTTCACTTTCACAGATTTTAATCTTGTTTCTAAAATCTGGCTTACTTCTTGCTCGATTAGATTTTTACCCTGTTAAATAGATGAGATAGCATTCATAATTCATTTGATATCGGCTCCCAATGTCAAAGTAGTTGAAACGTGACACTCCAATTATTTAACAGGGCAAGTAATTTGCACCAATAGAAGTTCCGGATTTTGTGATTTGATTTCTTATAACCCTACCCTCTGGTGTATTGGGTAAAGCTGTTGATAAACGGATTGTCCTCACTGCAAATTTTCGCGTGCGTTTTTCAAGCTCTTTAGAAAACTCTTTGTTATCCATAACTTTAGATCACTTTAAACTTCCTGCCCGAACTGATTGGCAGGCGGGTAGGCACTTTTAACTTTAATATCTCGTTCCCACGCAGGAGCGTGGGAACGAGGGGGGCTGATGGGTTCACCTATCAATCTGCCTCAATACTGTCACAACCTTCCCAACTATAATCATCTCAGGAGCCTGATCTTTTCTGATGATTATGGGTTTCATAGTTGGATTAGCTGGTTCCAGGTAGATACTATTGCGTCTCCTGAAAAATCTCTTAACCGTAGCCTCGTCATTTATGATGGCAACTACTATATCGCCATTCTCCGCAGTTGGTTGGGGTTTAACTAATACGAAGTCACCGTCCTGGATATGGGCATCCACCATACTATCTCCTTCTACTCTGAGAAAAAAGGTATTGTCCCAACGAGCCATGGATCTATCTATAGCCAGATGCCCCGTAATATCTTCAACTGCAAGATGAGGTTCTCCTGCCCTAACCCTTCCGGCTATGGGTATCATTCTTGCATCGCTCGCGGGTGTTTGCATACACACTTCGATTGCCCTGGGGCTATTTGGTATACGCCTTATGTAGCCCTTACGTTCAAGGATATCCAGATACTTCTTTACACTATTGGTACTTGCCAGTTTCAAGTGGTATAAGGTCTCCCGAATAGTAGGCGGGTAACCCTTTTCCTGGATATACCTTGCCAGGAATGACAGGAAATTATGCTGTTTTTCTGTAAGTTCGACTTTCATACAAAATTAGATGCTGAATCAAGTTCAGCATGACACCTTGCTTTGTTTGTCATTCCGAACTTGTTTCGGAATCTCTTTGAACTTCCTAGACATCAAGATGAACCCCGTTAGAAGCTCTGCCTTGCCCTGTTAGATAGAAAACTTAATATAAACTCTCAAATGGCTTACTCATAATATACTGATAGAGATCTCACCTGTTAAGAAATTCATTATCTAACAGGGCAAGGCGTGGCTTTCTTTCTTGAGGTGAACGTATGTTCACCTCATATATTATTTATTTACACCAATTTTGTCAAGGATAAATTTTTAGACTTAAAAATGTTGACGCTCTGAATGATAAAGGTGGAAGTCTAAAGACTTCCGCTACATCAAAATACTTATTTTATTTCTTCCTTGAGCGTTCTAACAGCTTTTGCAACAAGTTTAGATGCCAAGGATCTTTCATCATCGTCCTTTGAAGTTCCGCCAATCTTAATAGACCAAACCGCTTCGTTCGTAGTCACATCTATACACCTTGCCAGAAACGAAACCCTGGTCTTCACCGATACAACCAATCTGGGGGATAGATTTCTGTAAGAAACACCAAATCTCTCAACCTTACCAATAACGACTGCATCAACGCCTAGCAACTTTCCCAGGCTTAAATAATCTTCACTACGTAAAATATCTTCCTCACTGAGATTTGCTAATTTTAACTCCTTTTCTAATACACTCCTATCTAAGACTACATATCTTCCCCATTTTGCCAGTTCTCTAGCTATTATATCCGCAAGAACAGTTCCTGCATCAGGATTTAAAATAGTCTTCGAAAAACCAGAGTAAGCTTTTTCTTTATCTTGATCCTGCCGGGATGTTTCAAGTATCAATACTGCGATTCTTTGAATCTCATGATGTGGGAAATCCCTGTTAATATTAACCTCAGAAACCATTCCTATTGTTGCACAACCAGAGAGCAATAAAAGCAATACTGTATATTTCTTCATCTTAATAAACCCTTCGATTATGTACCAAATTACCGTTTTTTAAAAAAGTGGTAATTGTGACACGGTCTGTATGCCAGTAGTACTGACTTACTGACGTGAAGAATAATCTTAATCGATTTTTAAAAATTTGTCCTTCGATGCGGTGCAGATTGGACATTCTTCAGGTAGGATTCCATCGGAAGTATAACCACAGATCTGGCAAACATAATAATCGGTGTTTTCTCCCTTAAGAAGGTGTTCAAGAGCTTTTTTATAAAGTTTTGCGTGTCCTGCCTCTACATCACGAGAGTGGCTAAAACTCGTTATTGCTTCACTCACCTGCTCCTCCTCTGCCTCCTTTATAAATTGAGGGTACGTAATTTCATTAATAGATATTTCTCTTTCAAATGAATATCTCAGATTTTCCTGCGTGGTTTTGGCAAGATCAAGGAATTTGATATGATTTTGTGCATGTATAGATTCTGCGTCAGCAATGGCACGGAAGAGTTTGGCTATTTGTTTAAGCCCTTCCTCCTCCGCTTTCGCTGCAAATGCCCTTAGACGTTGATGTGCTTTAGATTCGCCTACATAAGCATCATACAGATTTTTATCTGTCTTTCTACCCAAATTTATCCCTTTTAATTTAAAACAAAAAGAACCAGCTAAATAGATATCGTAATAAAGGTACGTCGGGGAACGTACCCTACAGTTTTTAATTTATCAGTACATTGTTTTAATATATAT
>JBHHYH010000078.1:0-11822 GCA_046757465.1 Candidatus Scalinduaceae bacterium | reverse complement strand
ATAATCTACTCTTTCCTCCTTTTCGGTTCAAATTGTTAAACGTACATGGAATAAACGCTATGGGGTTAAATCATTTATGAGAATTGCATGTGGGGAGGAGGACCACAGATAGGAAGGTTCACACTAAAATCTAAAAAAATGTAATTATTAATCATAGCTAAAAAATAAAACAGAGAGTTTAAGGTTGGACTCACTTAATAACTTATTAAGTATCTTACTTACAACACATATTTAAAAAAGTCAAGAAATTTTTGAGAGTATAAACATAAGTAACACTTTGAATGAGATTTTGGGTCTATCTCAAGATAAGAGGCTTAAAAAAATTTCTTGCTGAGATGTTACAAATACCTAGTATTATATATAAAACAATTATCCGCATGAAATTGGCCTGGATTAAACTTTCTTAAGTGCTAAAAAGCATATCAAGGGTTATTGAAAACTTGAAAAACAATTTGGTAAGAAATTAAGGTTGTAAGTTGTTTAGCGACATCTACCAGCCGAAATGCCTGCCAATTTCCTCGGCTGTCTCACGCTTGCGAGCAACTGTAATAACACCGTTTTGGGCGATGATTTTGGCAGGTGCGGAGAGTAAACAGTGGTGCGAGGCTAGGGCATCCTGGTAGGCGCCAGTATCAAAGAACGCGACGTAGAGTGACTCGCCATTTTGCTCAAGATTCTCCAATCTTGGCAGAGAGATGTAGTTACCGTTCCCTGTGTACTTGTCGTCTGAGTCGCAGGATGACCCTGCGAGCCATACTCGGGGCATTCGTGTGGCATCGAGGTTGTTTATCGGCATGACGTGCCACTTCTGGTGGATCGCCCATGTGTCAATGAGATCATTCATAAAGCTACCGTTAATAATGTACCACCATGAGGCGCCCGATCTTGATATCGGTTTTTTAGAAATAATTTTGTAGATAGTAATTTGTGCCGGCGCTACGAGGTATCTTCCCCACTCAACGATAATGTTGGGGTTGGAAATTCCGTTGCGGTCTGTCATTCCCTTCATGATTTTAATGACTCTTTTGACGATACTGTCAGTGGAATATATCTTATGCTTTATGTACGGAACGGCAAAGCCACCACCGAGGTTGATGGTGTCTAGCGTGGGGCTCATAGTTTTGAGCCTAATATAAACCTCCATTACCTTTCTCAAAGGGGCAATTATGTCTTCCAACTTAATTATTTGTGATCCCATGTGGTAGTGGAGTATTTTTAAGTTACGGATGTGACCCAGACCCAGAAGTTCCCGTCTTGAGAAACCGAAGCGATCTACACGTTTGTCCCAGCGTGACTGCACTTTGATCTCCGGGTCTATTCGAATGCCAAGCTCTCCTCGGTACCCCTTCAGGTAGTCAAGCTCACGCTGATCTTCAATGATTGGAACGATGTCGAGCTTCTTCTGCTTCAATTCGTAAATCAGCCCAAGGTATTCGTTGGTCTTAGGACCGTTGCAGATGACCTTGATATGCTGCGAGAACTGTTCTTGCTCCCACATTCGCTTGACTAACCACAGTTCGTTGGCTGAACCCACCTCTAGATGCGCTCCTTCAGAGACAATCGGCAGAACAAACTCTTTGTTCTGGTTTACCTTCATGGGGTAATGGAAGTAAAATTTACCACGGTACTTATTTTGGCGAATGTAATAGCTAAAGATATCGATGAGTTCGTTCAATCGTTTCTCAATCACAAAAGGAAATACGACTTCGAGCGGTGTGCTGAATCTCTTTACGAGATCGTGGATATTGTACTGGTAGTTGCCCTCGCGGACAATAAGTTCATCGTTCTTAGAAACATCGAAGTGCTTTGTGGCATACTCTTCCATACCCAGTTTCCACTTATGTCGTAAGTTCAGCTTCTTAGTTATTTTTTCCCCATTAGTCATAAGCATTTGAGAGATAGTAGTAAGGTTCTTAACTGGAGGTTCCATTGATGTATAATGAAGCTAAAACCCACTCGAACCAGAGAAGGCTGGATATAGAATAAAGTTATATCGTACTTGTTGACAAGCTGAATAAGCGAGTACGGTTTCTTGAAGTTCTTAGTCAATATCTTACTCATTTCTCTAGAGAATCCTTTTGACATATGGTTTTAGACTAGAACGATTCAGCAAAGTTGGTATAGTGGCAACACATACTTGCAGCTCCTCTTCGTCAATGATGATTTCGTAGATCATGGCTATGTAGAGATATCTCGTTATCATTACTTTGCTAAAAAAACATAAAAAAATATTTTAAGTCAAGTAAGGTTGGCCCCAATTTACTATAAGCTAGAATTATTGATAATTATTTCAAAATCAAAACGTCTTAAGAAAAATTGGTCGTTTAATCTTTAACAGATTAATGCCGTTGTTTTTTTGTTTATACCAGGCAGGGCTTTGTTAATACTTAAAGCCGAGGCTTCGAAGAAGTTTATATCCAAATGAATGATAAAAATGACAAGAATTTACTTTCCAAAAATCAAGAGAACTTTAAGCCGTGAAGAAATAACACAAAATCTTAGCAATTACAACACTTTTTTAAATTTTTGAATATACCTGTTGATTCATTAATAAATGTTACTTAAAAAGTATATTATTAATATTATTTTTCTTTTTGTGCAACTTTTTCTTTTAAGTGGACCACAGTATTGCCCTTAATAACCTCTCTTTTTGCAAAGGGTATTAGGACATACTGCCTTCTGTTATAATGTAAACAGACAGGTGTTTGATACCATGTAGTTCCGTTTAGACTTTTATAAGAAATACTATAATCTCTGACCCACCTGAATAACACAGCGGGCTGAACGTATTCTGGCTAGTTGAGTATGTATTCAGTATTAATGATCTTAGTCGTTGCATGGAGAGTTTCTTTTGTAACTATAAAAAACAGGCTTAGTTGACAAAACTATTTGCTTTTGCCAAAGCAATAAGTAAAATACTTAAGTAAGTATTCTTAAGTCTAACAGGAATAGTTTAAATGAGTTATATTTGCTTTAAAAATTACTTAAATCCTATAAGGGTAAAATAACCATGTTGATTATTAATGAAATTTTAGGAAATATTAATACCGACGGGAAGTGGAAAAAACTTTATAATGAGATGAGTTGTGATAATCATGTGCAAACGATAATGTTTACACGTCTAGAATCAGAAAGATGTCGTTTATTTAAGAGGCTACCTGAACTTAATCAAGAGATGGGCATTAACCTCAAAAGAGGTATGGTATTGCGAGATGGAGATGTTCTATATTATAAAAAGAGTGAAAAGATGTTTGTTGCAAAGATTGAGGCAGAGAAAGTAATGGTATTTTATTTTGTAGGAAAACCTCATGAAGATGCGCTATTTGAAGTTGCCGTTAAACTAGGTCACGTTATTGGGAACCAACACTGGCAAATGAAGGTTGTTGGAAGAAAGATATTTGTACCCTTAGTGATAGACCAAAAGGTTATGGAGTCGGTCATTAAGTCACATAATATTCCTGGTATAGAGTATACCTTCGAGGAAATCGATGGAGGGCAATTATCTAAGGAAAAATACGAATATTTATATGACGCATCTTACAATCACCATTCTCACACACATTAAGGAAAGGGTACTTAATAGTGAACAAAAAGGAGACACCGCTAAGATGGGATGTAAAAGAGGCCCATTTAAAATCATTTGTGAAGGCACTTCAGATATCAGATTCTTTCTTCCCAGTTGGTATGTATAATTTTTCTCATGGCTTGGAGTCGTTTGTTCAGGCAAATATAGTAAAAGATGTAGATGGTGTTGTCTTTTTGCTTAATGATATTCTTTCCCATCAGATTGCTCCTGCCGATTGTGTTGCTCTGACTAATGCTTATAGAGCGACTGAACAGTCTGATTTAAATAAACTTTTACTAGTGGATGAAATGCTTTATACAATGAAACTGTCAACAGAAAACAGGGAAGGTTCTGTAAAGACAGGCAAGTGTATGCTATCCAATCTCCTTTTAATGATTCCTGACAGCTTAATACTCCGTGATTTTAACGAAACAATCTCTACGGGAGGCAGTCCGGGAAACTACTCTGTAATACTGGGCTTAGGTGGATATCTATTGGGGATATCGTGCTCCGAAACAATGATGATTGAATTGTATTCCTTTAGCGTTAGCTTTGTTGGGGCAGCAATGAGGCTCGTTAAAATGGATCACTATACGGCAATCAACATAATCAATAAATTGTACCCTTTATTAGTGGATATTATAAAAAATAATATACACAAGGTCCCGGACGAAATGTATTCCTGTGCACCTTTGGTAGATATTATGTCAATGAAACATGAACGAGCAACTACTCGAATGTTTTTGAGTTAATCCACAGTGCCTTTAAGACACCAGGTGTATAGAATAATTTGTCTTATCTCACAAAATTCTATTTTCAAACTAAGGGACTTTAGTCTGATGAATTAAAGTTACATTTCTATAGGAGGAGTGTTGATAGAAGGCAAGATTCCACGGGTAGGAGTGGGTGGTCCTGTAGGTTCCGGCAAAACTGCACTTATTGAAGCGGTAGTGCCTGTATTGGTGGAAAATGGATATAAGCCGCTTATCCTAACCAACGATATTGTTACACAGGAAGATGCAGAGCACGTAAAAAAGACGCTGCAGGGAATTATTCCTGCTGAACGTGTTTTTGGTGTTGAGACAGGAGGGTGTCCTCATACGGCAGTACGGGAAGACCCCAGCATGAATCTAGTAGCGATAGAAGAAATGGAACGAAGATTTCCAGATTCTCATATACTTTTTGTTGAAACTGGAGGAGATAATCTGACACTAACATTTAGTTCTGCATTAGTAGATTATTACATTTATGTGATTGATGTAGCTGCTGGCGAGAAGATTCCTCGCAAAAACGGTCCTGCTATTACTCAATCCGATCTGTTGATTATTAATAAGATTGATTTAGCAACTCTTGTTAATGCCAATTTAAAAATAATGGAGCGTGATTCAAAGATGATGAGAAAAAACAAACCTTTTATATTTACTAATTGTCATACCAAAGAAGGAATTGACTCTGTATATCAATTAATTAAAAAAGAGGTACTTTTTGAGGACTAATATCCGTATAAAATGCTAAAATATCCCGTTGTTGATACACACGATTATTATACTCCTGTAAAAATTCCATCAGAAATTAGCCCATATGGCTTAGAAATTCCACCACTCAATGTTGGGCATGCAGGCAAGGTTGGATTGCTGGTTTTAGTCTTAGAAAATAAAGAGGGAAAGACGACACTTGTAGAAAATTATCATAAAGTTCCATTACAGGTTCAAAAAGCTCTTTATATTGATGAGAGTATGCCCCATATGCCTTATATTTATATTATGAGCCCAAGTGGTGGAATACTACAAGGAGATAGAATAAGAATAGACATACATGGACATCAAAACACAGCGTTTCATATTACGACCCAAGCCGCAACAAAGATTTACCGCATGGAAAAGAACTACGCTACACAGATGCTTAATATAACACTGGACAAGGGGGCTTATGCAGAATTACTACCCGACATGATTATCCCCTACCGAAATTCTCGTTTTTACCAGGAAGTTAATTTGAAAATTCACGAAGATGCAACTTGTCTTTATAGTGAGATACTGATGCCTGGGCGTATAGCTAGTGGAGAATCATTTCTATATGAAATATTTTATTCGCGTTTTCAGGCGACCAATTTATCAGGGAATTTTAGATGTATCGATCATATGGTTTTTTCACCGAAGAAAAGCAATCTTAAGTCGTGTGGTATGCTGGGTAATTGGGAAGTTGTGGCAAATCTTTATCTGTTAACTAAGAAAATCGAAAGTAGAAAATTGAATACCGAAATAGAAAATACGATTCAAAATACTGACAATGTGTGCCTTGCTTCTTGTGTGCTCCCTCGTTTGGATGGTATTATTATTCGCATACTAGGCAAAAAATCGAACGATGTAGTCGCTGTTTGTAGACAGATATGGAATATTATTCGAATAAAATTACATGGAAAACCTGCCCCAGACTTAAGAAAATAATAAACGAGGTTATAAATTAAGTTTTATATAAGGAAATATCAATGACAGAAAAAAACCCAGGTAATGTTCAAGTACAAAGAATGGAAAATACAGCCCTTGAAAATAATTGCACTGCAGTTTTATCTGTAGCTGATACTGTACGAACTACACTAGGACCAAAAGGATTGGACAAATTACTCGTGGATGAATTAGGTAACCGTTTTATTACAAACGATGGGGCAACCATAATGCTATCGATCAAAACGATTCATCCTGTAGCAAAATTGGTTGTTGAAATTGCAGACAGGCAAGAAGCGAAGGTAGGAGATGGCACGACCACTGCAGTTGTATTGGCTGCAGAAATGATAAAGGAGGGCAAAAGACTAATTGCTGATATGGGCATCCATCCTACATTGATTGTGCGAGGTATAGAGTTAGGGATTCAGCGTTCTATTGAGCTTTTCAAACAGATGGCTGTAAAGATTAATATGAAAGATGCCCGTCTTGCTCAAGTGATTTCAACGGCAGCTGGAAGTAGAATGGATGGAAACCAAGTTGTATCTTTAGTGAGTGAAGCCCTTAACATTCTGAAAAATCCAAAGGGAAAAAAGGGAATGGTTAACTTAAAAAAAAGCATATTTTTAATTAATAAACCCGGGCTGGAGGATATGGTTTTTGATGGAATCGTTATTCAAAGACAGCTCTTTGATCAACAAACACCTGATCATTTGGATAATGTTAAAGCGATTCTTCTTAAGATGGATTTGAAAGAGATTAAGGAATCATGGATCAAAGAGATGAGAAACTATGACGAAATTGTGCGGATGAAAGAAAGTCAAACAAAAATGACAAAAGAGATTTCTGATAGTATATATAAGACAGGTGCAGGTGTTGTATTTATAACCTCTGCCCATACGGATGAACTCCTCTTATCCAGTCTTCTTGAGAAGAATATCCTGCTAATACATGTTACTAACGAAGAACTTCTAAATATTGCAAATGCTTTAGATATACAAGTGGCCAGAAGAAAAGAGGATGTGGGAAAAACTTCAGTGGGCACTTTAAAGAGTGTCTGTTACGATGAAGAAAATGGATTATTGTTCTTTGAAAATCACGCACAGCGAAAAATGGTGACAATTATTATAGGCGGTGTTACAAAAGTAACATCTCAGGAGCGATGGCGTGCTGTGAAGGATGGTATTTCAGCAGCGCAGTCTGCATTGAATGATGGTGTTGTAGCAGGAGGAGGAGCTGCAGAACTTTGCATAAGTGAGAAATTGAAAGAGGAAAACCTGAATGGTGGAGTAGATTCTATAGGTATTGAAGTAGTCGCACATGCCCTTTCCAGTATTATGCGTCAAATACTTACAAATGCGGGTTTCAATGGCTTTGAAAAAATGACGGAGATCAGAAATAAATCCGGAGAATATGGAATAGATATTAGTACGGGAAAGGAAGAAGATATGTTTGAAACCGGTGTTATTGACCCTGCAGGGATTAAGATTAATGCCTTGAAATCGGCAGCTGAAATCGTCAAAGCTGTTTTGCGTATTGACCGTATATTAATTGCCAGTTCTCCACATAATGCGGTTGTCGGAAACCCAGTAAATGAAACAGATCCAAAAAGATAAATAGGTAAAGGGATTTATTTAGGCGATATTTACTTATGCTAACACACGAAGAAGTTAAATATGCACTTCCGTATCAATCTGTGTACTATATTATAGCGACTTTTGGGGTTATTTTTTTGATATTTAGTGTTCTTTGGTGGAAAATTATCAAAAAAGTACCTTACAATAATACCGCCGAATGGTTTTTATCTGCGGGCAGAAATATGAAGGGAGGGATAGTAACGGCTTCTATTGTTAGCACATGGACATGGGCCGCAACCATTATGGTTTCCTCAAAGATGGGTTATATTTATGGTATCAGTGGTCCATACTGGTATGCCGCAGGAGCAACAATACCCATCCTTTTGTTTAGCGTCATAGCCGTTTATGTGAAAAAGTTAGCGCCACAAGTACATACATTTCCCGAGTTAATTCTGTCCAGGTATGATAAAAAAACCCATTGGATTATGATTATTATAGGCTTGTTGGCTTGTACCATAGTAACCACCATGGTAATATTAGGGGGGGCCTTAGCCTTAAACGTTTTAACAGGCATCAACATAAAAATTGCCGTTCTCGTAATCCCTTTGGCGTTTTGTTTTTACAGCTCTATTGCAGGTTTAAGAGGTTCTATCATTACAGACTATATTCAGGTTGCCATCATCTTAGTAATTGTTTTGGGATTATCTATACTTTTTTATTATAAATACGGCGACTTTGGTGTACGCCAGATGTTAGAAAACATTCCTAACAGAGAAAGATTGGTTACTATTACGGCCCTCTCTGGAGTCATGTTTGGCATAATCAATACGATTGGAAACTTTGGGACAGTTTTTTTAGATCAAACTTATTGGCAAAGAGCGATTGCCGTTAATTATAAGTCTGCTGGTAGCTGCTTTTTTACGGCAGGACTAGCGTGGTTTGCAATACCTGTTTGTATTGCAACAGTTTTAGGGGTTGGGGGGTTATTATTAGGTATCAATGTCAGTGATTCTACAATAATAGCTCCATTAACGGCTTACAATGTCTCAGGCAATATCGGAGGTATTGCCTTTTTAGTAATGCTTTTCATGGCGATTATTTCGACTGGAAATTCTGAATCTATCGCTGTGGCCTCTATAATTGCAAACGACATATATCGTATAAACATAAAGCCACAAGCTACAGACAAACAGATACTTAGAGTTTCTCGTCTTACAACGCTCCTTTTTGGTATTATCGTAGGAATTTTGAGTTTTACCCTTTTTTCGATAGGCATTAAGGTTTATTTTCTATACCTTGCTATGGGAATCTTCCTGGGTTCTGCAGTATTTCCTATCATTTTGGGAATTATATGGAAAAGGATATCTTCCTTTGGTGCGTTTTGGGGGACATTACTGGGGCTTATTAGTGGAATTATTGTATGGATAATCATGGCTAGTGTTCAAGACGAAGACTCATTAATTTTGGCGATAAGTAAAATATTACCTATGGCTTATGCAAATTGTACAGTTGTTTTGGTTAGTGGAATTGTTTGTCTAATTGATGGTTATCTGTTAAATAACAACCATTTTGATTTTTCCAAGATTCAACTAAGAATAAGTTCATTCCTGCAAAGACAAGAAGTTGAAGAAATGAAAGGGCTTAGGCCTATAGTAAAGCATAGCTATTTTGAAAATATCAATAGCTATTTCAAAAAAGATGGACGGAAAATCATATTGTGGGCAATCTATATTTCCTTAGCTGTGGAAATTATTTTCCCTGGAATCATGTATCTTTCAGGTTTTACTTTTGATGGGGGTTTTTTTAGCTATTGGATTATTGGGACACTTGTGTGGCTTGCGTTTTCTGCTGGATATACCATTCTTATACCAATTATTGATTTCTTTCAAGTGGATGAACCAGTAGAGCTATATTATGAATAAATCTCAAGTAAAGTGTAAATTTTAAAGGTATATAAAAATGTTCTCGAACAATTCTATTAGCATACGTTTGTTTAATGGGTACTTTATCATAATTATTTTTTTAGGAATTATTGCAATAGTTTCCTTAGTTAAGCTGGGGAGCATTAATTATCTGAAAAAAGGTTTTGCAGAAAACTATATTCGAATCGAAAGCATAAATAATCTGGAGATATACAAAGAAAAGTTAATAACCAAAACAAACATTCTTGCAAGAAATAATAATAAACAAGAGATTATTGAGGATTGTTTGAATATTTTGAATAATTTGAGGAGTGAGGTGCTAAGGTTAACAAGCGTTTGTGTTAATAATCCACTCTTTTTAAGACTGGGTAATTCAATTAAAAATCATTGTAATATATTAGATTCAGAATATAAGGCACATCCATATCCCGGTGAAAAAGTACTTTTGCCCAGAATTGACAATTTAGATGTGGTTATAAGTGCTTTTAAACGTGAAAGTTATAAGAATGTTGATAAATTACAAAGTTCCCTTGAAGGTGTAACTCGGTCGGCATTTTTGACGATATTGTTTTTTTCCCTGATTACGGTAATTTGTGGTATTTTTTTAAGTATAAATATTGCATCTTCAATAACGAATCCACTGGCAAAATTAATGGTTGCTGCCAAAAAAATTAGAAGTGGAAACCTCTCTACCAGGGTGCATACCAATGCTTATGATGAAATAGGGACACTTTCAGTGGCATTTAACAAAATGGTTAGTGCTCTTGATAATGATAAACAAAAGATTAAAGAATACAATAAGAATCTAGAGCTGAAAAATATAGAATTGCAAAATCTTTCACATAGGATGTTTTCAATTCAAGACGAAGAACGTAAGCGCTTGTCGCAAGTACTCCATGAGGAGATTGGGCAGGCGATGTCAGCCTTAAAAATCAACTTTAAACTCTTGGAACACTACAATAATAAATCTAAAGAGGTATTAGATCAAAATACTGAGTTCCAATCATGTGTGGAAGATTGCAGAAAAATTGTGGATACGACATTTAAAAGTCTAAGAAGTCTAACATTCATTCTCAAATATAACATTCTCGACAAAATGGGAATTTTAGAGGCAACAAACTACTATCTTGAGCAAGTTTCGGAAAGAACCCCTATAAGGATCATTACGGCTAGTAATGTGAACGAGGAAAATGTTCCCGAAAGCGTTAAAATGCATTTGTTTCGCATTATATGTGAAGCAACAACAAATATCATAAAGCATGCAAATGCCACCTTAATACGGCTGGACTTTGCTATAGATAAGAATAATTTTGTTTTGTGTATCTCTGATAATGGTAGTGGGTTTAATGTAGAAGATGTACTTGGGAAGGACAAGGATGAGTTTAAGATGGGATTGACTACTTTAAGGGAATTAGTAAATATTATGAGAGGAAAAATGCAAATCATTTCAGAATTATCAAAGGGAACAGGTGTCATTATTAAATTACCTTTTAATGAATATGAAATTAAAATACCGGGAGGTGTAAAGGATGAAAAAGGTGAGAATCTTACTTGTGGAAGACCACCATATAGTAAGGCAGGGTATTAAACAACTTTTAAAACTGCATGACAATTATGATATTGTGGGTGATGCTAGTGACGGAGTCAGTGCAATAGAAAAAACAAAAAGGCTATTGCCAGATGTGGTTATTTTGGATATCTCCATTCCTAAGATAAATGGTATAGAAACAGCCAAACAGATACGCTCAATCGATCCCGATATTAAAATAATAGTTCTTACAATGTACGAGGCTAAAGAACTTATTACGAGGATGCTTGATATAGGTGTTTCTGCATATCTTAATAAAGAATCAACTGATACTGATTTAGTTGCTGCTATAGAGAAAACAATGAATGGACAGGTATTTTTTAGCCCTTCGGTTTCAAAGGTCATGGTCGAAAAGATAACGAACAAGACAAATGATATTTGTATTCCGGAAGTAGACAAAGAATCTTATAATAAGTTAACAGATCGAGAGAAGACTATTTTATATATGGTGGCGGAGGGATTTTGCAGTAAGGAAATTGCCAAACACTTTTCAATTAGTATTAATACTGTAAATAATCATCGAGCAAGCATTATGAAAAAACTTAATATACACGATGCCGTTGGATTAACAAAATACGCTATAAATGTGGGCTTATTGGTGAATGTAAAGCAGAAAAAATCTATAGAATCTTTTTTAATAAAGAATGGAAACAGTCCCAAGACAGGAAAACCTCTGGGATAAAGGCCGACATAAAGGCATGGTGTGAAAAAACAGGGAATGAATTACTA
>JBHHYH010000077.1:0-12032 GCA_046757465.1 Candidatus Scalinduaceae bacterium | reverse complement strand
TATGTTTGCCGAATTCCTTAACGAGGGTTCTCTCGAGCGCCTTAGGATTCTCTCCCAGCCTACCTGTGTCAGTTTTAGTACGGTTACTATTTCAACTCGCTAACGAGATTTTTCTTGGAGAACACTCAGATTACTTCTAGGCCAAAAGCCAACGTTCTCACCTTTGTTACCTTTTTGCTCCGGATTTGCCTGAAGCGGTAACTCCGGCTTGAACAAACCGTGTCTGTTTGGTTTGCTAATCATTGTGTTCACGTCATCCCAAGCTCAAGCGTCAAAATAGTAGCACAGGAATATTGACCTGTTGTCCATCGTCTACGCCTTTCGGCCTCGACTTAGGTACCGGCTAACCCTGGGCGGATTTGCCTTCCCCAGGAAACCTTAGGCTTTCGGCGAACAAGATTCTCACTTATATTGTCGCTACTTATACCGGCATTGTCGCTTCTATTTCGTCCACCCCTCCTTTTGGTGAGGCTTCAACCTATTATAGAACGCTCCCCTACCACCCTAATTAATATTTAGGATCCATAGTTTCGGTAATGAGCTTAGTCCCGCTAATTTTCGGCGCAAAAGTACTCGGCTAGTAAGCTATTACGCACTTTTTAAATGATTGCTGCTTCTAAGCCAACATCCTAGCTGTCTTAGCACTTTTACTTCCTTTATCACTTATCTCATTTTAGGGACCTTAACTAATGATCTGGGCTGTTTCCCTCTTGACTACGGAGCTTATCCCCCATAGTCTGACTCCTACGCTTCATATAGTAGTATTCGGAGTTTGATTGTGTTCGGTAGCCTGGTGGGCCCCAATACTCATTCAGTAACTCTACCCCCACTATACAGATACGCAAGGCTAGCCCTAAAGCTATTTCGGGGAGAACCAGCTATCTCCGAGTTTGATTAGACTTTTACTCCTCCCCTCAGTTCATCGCATCACTTTTCAACGTAAATGCGTTCGGACCTCCATCCCGTTTTACCAGAACTTCATCCTGACCAAGGGTAGATCACTCGGTTTCGGGTCTGCTATTTGCTACCATCCGCACATTTAGTACTCGCTTTCGCTTTGGCTACACCCTTTATGGGCTTAACCTGCAACAAACAACAACTCGCCGGTTCATTATGCAAAAGGCACGCAGTTACACATATTAAAAGAACAAATTGCTCAATTAATATAGTGCTCCTACCGCTTGTAAGTATATGGTTTCAGGTTCTATTTCACTCCCCTAACAGGGGTTCTTTTCATCTTTCACTCACGCTACTTGTTCACTATCGGATACCAAAAGTATTTAGCCTTAGGAGGTGGGCCTCCCTGATTCATGCTGGCTTCCACGTGACCAGCATTACTTGGGAAATTACTAAAAAACCTTTGTTTCTTTCGTCTACGGGACTATCACCCTTTATAGTCAGGCTTTCCTGCCTGTTCGTCTAGAAACACAGGTTTTTTAAACGAGCCTTATCTCGTTTCTAGTAACTCCCTCGACCCTGAATATACAACACATAAGGGTTATTACGTATACTCAGTTTAGGCTTTTCCCATTTCGCTCGCCGCTACTGAGGGAATCGATTTTCTTTCTTTTCCTGAAGGTACTTAGATGTTTCAGTTCCCTTCGTTTCCTCTTATTACTCTATTTATTCAAGTAATAATATCGCGGTATAAACCAAAAGAAACATATATATATGTCTCTTACGATAGGTTGCCCAATTCGGAAATCTCCGGATCAACGCTTGTTTGACAGCTCACCGAAGCTTATCGCAGTCTTCAACGTCCTTCTTCAGCTTTTGGTACCAAGACATCTACCATATACTCTTAGTAGCTTGACCACCCAAATTTAAGCTTGTAGTTGTATCTTCTTTATTTTTGTCAAAGAACGATTTTCACTATTATGGAGATGAGCGGGATCGAACCGCTAACCTCGGCCTTGCAAGGGCCGCGCTCTCCCAGTTGAGCTACACCCCCAGATACATTCTTCAAGTTATCTTCTCTGTATTCTTAACCTGGGGACGATGGGCCTAAGTGGATTCGAACCACTGACCTTTCCCTTATCAGGGGAACGCTCTAAACCAACTGAGCTATAGGCCCTAAACCTTCGCCATCATCCCAGCAACCCACATTTCATCTATAGCCCAGCAGTCGGCCTAGCAAGCCCAAATAATTTAATAATATATAACAACATAAAAAGCATCAGATGTACCGATTTTTGTTTACTACCTTAGAAAGGAGGTGATCCAGCCGCAGGTTCTCCTACGACTACCTTGTTACGACTTAGTCCTCCTCACAAAACACTCCTTCAACATCCCCCTCCAAGATTGCTCCTGGTTAGATAAAATGTTTTCGGGAGCATCCTGCTTGGGTGGCTTGACGGGCGGTGTGTACAAGGCTCGGGAACATATTCACCGCGGCGCTGCTGATCCGCGATTACTAGCGATTCCAACTTCATGGAGGCGAATTTCAGCCTCCAATCCGAACTGAGATCGGTTTTTTAAGATTCGCTCCACCTCTCGGTTTCGCTTCCTTTTGTACCGACCATTGTAGCACGTGTGCAGCCCGGGGTATAAGGGCCATGATGACTTGACGTCATCCCCACCTTCCTCCGTCTTGATGACGGCAGTCTTTCTAGAGTACCCGGCTCTACCCGCTGGTAACTAAAAACAAGGGTTTCGCTCGTTAGGGGACTTAACCCAACGTCTCACGACACGAGCTGACGACAGCCATGCAACACCTGTGATAGTTACGGACTGGATACCGTTGGTTCCTCTTTCGAGTTCCTACTTCTACCATGTCAAACCCCGGTAAGGTTTTTCGCGTTGCATCGAATTAAGCCACATGCTCCACCGCTTGTGCGAGCCCCCGTCAATTCTTTTGAGTTTTAGCCTTGCGGCCGTACTCCCCAGGCGGGGCACTTAATGCGTTAGCTACGGCAGAGAGAACATCGGTAATTCCCTCTACTTAGTGCCCATCGTTTACGGCTAGGACTACCGGGGTATCTAATCCCGTTTGCTCCCCTAGCTTTCGCACACTCAGTGTCAGTTATAGGCCAGAGAGTCGCTTTCGCCGCCGGCGTTCCTTCTGATATCTACGCATTTCACCGCTCCACCAGAAGTTCCACTCTCCCCTCCTATACTCAAGGTTTGTAGTTTCAGATGCAATTCTTCCGTTGAACAGAAGGCTTTCACATCTGACTTACAAACCCACCTACGTGCTCTTTACGCCCAATAATTCCGAACAACGCTCGCCACCTCTGTATTACCGCGGCTGCTGGCACAGAGTTAGCCGTGGCTTCCTTTGGAGCTTTTGTCAAGTAAATTTGGTATTCTCAAACTTACATTTCTTAACTCCTGACAGAATTTTACAACCCGAAGGCCTTCTTCATCCACGCGGCGTCGCTTCGTCACCCTTTCGGGCATTGCGAAAGATTCTCGACTGCAGCCTTCCGTAGAAGTCTGGACAGTGTCTCAGTTCCAGTGTGGCCGACCACCCTCTAAGGCCGGCTACCCGTCTTCGCCTTGGTAGGCCGTTACCCTACCAACAAGCTGATAGGACATAGACCCCTCTTTAGGCGCAAGGTATTTACATACCCTTCTTTAACAAAGAAAAGTGCCTTTTCTTTGTATTATTAAGTATTAGCCCCGCTTTCACAGAGTTATTCTTATCCTAAAGGCAGGTTGTCTGTGCATTACTCACCCTTTCGCCACTCGGCTTATATCCCGAAGGATATATCCTCGTTCGACTTGCATGCCTAAACCACGCCGCCAGCGTTCGTTCTGAGCCAAGATCAAACCCTTCAAAGAATTTCAAGAACTCATGACTCATTAATAGATCTACGTTACCCTCTCAATGTCATTCCATAAGGGTAACAATTAAAGTGACTTAAAGATCCAACATCCTCCGCTTTTATGTTGTTATTTTTCAAAGATCGTGTTCAATTATCAGTATAAACCAAAATAAAAAATTGTCAATAAAAATTAAAAAATGTTTCAATTTTGGTCGTGGACCAATTTATTGAGTATTTTGTTTCGCATTATAAATGCGAAACAAAAACTCTATTATCTCTTTCCTTGTGCATATCTCCTCCAAATTACATATTATAGACGGCATTTCGCACTACTCATCAGGAATCAGTAGATATTCCCATCTTCTATAGCTTGAGATAATATTTTAGGTAATATTTTGGTAAGTTGTTACACAACAATACATTATAGTTTGGTTGTTTTAGGAAGATTACCTTTATAGACGACCATCAAAACCGCTAGAATAAATCATAATCCGGTCTTTGAAGATTGTGGAAATCTTTAGGTATTACGGGCGATGCCACTCAAGGTTTGTTAGGAAAGAGGAAATTCGAATTCTCAGTTGATACGGGAGAGAGATGGTGTTTGGGCTATACTTTTTTGACTGCATATTTCACACCCTTATTTTAGTTCTTGACCATAAAGATTTGACATAGCGCCAACAATTGATTTAATACCATTTATAAAAATTGTGTCCCTTTCCTGCCTGTTAACCACGTTAGATAATTGAATACGAATAATCACAAAGATACACATTTCGTTTTATCAAACGAGGTAGGCAATAGCTATTTTATACCAGTTTTGTTACACAAAATAAAATTTAAAGACGATAATAAACAAACATTGAAGATTCCGTGCAGGAAGCTGCACGGAATCTTCAAATGTAAGAGATATTTTCATTACCATATTACCTGCACACCATACAGCAAATTGCATGGTGTACGATTAATTACATTTTCATGATATACCCACCATACAAGATAAAAGTTATTGAAAAGATCAGCTTAATCTCTCGCAAAGAGAGAGAAGCACGAATCAGGGAAGCGGGTTATAATCTCTTTTCCCTACAATCCAAAGATGTTTACATAGACCTCTTAACAGACTCCGGTACCGGAGCAATGAGTGATAATCAATGGGCAGGCATAATGCTGGGGGATGAATCATATGCTGGTAGTATAAACTTTAAGCATCTTGAAGAAGCAGTTAAGAGTGTTATGGGATTCAAGTATGTACTACCAACACATCAAGGACGAGGGGCTGAACAGGTGTTAGACAAGATTCTGATAAAACCCGGCCATGTTGTACCTGGAAATATGCATTTTGACACCACAAGGGCACATATAGAAAACGTAGGTGGCAGAGCAATTGATTGCGCTATTGAAGAAGCTTACCAACCTGATACTGAAAACCCTTTTAAGGGAAACATTGATATCTCTAAACTGGAAGATCTCATTAATAAGGATCCAAAAAATATTGCTTATATACTTATCACTGTAACTTGTAATAATGGAGGCGGGCAGCCTGTTTCACTTGAAAATATCAGACACGTACATGAAATAACAGAAAAGAATAATATCCCATTATTTGTCGATGCTGCACGTTATGCTGAAAATGCATTCTTTATAAAAGAACGTGAGGTCGGGTATAAAAACAAGTCTATTTCGGAAATTGTAAAAGAAATGATGTCTTACATGGACGGATGTACCGTGAGCGCTAAGAAGGATGCCATAACCAATATAGGAGGCTTTATTGCCTTAAATGATAAAAAGCTCTATAATAAACTAGCCCCAAAAAATGTCTTGTTTGAAGGCTTTATTACCTATGGTGGAATGGCTGGCAGAGACATGGAGGCATTGGCCAGGGGTTTATTTGAAGGAACCGACGAAGATTATTTACGTTATAGGATAGATCAGGTTCGTTATCTAGGTGAAAAATTGTCTAATGCCGGAATATCGATAATGAAACCTATTGGTGGCCACGCTGTCTTCATCAATGGTATGGCCTTTCTCCCCCACGTTAAACAGGAAAACTTCCCATCTCAGACATTGTGCGTAGAATGTTATATTGAGGGTGGAATTCGTGGAGTAGAGGTAGGAACCATTTTGGCTGGACGTAACCAAAAAACTGGAGAAAACATTTATCCAAAATTAGACTTAATGCGATTAGCTATTCCACGCAGGGTTTATTGCAGAGAACATCTTGACTATGTCTGTGAAACAGTCATCAATGTTTACAAAAGAAGAGAAAAAATAAAGGGTTTTGAATTTGATTTTGAATCACCTACATTGAGACATTTTTTATCAACCTTCAAAAAGGTAAAATGATCAAAAAAAATCGTATTGGATGAAAACGAGTGTTTAAAACTATTAATCTTGCAGTACTCATCTCTGGCAGTGGGAGGACACTTCAAAATCTTATTGACAAAATAGATGATAATACTCTTAATGCCAAGATTCAAATCGTAATAAGCAGTTCTCCAGATGCCTATGGTATAAAACGAGCTGAACAAAATAATATTCCTGTAACCATAGTCAAATATTCCGACTATGATAGTTCCGAAGTATTTAGTAATGCAATAATAAAGGAGATAGAGAAATATCCAATAGATTTGATAACACTTGCTGGTTTTATGCATCTTCTAAGGATACCTGATAAATATTCAGAAAAGGTGATGAATATACATCCAGGATTAATTCCTTCATTTTGTGGCAAGGGATACTATGGCCACCATGTTCACAAGGCCGTAATTGAAAGCGGGATTAAAGTATCAGGCTGCACGGTTCACTTTGTTGACAATGAATACGACCATGGCCCCATAATAATCCAAAGAACGGTACCTGTCTATGAAGATGATACACCTGATACTCTTGCGCAAAGAGTTTTTAAAGAAGAATGTATAGCCTACCCTGATGCAATCCACCTCTTTGCTGAAGGAAAATTAAAAATTGAGGGTAGAAAGGTTAGAATCTCAAATGCAAAATTATGAAAATTAAGCACACATTAAAAGTTAAACAGTTTTCATATTTGCCTATCAAAAAATTTTTGGTTATTTCAATAATATGTCTGTGTATATTACAGAAAAACAATCCTTCCTCTGCAATCTCTATACTAAGGGTTGAACCTTCAGTAGTCGAACTTCAGAATCAAGCCTTTTATAATTTAAGACGGGGTAAATTCCTGGAGGTTTTTAAAAAGTGTGAAAAACTACTGAAAATCAACAAAAAGAGTATCTTGGCCTATGAAATGCTGGGAGTTGCGTATGCCGGTATCGGAAGATTTGATAAGGCACAAAAAATAGTTGAATCCGTAAAAGAGGTTACCACACATTCTTCACTCTTATATCTGTGTAAAGGGATGATTTTACATTCACAAAAGAAATATAACAAGGCAATTGAAGAATGTCAAAAATCAATAACGCTTGATCAAGACAACCCCCTTGCACTCTATGTCATCGGAAGAATATATATAGACAAAAAAGATTACAAGAAAGCCGAAGAGTACCTAAAAAAGGCAATTGATAATGAACCAGAACTCGCTTCTGCATACACTGGATTAGGCATAGATTATTTGCTCCAGGGCAACATAGGGGAATCATTCAATAATTATAATAAAGCACTCAAAATAGATGCGGACGAACACCTGGCCCGAATGGGCCTTGCCACAATATTTATAGGATTAAAGACCTATGATAATGCTATAGAACAATATAACCTTGTCATTAAAAAGATACCTACATTTGTAGGGGCACGGCAAAACCTGGCTACGCTTTATCTTCAAATAGGTAGGTTTGAAGATGCTATCGAACAATCTAACGAAATTTTAAATATTGATTCAAATATAGCATTATCATATTTGATATTAGCAAGGTCTTATTCTTATACAAATAATTTTGACGAAGCCATAATCAATATTAAAAAGTTTATAAGCTTACAGGAAACTTCTTTTGAAGGAAATTACCTTTTGGGAATATTCCAGATAGCAAAGGGAGATACTAAATCCTCAAAAGATGCATTAGAAAAAGCGAGGAAAATAGATGCTAAACAGGGTAACATTGTGATAGCCAATGCACTAATAAGCCATATTGAGGACAATTATAATAAGACAGAAACCTATCTTAAAGACGCACTAGACTTAACTCCGAAAGCTAACCACCCAGTTATTAACATCTTCTTAACAAACCTTTATCTATCACAAAAGAAGCACAAAAAATCAATCGAGAGTTTAAACAAGTCTACTGGTTTTATAACTGGTTTTCGGCCTGAAAACCTAGATTTAAAAACTGATAGTGATAAAAAACAATCCTTCTTTCACACAAGCCTGGCAATCTTTTTCCACCTGAACAGATGGCATGATAAGGCAATTAGCGAGTGCGATGCGGCATTAAATATCTATCCCAAAAACCCTATTACTTGGTATATAAAAGGCAAATCGCTTATAGAAAAAAAAGACTTCGGCCAGGCTTCCTCACAATTTCAAATGATTGTTGAATCGCAACCTGACTTTATTTCTCCTCATTATGATTTAGCAAAACTTTACCTGATAATGGATGAAATTAACAAGGCGCTCGAAGAATACAAAGAAATAGCAAAGCTAGACCCAAAGGATGCATCAGTCCATCTCTCTATAGGAAATATCTATTCAAAGCAAGGAAAAAATAATGAAGCTATAACCGAATACAAACAGGTTATAACCCTGGCACCTGATTCTCCAGTTGGATACAATGAGTTAGCTTATCACTATGCAGAAAATGGAACTAATCTGGATGAAGGTTTAACATTTGCACTTAAGGCGTCACAATCGTCTCCAAAAGATGCATCAATCTTAGATACGTTAGGTTGGGTATACTTTAAAAAAGGAGACTATGAAAAAGCACTTGAAAATCTGAAATCTGCTAACGAATTAAGACCAAACTCACCAACAATAAGATACCACCTTGGAATGTCATATTATAAAAACAACGACCTTAAAAACGCCTTAAACGAATTTAAAAATTCTTTAGCTATTTCAAGAAGATTTAACGAGGCATCTCTATCACTAGAAATGATTAAACTAATCGAAAAACAACTGAATCAAGCACAATAACAAAACTGCAACTTTTAATATCAAAATCTTAACCCCTTCTCCCTTCCTTGCATAGAGGGAGAAGGGGTTGTTCTTCATTCGATATTGAGCAAATCCTCAAAAATGTATAAATACTCAAAGGAAGTATTATCTAATGGTCTGAGAGTGATATATATCGAGATGCCATATATCCATTCTGTCGTAATAGCTAGCTACGTTGGTATGGGTTCCAGGTTCGAAAACAACGAACAGCTTGGAATTTCTCACTTTCTCGAACACATGCTTTTCAGGGGAGCAAGAAGATTTGAAAACTCCTATGAATTGTTTAAAGCAATTGATGATATCGGGGGAGATATTGATGCATACACGGCACCAGAGTATTCTGCACTTACAATCCAGATACTAAACAAATACCTAGAAAATGGTTTAAATATACTAAGTGATATTTTACTTGGAGGAAATTTCAGTGTTAATGACATAGAAACAGAGAGGCAAATCTTGCAGGAAGAAATCGGACAGTTCAAGGATGTTAAAGGTGACTACGTATGTATCGATGATATTAGTTACAATCTTATGTGGAAAGAAAATTCAATAGACCTTGCGTCTATAGGTGATGAAAAGACTCTATCTGCCATTAAAAAGAATGAATTAACAACACATTACAGAAAATTTTTTGTACCTGAAAACGTCGTAATCTGCATAAGCGGAAACTTTGAAAAGGATAAGGCAAGCTACCTTATAAAAGATATTTATAATAATTTTCAAGGTAAATTTACAATCAAGAAACCACCATTGAAGAACATACAAACATCACCTCAATATGTCTTCAAAAAATCACCTGCACACATGATTAGTTTCAAGCTTTGCCACAAGGCATACCCATATAACCACAAAAACGTAGTTATAGTCCTTATTATAACCGACATACTCGGTGGTGGAATCAGTTCAAGACTTGTTTCAAACATACGCGAAAAACTGGGACTTGTTTATGAAATATCCTCATACCCAACAATGTTTTCCGATGTTGGGGCAATAGATATCTACACCTCAACAAACCCTGCCAATTTCACAAAAACGTTGACTGCCATAATTGATGAGATCAATAAATTATTTAAAAATGGCATTAGTAATGATGATTTAAAAAGAACAGAAGAAAGGGTTTTTAGCCAGACGCAGCTCATCATGGATAGCCCTCTTGCAATGGCAAATTGGTTCGGAGTTGAGGAGTTATTATTATCTCCTCAAAATCCTGAAACCCCAGAAAAACAGGCGGAAAAGGTCAGAAATGTCGGGATAGAACAAGTCTATCAGGTAATGAAAGAAATTTTTGTCCCTAAAAAACGGAATCTTATTGTAATTGGACCTTGCAAATCTCGAGATAAAAAAAAAGCTCTCAAAATCTTGTCATCGATTTGATTTCCTTAATAACACCTTTTATATCTTCTGCTCTCTTATCATTTGGAGCATATTGGAGAAATAACCCTAGTTCATTTAAGGCTTTTTCATACATCTCCTTCTTCTCAGATTTAACGTCCCTTTTCTCGGCTTCACTTTTATAAGCCATTCCCAAACCGAGTAAAGCTTCTACAAAATCTGGTTTAATCCTTTTTGCCATCTCAAAGTGGATAATCGCCTTATCTAGCATCCCCTTTTCTGAATACGCCTTTGCAAGTGCATCATGAGCTACCACACATGCAGGATTAATTTTCATAGCCTTACGGAATTCATTTATTGCCTGATCGATTAAGCCCTTTTCAGTAAAAGCATATCCGAGGACATAATGCGATACAGCATCAACCGGATTTATCTTAATAGCCTCTTTAAATTGCACAATAGCCTCATCAATAACACCCTTTATACCGTAAACAATTCCTAAATTAAAATGAGCTGAAGCGGACTCAGGTGTAATCTCTAATGTTTTTTCAAACTCTGATATAGCCTCATCAATTAAACCTTTCCTGCTATATGCAGTACCCAAGACATAATGCGCCCCTGCAAAATTTGGCTTTAATCTTATCGCCTCCTTATATTCGTTTATTGCTTTATCTAATAATCCTTGAGAACTGTAAACAAGGGCGAGATTATAATGTGCAGTAGCATTGTCAGGATTTATTTCCAGCACCCTAATAAATTCCTCAACAGATAAACGATATAACCCTTTGTCGGCAAAGGCAAGAGCAAGCAAATAGTGGGTCACAACATCAAATGGATTCAGTCGAAGTACCTCATTGAATTCATCTATTGCCTTATCTATATCTCCAGTGATATTATATATTACTCCAAGATTATAGTGTGCCTCTGCAAAATCTTGGTTGATCTGTATTGTTTTCTTATACTCCTTAATAGCATCGGTTAAAAGCCCCTTTTTGCCATAAAGGATACCCAGGTTAAAATGCGCATCCGGATTTAAAGGGTCTAATCTTATAGTCTCTTTATATTCCTCCATGGCTTTTTCCATTGAACCTAAAATCCCAGAGAAAAAACCAAGATTAAAATGTGCCTCTACATTTTTGGGGTCTATCCTTATGGCTTCTTGGAATTCCTTAACTGCGCTTTCCATATATCCTCTATCTGCATAAATAAGACCAAGATATAAATGAGCTTTTGCAAAGTTAGGATCCTTTTCCAGTGTTTTTTTAAATTCTGCAGAGGCCTCAACAAGTAATCCTAACTCATAATAGGTTAATCCCATCTCATAATGATTCTGCACCGAAATCTCTTTACTTTCAGTTTGTGCTAATAAACAAGAACTATTCGGAACAAGAATTAATGATGTGAACAGAAAGAGGAAATGAAATAAATGGAGTTTATTTTTATTATTTATTCCCATTATCAATCAACAAACTCCTTCTAAATCTATTTGAATGATGACTCACCATAGCGATATCAGTCCGACAATCTGATAAGTCAAATTAGTATTTAAATATACCTTTTTTCAATAGACAACTCAATTGAAAATTAACTTCTTTTGAAATTAGACTATAAAAATTTTTTAAAAAAAAGAGCCACAGCTAATATTTAACTGTGGCTCTTTACTACTTATTTATATAGTGCCTCACAATTAATGTTTTGGCACTATCTTTTCACTCTGAGTTTAAGATAGGCGCAGGTGCTATGTTTGCACAACACCATTTTTATAGAGCCTTCATAAACTCAACAAGGTCTTGTAACTGGCTTTTACTTAAATG
>JBHHYH010000076.1:0-12265 GCA_046757465.1 Candidatus Scalinduaceae bacterium | reverse complement strand
CTTTACTTATATCCAAAGCGTTTTAATGCCGCTTCATCTTTTCGCCAGTTTTTGCTAACCTTGACCCACAAGTCCAGATAAACCTTCTTGCCTAAGAATTCCTGGATACCTTCTCGTGACTTTCTTCCTATTTCCTTTAACATCTGCCCACGTCCACCGACAATAATCATCTTATGGGTCGGCTTTTCCACATGTATCGTTGCAGCAATATAGGCAAGTTTATCACTTCTTGGAGTAACCTCATTTATCACCACAGCCACTCCATGAGGTACCTCTTGTCTTGCAAAGATCAATACCTGTTCTCGAATGAGCTCTGCAATCATCAACTTTTCCTGCTGGTCTGTGATAGTACCCTCAGGGTAGTAAGCAGGGCTTTCCGGCAATAGTCCAAGTATCTTATCTACCAGCGTCGGAATATTTATCTTGGTTATGGCTGAAACAGCAACACCACCCTTAAAGTCCCCAAGTCTTTTATATTCTTCGATACGGTCTTCAAGATGAGAGATGTCAGCTATATCTATTTTATTAACTACCAGCAAGATGTCCTTCTCAAGAGGACGTAACAATTTTGCGGCTCGTTTATCGTCACTATGTGGTGGAGTAGTGCTGTCCACTACGAATAAGACTACGTCGGCATCTCTGAGACCGGTGCGTGCTGATTTTACCAGATATTCGTCTAACCTTTGCTTCGGCTTTAATATCCCCGGTGTATCAAGAAATACGATCTGTCCATTTTCAACCTCACATACTCCTATAATTCTATTACGTGTCGTCTGAGGTCTTGGTGTAACGATTGCCACCTTTTCACCAACAAGTGTATTGAGCAATGTTGACTTGCCTACATTAGGCCGTCCCCACATCGTTACAAATCCAGACTTATATTTTTTATTAGTTTCAACTGTCATATAATTATTCTATAACTTGACAAATAGCTATCTGTGCTACGATGATGAAAAACTTTATTCTTTTTGCTATGTTTTTCATACTACTTAATGAAAATAAATTAGAAATACCTGCCCGACGAATGGCAGGCGGGCGAAGCACGAAAAACGAAACAAATTAGAATAACTTAAATTCTAATGTTCCAAACCCCTTGAGCGAAGAATGATTAAGACTGTTTCGAATTTCGAGAATTCGAATTTAATTATTGTTTCGGATTTCGATATTCGAAAATTCATATCTTGCTTTGGTTGCAGCAAACGGCTGTGTTGTACAATCTGGAGCCCAACTTAAGGAATTATCCGTGTGCCTGTTTTTCCTGCAATGGATTCCCTAACTTTATTTATAGCGGTGATAAAGACGGTGTCACCGCCTTCTTTTAAGAAGTTGATTGCCGCCTGGATCTTGGGTCCCATACTGCCCGCAGGAAAGTGCCCTTTAGCCAGATATTCCTCCGCCTCTTTAACAGTAATTGTATCAAGCGGTCTTTGGTTTGACTCACCAAAATTCAGATATACTTTATCCACACCCGTAAGCATCATTAAGTAATTGGCCTTTATATTCAAGGCCAGCACACTCGAAGCAAGGTCCTTATCTATAACTACGTCCACGCCTTCTAAAGCCCCGTCTTCTTTCAAGATTACGGGTATTCCACCGCCTCCTGCGGCAATAACTATTTCACCGGCCTCTAGGAGCCTTTTGACTGATTCGTCTTCCACAATCTTAAGAGGTACAGGTGAGGCTACTACCCTTCGATACCCTCTGTGACTATCTTCAATCATCTTCCAGCCCCTTTCCCTGGTGTATTTCTTTGCTTCTTCTTCGGTGAAGAAGGGGCCTATTGGTTTCGTTGGATTTTTAAAGGCGCTGTCATCTTTATCAACCACCACTTGAGTTAAAATGGTCACAACACATTTTTTTATATGCTCCTTCTGTAAGCGATTGACCAGTGTTTGTTGTATCATGTAACCTATCGTACCTTCAGTATCTGCTACGCACACCCCCAACGGAAGCTCAGGAACTATGCCATGACTTAATTCGACCATTAATAACATGCTTCCTACTTGAGGTCCGTTACCGTGTGTTATTACGACCTCGAATCCTTTTTTTATACAGTAGATTATACCCTCAACGCTTTTCTGTGTATTTGCAAATTGTTCCTGTATGGTTCCCTTCTCGCCATCCTGTATAAGCGCATTCCCACCTAAAGCCACTACAATAATTCCTTTTCTAGTCTTTGGCATTTTACAAACAATATTATGTACGCTAGATCCTCAAGGATAAGTCTTTATCGAGCATCGAGTATCAGATAGTTATTCCAATCGTGAAGCGGAGCTAATTAGTATCTGTTGCGGAAACTAATTAAGTAATACTATTTAATAAGCCCTATTATAACTTCCTTCAACCCTGGTTTGCTTATCTCCTTAAGTTCGTATTTTGCCCTCACAACGGGTTTGTTTATCTTAATTCTTCTACTTAAATCGATTGGGGTACCTATTATAACGGTATCACAATCTGTTTGATTAATAGTTTCTTCAAGTTCAAGGATTTGTTTTTGATCATACCCCATAGCTGGTAAAAGATTACCAATGCCAGGATACTTTTTAAATGTTTCTCTTATACTTCCAACTGCAAACGGTCTTGGATCAACAAGGGTAGAAGAGCCATGTTCCTGTGCTGCTATTACGGCAGCGCCATAAGCCATTCCACCATGAGTTACCGTTGGGCCGTCTTCTACGGCAAGGACCTTGCGGTCCTTTATGATTTCGGAATCTTCAACCATAATATTCAATGATGCGTCAATTACGGTTGCCTTTGGATTTGTTTTTTTTATGTTGTCTTTAACTATGTTGATGTTTTCAACGTCAGCAGTTTCTTCCTTACTTATGATTACGATGTTAGCGAGTATAAGGTTGGATTCCCCGGGATAAAACGTCACTTCATGCCCGGGACGATGGGGATCTACAAGGGTTATGTGAACGTCAGGTTTAAAAAAGGGCAGATCATTGTTCCCTCCATCCCAGATGACTATCTCGGCTTCACCTTCAGCCTTTCTTAATATGGCCTCATAATCAACGCCTGCGTAGACGACCGTACCCTGTTCGATGTGAGGTTCGTATTCTTCCATCTCTTCAATAGTACAGTCGTGCGTGACAAGATCTTCGTAGGTTTCGAAGCGCTGAACCCTTTGATTTATCAAATCTCCATAAGGCATAGGATGACGGACTACCACAACCTTTTTTCCTAATTCCTCTAATATCTGACATATCTTCCTTGTTGTTGCGCTCTTCCCACATCCAGTTCTGACGGCACACACTGCAACAACGGATACTTTACTCTTCAGCATTGTTTGTTCAGCGCCCATAATAACAAAACTAGCACCCGCAGCCTGTACCTCGCTTGCCTTATGCATTACGTATTCATGAGAAACATCGCTATAGGAAAAGACTACTTCATCAACATTGTGTTCTTTGATAAGTGCTGTTAATTCATTTTCACTATAAATCGGAATACCGTTGGGGTACAATCTACCCGCAAGATCGGATGGAAATCTTCTATCAGTGATGTTTGGGATTTGAGTTGCCGTAAAGGCTATGACATCATAATCCTCATTGCCCTTAAAGAAGACATTGAAGTTATGGAAGTCCCTCCCCGCAGCACCCATTATTATGACTTTTCTTCTTTTCATTCTTATTTATTTTTGCTCAAAATCAAACGTAAAGAAACTCCCTCTCCCATCCTTGCGCCCGTCCGAACGCCCGCCTGCCATTTGCCCGCCCGGCAATGCCGTTCGGACGGGTCGGGCAGGGCTTGGCAGGGTGGGAAGGAGGATCTAAAAACTCTCATTTTATTACCTCCCCTTTGTCCCCTCCTTGCGAAGGAGGGGAGTGAGGGGTGGTTATACAATCCAATAAAATTTCACATGATATTGAGAAATTACTTTATTTCAGCCTAGATATAAGTTCGTCAATGTATTTAAGGTCTTCTCTATCCTTTGCGGTATTCCTGGTGAGTTTAGTCCTCCTTAAGTCAATCAAGTTTGGAACATCTATCTTAAATTTACCCTTTTTAAAGACAGTTTTATTTTCATACATTTCTTCAAAAAACAAACTTCCACCCTTTACAGAATATCTTCTAGCCCTGAATACAACTACTTTAAGATTGTGCGCGTACAATGTTAATTTGAGTACCTTCTGAGGATCTGATGGTTCTATTTCCATATGAAACTTATGGGCAATCTTGATAACTTTCTTTAAGTTATCCAGTTCAGGGGCAATATAAAAATCGTAGTCAAACGATTGTAGAGGTGCACCGTACTGTACAAGGGCTTGCCTTCCCACAAGCAGGTATCTTACATCTTCCTTGTTCAATGATTTAATAAAGTCAATTGGGTCAACAAGGTTTTCGCGTTTCACTTAATAATCTCCTTGTAGCTCGATTATTTACTTCGACAGCACGAATCTTTTGAATGGGATCAAGGCGGCTAAACCAATCTATGTTTTCTCTTATCTCCTTTGCTTCTTCTTTAGAGATTTTTACAACTGACTTTTTTACTTTATTCTTCCTTTCAGCCATAATCCTTAAAGATACATCAAGACTTGCCCCCGTTAAGTTGGCAATCTTTTCCAGTGTCTTTAGGGAATATCCCGCCTTACCCGATTCGAGGTGTGAAACCATCTTCTGGTTGATACCGAGAAGTTTGCCAAATTCGATCTGAGACATATTGAGTCGTGTTCTTATTTTTATTATATCACTAGCTATCTTACAATTTATCATCGTTTTAGCACCTTTTTAGGTACAAAAAATGTAATTGCTCAATATCAGTGGAATTCTATTGAATTTTATTACCTCCCCTTTATCCCCTCCTTCGCAAGGAGGGGATAAAGGGGAGGTAATCCACTTGATATTGAGCAATTACCAAAAAAAAACTATAGAAAACAATATTATAAGATAATGATACTATTATTTAATAGTATTATCAACCTTTATTTTTAGATATATTAATAAAAATATCATTAATTTAAGATATTGGTAAATTCTCAACAAGTTGAGGAAAAACTTTTAAATTTTTGACCACCCCATCTCCCCCCACTTCTTGCTTTCGCAAGAAAGCAGTGGGGAGAATAAGGGGAGGCCTTCCTCAACTTATTGAGAATTTACAGAGATTGTGCGTTTTATATCACCCTTTTTGTTTTATTGTTTATCTATCTGGGCGGTCATGGGTTTTGCAATCCCAGTCATCCATCAGCCGTTTGGCTGGGGCAAAAACCATGCCCTTCCCTTCGGACACATTTTCATTAATCAAAGACAAGTGAGTTCATGAAAGCAAAAAACCACATAACAATTGCAATATCATCTGTTTCGTTATTAATTAGCGTTATTATAATGTTAGAGTTACTCAATATTTTCTAATCAATCCCACAACCACACCAAGGATTTTAAAATCTCCTGACTTAATCTTAATCGGTTTCATAGAAGAATTAGCAGGTCTTAACTCAACCCCGCCTTTTCTCTTATAAAATTTCTTTAAAGTAGCCTCATTATCAATCAATGCCGCCACCATCTCATTACTATCAGCGAAATCCCTTTTATTAATGATAACAATATCTCCATCATGTATTCCTTCTTCAATCATCGAATCTCCCTTTACTCTTAGGCAAAAACCTTCTCCTTTTCCCAACAATTCCTGAGGGATAGAAATATTTTCAACGTCCTCTATTGCCTCAATCGGTTCCCCGGCAGCAGTAGTACCTAATAACCTGACATTAACTGCGGGAGTGCCATGATCAACTAAAGTAATAGCTCGCTTTTTATTTTTAGGTCGTATAGATATAACTCCTTTATCCTCTAATTGTTTCATATGCTTAAAAACAGAGTTAAAGGAACTAAACCCAAACCGTTTTCTTATATCATCATAAGTAGGAGAGACATTATTTTTTTAATATAACGTTGGATATACAAAAAAACCTCTTTTTGTCTTGGAGTAAGATACATTTAACTGTTCAATAACTTATAGAAAAGGAAGATTGAAAGATTTGACTATTATACCAGTATCTGGTATAGTGAGCTTATGGTTATTTTGGGTTAATAAATGGCAATTAGAAACTTCAAAAATAAAGGAACTGAAGACATTAATTACGGGAAGATATCTAAGGAGGCTTTGAGGATTCTACCGAGGGAATTACACCGAAAAGCACAGATAAAGCTGGCGCGTCTTGGAGCCGTAACGTCGATGCAAGATCTTCGTGAGATAAGGGGAAATCGTTTTGAAGCACTAAAAGGAGACAGAAAAGGCCAATACAGTATTCGAATAAATGAACAGTATCGAATTTGTTTTAAATGGAAAAATGAGAATACCGTTGATGTCGAGATTGTCGATTACCACAAATAATATCAAGGAGGAATGGAATGAATAGAATACATTTTACGCCTATACATGCTGGTGAAGTATTGAAGGATGAATTAGATGAGATTGGACTTACTCAAACTGCACTTGCTAAGCATATAGGAGTGTTGCCAAAAACAATTAATGAAATATGTCGAGGTAAGAGAGGTATAAGTGCTGAGATGGCGATGAAGCTGTCGAAGGCGTTAGGAGGAAGTCCACAGTTTTGGCTTAACTTACAAAATAACTGGGAGCTGAGCCATTTGGAAGAAACAGATTTTAAGGATATTAAACTTGTTGCAGTATAGGACAAATATAACAATGGGATCCAACCTGGTGTTCCGCTATCACTCCATACCAGCAGGTTGTTCCAATCGATAAATGCTATTTTTCCTTATTTTTTTCTTGATAGATAGCCGCAAAAGCTTATTAAGAAAAATGGTTACAAGAATTACTTTTTAAGCATCCATCAATAATCGCTATAGAGCAATTAGACGAATCATTTTCTCCTTTGATTTCAATAGGCAGAGAAATTGCCAACATTGATAATCTATTTATTTCTCCAAATGGGGCTTTGTGTATTGTCGAAACAAAATTATGGCGAAACCCTGAAGCACACAGAACGGTTGTGGCACAAGTATTAGATTATGCTCAAACATTATCAAGCTGGGACTATTCTAAACTTGATAAGGAAGTTAAAAATTATATGAATAAGCGATTTGGGCAAGAACGATCAATTTACGAGATTGTGAAAAATGAAATCAATATCGATATTGATGAAGTTGAGTTCCATCAAAGAGTGCAAGATACTTTAACCAATGGTCGTTTTGCATTACTGATAGTTGGAGATAAAATTTATCCTGCTGCCACACAACTTGCTGATATTATCCAGTCTGCTCCCCACTTACAATTTACTTTAGGGTTTGTGGAGTTACGTTGTTTCAGATTCGGTGATAGTTCTTGGCCTTTAATTGTAATTCCAAATTTTATTGAAAAAACTAAAGAAGTAACTCGGGCCGTAGTAAAAATTTTATATGAAGAGAAAAAACCAGAAGTTCAAGTAGATGCATTAGAGGAAGAAAAAACAAATATAGGAAACACTTCTAAAACAGAATTTCTTGCTTCTTTACCAACTCCAATGAAAGATATTTTTCAAGCTTATATAGAGCGTTGGATTGTATCAGGATATGTAATTTATTGGGGAAAAGTTGGTTTCAGTTTAAGATTCCAATGGAAAGAAAAATTAACGACAGTTTTCGAGGCATATCCCGAATATGCTAGTATTTTTCAGTTCAAACGAGTTGAACAACATGAACTTCCTGTATCAAATTTTGAACAATATAAAGCAAGAATGATAGAATCAGAAGTATTCGGCAGTGAGTTTGCTCAAGGAAAAAGATATGTTAGATATGATCGTATGAAAGAAGGGGATATCGATCTTTTACTTGAAGAAACAGATAAGTTGGTCAATTCATGGAATACAAGTGAAACAAATGTCCCTTAATCGGATAAGGGGGAGTTTTTCTCTCCCCCTCTCCACACCACCAACGGCAAGCGGGTCCGCACCGGGCGGTTCATAAAGGCTATCTGGGACAAAACCCAACAGCAAAATGAGAGGATGAACTCCATTCACATTTAAGGCTGCTTTCCGATTGAGACCCAGGAATATTTCTATGCTCCCCCGGTCGGGTTCATCGCATTTCCTACCCTCAATGGCGCTCCTCCTTACATCATGTTCAGGCCTTCGGTGAAATACAAAACAAACGCCTACTATGCCCTCTGCTGACTTCTTTCCGGTCACAACTCGGGTTGCCCAAATTGCGCTATGTTCGCCACAACCTTGCTGTCTTCTTCGCTCACATCGGTCGACAGCGTTCCGGTGCGCCCAGGCTTGTTCTACCAGTGTCCTGACTGGTGTTTTGGTATATGGTCTGCAACATCGCATGCCGGAAAGATCTCCCCAGATAAGTATGTGGACTTTCTCTGCACAACCGGGCCATTTACCCTGCCTCCTGAATCACAGGGCTTCGTTATGTTGTGCTAACTCGCCCTGAGGCTAAGCCTTATATGACCTTTCTGTCCGTCGGCTCGCAGATTTGCTCTCCGGCTTCCTTCAGACGATACATCGCGGCTTCGCCCTTGCCTTCGGCTAATGGTTGACGTATAATATTCACCATACTGTGATTCTCCCATAAGGGACTTTCACCCTATTAGTTCACATACATGCTGGGCGTACACAAGGCGCTGAACTTGACGCTTGGGGTCGGCTTTTTCGAAGTTTTGTGCAAGTTTGAAAGTTTTTGCCTTTTGCAAAGTTCAGTGGAACCCCAAGCGCAAGTTAGCTTGATCGTTAGGCTTGAAAGGAGGTGATGGCAATAAGATCATTATAAATAGGAATGCGCCTATTTATTGGTTTTTTCGTAGTCTTCCCCACGGTAGAGCCCTTAACCTTCTTCCAAATAACCTCTCAAGCTTTTTCATAAAACCATCATCACCGCATGGTTTTCCCGTCATTGTACACTTCCTTATGTTTCTTATGTTTTGTTCATCTTCTTTTTCTTTTAAATAAGGGTTAATCTTTAAAATCTCCTTGCCTTGATTTTAGGATAAGAATACAATTGCTTCTATTGCCTGAGGGTTCTAAAGATGATAATTCCCTGAAAGGTACTTTTACAAATATATTTTTTGCAAGTTAATAAAATATAGTGATATAATGTCGAGGTTATCCATATTATGCCTTCTTATTATTTCATGTTTACTCCTGTATATGCATACCTCAACCGCTACACAAATAGAACTAGACCTGAAGGAACATCGCCTGAAAAACGGTTTAAGATTACTCATGAATGAGGACCACTCATCCCCCATCATAAGCTTCCAGGTTTGGTATCACGTAGGTTCAATAAACGAGAGTCCTGGTATAACGGGTATCTCACATCTGTTTGAACACATGATGTTCAAAGGTTCAAAGAACGTAGAGCCTGAGGAACACAGCAGAATTATCCAACTAAATGGTGGTACAGATAACGCCTTTACTGCAGAAGATGTTACCGCTTACTTCGAGAACCTGCCCAGCTCCAAGCTTGAATTGGCCGCAAGATTGGAGGCGGACAGGATGGCACACCTTCGCCTTACGACAGAAACCCTGGCATCTGAAAGGCAGGTAGTAAAGGAAGAGAGACGCTTAAGGGTAGATAACTCACTCTTTGGTAAACTTTCTGAGGGGCTATACTCAACCGCCTTTATCAAACACCCCTATCGCTGGCCTGTGATCGGATGGATGCCAGACCTGAACACCATGAGTTTAGATGACTGCAAGGCCTTCTACCGTTCTCACTACGCACCAGATAACGCTACCATCATAATACTTGGAGACATAGACCCCCAGGAAACTATATCCACGATAGAGAAATATTTTGGACATCTCCCTCCCGCAGGTCGTTCCGAAGTGGTAACCCCCATCGAGACCTTACAAAAAAAGGAAAGACAGAAAGACCTTTATGTTGATACCCAATTTCCCTGGCTTGCCGTTGCCTATCATGTGCCGGAGGCGGCCCACAACGACATCCATGTTTTAGAACTAATAGGAAATATACTCACGGAGGGGCATAGCTCCAGACTCTACCGCAAAATAATCTACGAGGACCAGGCAGCCTTATCCGTCTTTGCCTCGGTGGACAGGAAAAAGGATCCAGGACTATTTATCATTACAGTCATGAATATAAAGCAGGTACATACACCGGAGAAAATGACTTCGATAATCAATGAAAGCCTGGAAAAACTCAAGACTGAATCGGTAACGGAACGTGAACTTGAAAAGGCGAGAAACCAAATAGAAACAGGTCACATCTTTGGCCTACAGACAAACTTCATTAGAGGCATGCGGATAGGTTTTAGCCTGACAATGACTGGTGACCCATTAAGGTTTATAAAAGATTTGGATAAGTACCGCAGTACAACTGCGGATGATATAAAAAGAGTAGCAAAGAAATATTTTACCCCGGAAAATAGAACCGTAGTAAGACTACTGCCCAAGGAAGAATCACAAGATAAATCTGCAAGATGAAATATTGCGTATATTAGATTTATGTTAAATATCATAAAGGCCTATTTACATCGCTATACACTCATAATTATTATGATTCTCTTTACTTTCCTTGCTACAGACAAACATTCGATGGGTGATGTCCGCCACAGCGGATCTGCCTTCGGCACGAAAGGAAACATAATACCCATGAAGTACCAGAAGGCAACACTTGATAACGGACTTAGCATAATCCTGGTTGAACACCATGAGTTGCCTGTCGTGGCGATAGAGCTCTTGGTAAGGGCCGGTTCCGTGCACGACCCACAAGAAAAACAGGGACTGGCAAATATGGTTGCACAGCTCCTCCGTGAAGGTACCCGCTCAAAGGATTCTCTGGAAATATCAGAGGAGATTGACTTCATAGGAGGTACGTTAAGTGCGGACTCCGAATACGACTCTACTTCCGTCACTGCTACGGCCCTTGTCAAACATTTTAAGTCTATACTTGACTTGCTTTCTGAGGTTGCAAGGTTTCCCACATTTAAAACAAAAGATATAGAATTTCAGCGGGAAAAGACCATAACGTCCATACTCAGGGAAAAGGATAATAAACGGACCATTGCCAGCAGGCATTTCAGCGAGATGCTCTACGGTATACATCCATATGCCCATCCATCTATTGGCACGCTGGAAGGTCTCAAGGCAATCACCAGGAAAGAAATCATACAGTTTCACAAAAACCATTACCTGCCCAATAACTCCATCCTGACAGTAGTTGGCGATATAAAACCTTCGAATATACTCGCTGTTATAAAAAAGACATTTGGTGATTGGAAGGAAGGAAATGTTCATAAACCAACATTACCCCTTATACCCAAAATAGTTAACTACAGGATACGTCTTGTGGATAAACCTGACCTCACTCAGACAGAGATATGTATAGGCCATCTTGGCATCAGACGCAACAATCCTGACTACTTTTCACTTATGTTACTTAACTATATTCTGGGCAGGGGACCTACGTCCAGATTATATACAGAGATAAGGGCAGAGAGAGGCCTTAGCTATGGTGTCAAAAGCCAGTTTGAAGCAAGAAGATTACGAGGACCATTTTATATAAGGACATATAGCAAAAACGAGACTGCAATTGAAACTCTCCGACTGGTACTTGATGAATTGAAAAAACTGAAGGCCAGTGGCATAACCAAGGAGGAATTGGATAGTGCCAAGTCCTACTACATTGGCCACTTTCCCTTAAGCCTTGAAACACCCGCCCAGATAGCTTCCAAGATTATAGAACAGAAATTTTACGGCCTGCCTGAGGATTATTTAGAGAAATACCTTGAAAACATAAAGGCCGTATCCAGGGAAGATGTCAATCGGGCAATAGAAAGATTTGTTGATCCCGAGAATCTCGTAATCGTCCTGGTAAGCAAGGCAGAAGACATTCTTAAAGAAGCAAAAACATTGGGTGAGGTGGAACTAAAGGGGTTGTGAATTGTGTGGTTTTTGTGTAAAAGACCAGATCTGAAGATCTATCAACATACAAAAGGTGAAAAAGGGAGGGTTTATTTCTTCCACAAGTGTTTTATTAAGATGAAAATATAATTCCAAATCAAAAGGGACTTTTGAAGAAGATATATTAAATAAGTGCATAACACCTTGATATTAATAAGGAATATGTGGATAGTCCACTTTTCACCAATCAAATTGTCAATATTAATGACTCAAATCTACCCAGATATCTGGCTCTATATATACCGAGAAGTAAATCGTGAAGCTTCATCTCAATAAAGGACTCTTCTCTAACTATTATCTTGAGGAACTCCTTCCGAAGGAGGCAGAATTCGATACGAAGCTGGGGTCACCTATTGAGATAAATGTCAAGAACAAACATACTGTTCCTACCAGAT
>JBHHYH010000075.1:0-12359 GCA_046757465.1 Candidatus Scalinduaceae bacterium | reverse complement strand
ACGCTATACTACGTTTTCTATGTTCCTCTTATCTATTAATTATGACACAGTCTCTTGTTTGGCGGGAATGTTTTCTATCAAAGATAGGCATGCCCCCCATAGCTTCCTTGCGTAAGCTAGGAATGGGGGCGGGTGATAGTGGATTGAATCATTTGTCAAATAGAAAAGTTTTTGTTACTGTTTTTTCGCCTTTCTAGCTATATAACATTTTTTACACCATTTACCACTTTTGATGTTACTTGGTGTTGCTTTCCACCGATGTTTTTTTGCACACTCCCACAGAAGGTTAGTTGAGCTATTTACATAAGTATCTGATAGACATTTACCACCACGTTTCTCGGCAATTTCCTGCATTTCCTCAATCGTTCCTTTGCGTTTCTCTGCTCTAACTTTATCTGCACATTTTTTACACCATTTACCCTGTTTAATTGTATCTGGTGTTGCTTTCCACTTATGCCTTTCGGCACACTTCCACAAAAGTTTTGTATGATTGTTAACATATAAATTTGACAGACATTTACCGCCGCACTCCTCAGCAATTTTCTGCATCTCTTCAATATTAAGCTTCCTTCGCACTTTTCCGTCTCTCTCTTTGCATTATTACAACAATCTTTTTCTGTCCATAAACAAATTAACTATAAGATAAAACTTAATGTTTTTAAAGTTTAAATTATCCCTAAAGTATTAGAGTAAAACTGGAATATTTGTAAATATAACAACAGAATAATTTGTCATGATAACCAACCCTGACTGGCTCAAACCCAAAGAAAAGCCATACTTCCATCAAATCTCAATGAATTGCTTAGAGAAATTAGTTAAGTGTATTGAAAGATTTAATAAAGGTGAGATAGATGCTGATACATCTTGTCAAATAGAGAAGCAGATACTTACTGATGAAATCCAAGACACAGAGTTGCTTAACTTCGCTGTAGAGAATATCAGCGAATTGTTTGGCTATATTGCTACTGGTAGAGTAAACATCAGGATATGTAGGGATATAACAGGCGAGATATGGTTTGGGGTGGGGTAGAGCAAAGGTTTATCTCAATTTGTGTGTTATTAAACTCTTATTCAATTATCTGTTGCTCACTAACGGTCGGCATGAGAGTCGCGACGTAAGGAGCGTCCTACTCCATGCCGTTGTTAGGCCACAACGCCCGCGAATATAAATGTATGTGAAACGCTTACTTGTTTATTAGTAAGTATAAGTCGATATGTATATAGTAACAGGCCGTTCAAGAATAGAGTAAATACGAGATTCTTCGCTGCCCCTTCGTTTTATTCAGGGCTTCGGCTCAGAATGACAATAATACGTTTCTTTCTATTCTCGGACTGATTGTTAAAATGTGATGAAAGTGGTTTTTACCTACTTCTTACTGTGAATCATTATAAATATGTGCTTAAGTTTTGCAATATAAAATGATGGGCTGGAATTAAGAGGCTAGATTGAATACTGACTATTGATGATTGAGGGATTGAAGAATTTAAGTATTGAGGAATTAAAGATTAACTAACGACAAGTGACTAATGACAAACTTAGCCAACTTTGGCAAGTCCTCCTCGCTGCTTCTCCTTATGCATGTATGACCTTTTTCGCCTTTTTCACTTTGATCCGCGATGCCTTCTTTTCAGCTTGTGCAAGGTCATAGTCCATCTGCAAACCTAGCCATACCTCTGGGCTGCTGCCGAAGGCTTTGGACAACCTGATAGCCATTTCCGGTGAAACGCCGTTTTTGCCGTTCACAAGATTGCTGAGGGTAAGGCGGGTTACACCAAGAATGTCAGCGGCCTTGGTTATGTTCAAATCTAACGGTTCCAGACATTCGTGCTTGATGAGTCTTCCTGGGTGTGGCGGGTTCTTCATCTTCATATTATCCTCCTAATGGTAGTCAATTAAATCAACATCGTATATGTCGCCGTTCTTGATCCTGAAGATCACACGCCAGTTTGCCCGTAGAGTGACTGACCAGAAACCTTTCATACGGCCTTTGAGGGGGTGCAGGTGAAATCCTGGCAAACCCATATCCTCCGGCTTTGTGGCATGGTTAAGAACGGCAAGTATATGTTCGAGCTTCCGTACATCCTGGGCGGAGACCTTACTGCGGTCGGCCTTCTCAAAAAGGCGTTGTAGCCCTTTATGTCGAAAGCTCTGTATCATAAGAGTAGTGTATAGAGTATATATACAATAGTCAAGTTAAAAAAAGATATTTATCTGGTGGCTTCCTGTTGTGTGATCCACGCTAGATGTTCGATCCTTGATACTAGAGAGCAAGATTCTTCACTTCCCCTTCGCTTCACTCAGGGCAAGCTCTGAGCCGGAAACATTAGATTCTTCCCCCCTCATCTTGCTTGCCCTGTAGGCTAGAACGCCGTACGGGGCTAGCAGAGGGGGTCAGAATGACACGGGGGGAATGGCGCTGCCCCGCTGCTTTCTTGCTGAAAGCAAAATGCGGGGTAAAAATGACACAAAGTGAAGATGAGAGGCCTTTCTGTTTGGCGTTGTTTTTTAGAAAGTTGAGTTATTGTTGCAAATTAACATAATAATTGGTATTATACCGAACTTTTAATACGTAACTGACAGGAGACTCTATGGGTAGCACAACACCACTGACCAAAAATAAAAAACTTCTGGCCTGGGTTGACGAAATGGCAAAGATGTGTCAGCCTGACAAAATAGTCTGGTGCGATGGCAGCAAGGAAGAGTATGATGAGCTGGCCGAGATGATGGTCAAAAACGGCACTTATGTAAGATTAAATGATAAAAAAAGGCCAAACAGTTATTGGGTAAGATCAGATCCAGCCGATGTTGCTCGAGTAGAAGATAGAACTTTTGTTTGCACAAAAGATAAAGAAGAGGCCGGTCCCAACAACAATTGGCGTGATCCGGACGAAATGAAGTCTGAAATGATTAAGCTTTATACCGGTTGTATGAAGGGACGTATCATGTATGTTATTCCTTTCAGTATGGGACCTTTGGGTTCGAAGATTGCACATATCGGAGTTGCATTATCAGATTCTCCTTATGTTGTAAATAATCAAAGAATTATGACCCGCATGGGAAAAGCAGTTTTGGATATTTTAGGTGAAGATGGTGATTTTGTTCCCTGTCTTCATTCTGTGGGTATGCCATTGGAAGAAGGGCAGAAGGACGTTGCCTGGCCCTGTAATGCAAATAATAAATATATTACTCACTTTCCTGAAGAAAGGACTATCTGGTCATATGGGTCCGGTTATGGTGGAAACGCCTTATTAGGAAAAAAATGTTTTGCGTTGCGTATTGCTTCTACAATGGCAAGAGAAGAAGGATGGCTTGCCGAACATATGCTTATCCTGGGTATTACGCCTCCTAATGGTGAAAAGAAGTATGTTACAGCGGCATTTCCAAGCGCTTGCGGTAAGACGAATCTCGCAATGCTGATTCCAACCATCCCCGGTTGGAAAGTAGAGTGCATAGGTGATGATATTGCCTGGATGAAATTTGGTGAAGATGGCCGTCTATATGCAATTAATCCTGAGGCAGGATTTTTTGGGGTTGCACCCGGAACATCCATGAAATCTAATCCAAATTGTATGCTTGCTATGAAAGAAAACTGTATCTTCACGAATGTGGCCTATACGGAAGATGGCGACGTATGGTGGGAAGGAATGACAGATGAATTACCTGCTAAATTAACCGATTGGAGAGGCAATGAATGGACGCCTGATAAGGGCACTCCGGCTGCTCATCCAAATGCACGGTTTACGGTACCGGCCAGTCAATGTCCCGTTATAGATCCTGCATGGGAAGACCCAAAGGGTGTTCCCATCTCGGCCTTCCTGTTTGGCGGACGCCGTGCAAGTGTTGTACCTCTGGTACATCAATCTTTTAACTGGCAGCATGGGACTTTCCTGGGTTCTATTGTCTCCTCTGAAAAGACTGCTGCCGCCGCCGGTAAGGTGGGTGAACTACGCTACGATCCTTTTGCAATGCTGCCTTTCTGCGGCTACAACATGGGCGATTATTTTAATCACTGGCTAAACATCGGCAAAAAAGCTGACGCTGACAAATTGCCCAGGATATTCTATGTGAATTGGTTCCGTAAGAATGAAAAAGGTAAGTGGCTCTGGCCCGGTTTTGGAGAAAACAGCCGTGTCTTGAAATGGGTGATTGAAAGAGTCAGCGGTGAAGGAAAGGCTGAAGAAACACCTATTGGCTGGGTTCCAACTAAAGATGCACTGGACCTTAATGGTTTGGATATCTCTATCGAAGATTTAGAAGAACTCTTAAAAGTGGATCCTGAAGATTGGAAAAAACAAATACCTTTAATCAGGGAACACTTTGCAAAATTTGGTGACAGACTGCCTGCAGGGCTTAATGATGAATTAGAAGCCCTGGAAAAACGTTTGGAAGCCTTGGTTAGTGCGTAGGGCAAAGTCGATCAAAGAGCGAAGGGTTCAGGATGTTTCAAACAAGTCCTTAATCCACGTTATAGCCGCTAATGCATGCGGTAAGCCAATCGTCGTAATAGCAAGTATACCGACGTGCATAATCTCTTCTTTTGATAAGCCTGTCTTAAGTGCGTTTCTGACCGCAGAATGTACTGCACCCTCAGAACAAGTACCAATTGATATACCAAGTTTCACAAGCCTCCTTGTCTTTTCATCCAAGGGACCTGCTTCATGACACTGTGTACCAAGGTCTTGAAATGCTTTGCACACATCGGGATATTCCCTGGCTAGATTCTTAAACTGTGATGGTAATTCATAAGGCATTTTTTTATCCTCCTATAGAAAAATGTTTGTTGTCATAGCAAAACCGTATTTCGAATTTTTATGTAGGGTTTGTTCCCCTGAACGAACCGGTTTATAAGGCTGTTCGTTTGCCACAAAAATTGGCGGACAGGGGGAACAGCCCCTACAAATCAAATAAATAATGCCTTTTCCGCAACAGATACTAATTTGAAAAATTTATGATTAAACTTTCATAACTTCCAGAACCCTTTTGAAAACCATGAGATAGTATGGCTAACTCCAGTCGTCCTACGGACTCCTTACGTTAGCCATACTATCTTTCATACAATCATGTAAAACTTAATTTAGTTTTTCAATGTTATTGGTATAGTTACCTATACCACAGTATCAGTATGCTGTAGTTACAGCAAATAGTGTCGGATCTCGAAGCTGCTCCAAGGGGCGTCATGCCCGAGGCAGATCCGCCTAGGCGGACCTCGGGCGACAAGTTCAGAATGACATATTATGTGTTTTCGCTATTGTGACACAGCCACTTGCTTGGCGGGCCTGCCCGATATAATGGCAGGCGGGCCTTTCGGGAGACGTCCAACTTCAATTACCTCCCTTTCGGGAGGAGTCCAGTACTCCTTTTAAGGAGGTCGTGCCTGAGGCAGTCGCCTGAGGCGAACGTCCTCGTCCGCCCTGGCGGGACTCCAGAATTAACTGGATTCTTCAAGTCTTGTTTTCGTGTTGAGAGTAGGTTTATTCCTGCTTCATAAAACTTCCGAGCACGTTATTAATATGGAGAAAAATCAGAAAGGTATCACATTAACCCTTCTTCGCTAAGCCCGGATATTTCTCCTTGAGTGGTTGGTTGTCCCTGTTTACGTGCGTTTGTTGTGCGAGTGCCTTCCTTACATATTTCGGAAGGTTAAAGATTGACTGATGGGTGGTGCCATCATAGAATTTCAATTCTCCCTTAATCCTTTCGGATATTCTTTGGTCTATCTCTTCCCTGGTTACCTGAGCCGGATCCAGGTCGTTTGTGGCCAGGCAGAATCCCCAGAGCATGGCAAAGAATGGTACATATGCAGCATAAGGGAATACGTTTGGGAAGACCTCCTTAAGGGTTCTGTTAAGTATAGTATAGGTGGTGAGTGCGGTAGGGGAGGTGGTACTTGCCTGAATGGAAAACAATCCCTGAGGTGTGAGTCTTTGCCTCACAAGCTCATAGAATTCTTTGGTAAAGAGTTTGTAAGAGGGTCCACCTTCCAAAGGGCAGGTAATATCAATGATTATTGCGTCAAACGTTTCATCAGCTTCCTCTATAAAATTGCGGCCATCCTTGAATAGGAGTGTTGTCCTTTTATCTGAGAAACTACCATTATGAAAGCTTGGCAGGAACTCTTTCGAACATTCCACCACTTTTTCGTCTAAATCCACCATTACGGCTTTGTTGACAGTCTTGTGACGGAGAACTTCTCTTAAGGTAGCACCCTCACCACCGCCTATAATGGCTACCTTTTTGGGCTCGGGATGCAAGATCAGGGCCGGCTGTACAAGGGATTCGTGATATACAAACTCATCCAGTTCGGCTGATTGAAATTCATTATCAAGAATAAGACATCGGCCAAAGCATTCACTTTCTGCAATCACTATCTCCTGAATGTCTGAGTGCCCATGATATACAGTTCCCTGTATAGCATGCTTATGTATCTCAAACGGGCTGAAATAGTCGTAAATCCATCGTGAAGGGATGTCTTTTTTTAGCATATGTTTTCTACGCGCCCCCATTCCTTGCTTCCGCAAGGAAGCATTGGGGGCTTTATTGGATTGGTAATTCAGAAGGGGTTTCCGAAAGAAGGGTCCCTTTTATCAATGGAGAACCCCTTTTGAGCTCTATGGAGGTGTGATCCTTGGGTTCAAAACTCTCCAGTAAATGATTCGTCGCCAATTGAGGATTGATTACGTTTCCGCAAGTAAATATGTCAACGGCTACATAACCTTCTACTGGCCATGTGTGGATTGTCATGTGAGATTCTGCGAGGATAGCTACAGCAGTTATTCCCGGGGGATCAAACTCGTGACAGGCCAGCTTAACTACGGTAGCCCCGGCATCGTTAGCTGCACTGCGCAGGAATTGTTTTATCTTTTTCACGTCATTAAGAACTTCCCTGTTACAATCCCACATCTCAAGTATAAAATGTCGTCCGAATGCTTCCATTCTCTACCCCTCTCCCTCCCTTCCTAAAGAAAGATAAAGAATAATTTGTAGCGATTGTCTTCCTGTGACATGTATCAACACAAACCTGTAAGTGCAAAACTCTAAACATTGCTTTAAATTACTCTTTAATTTAAAGTAATTGTATTGCCTGTTAAAAAATTAGATTAGATTTTTATATATTAATCTTCGTTTGTCAAGGAAGTTTTTTATTCCAACTACAATATCTTACTGAAAATGAATAACAAAAACCAACACCGGTTGTTTTCTAGATCAACATCTTTATTAGTATCTGTTGCGGAAAGCTTAAATGCCCAAAAATGTCATTTTTACCCCCACAGCTTGCTCGCCCTGTAGGCTAGAACGCCGTACGGGGCTAGCAGTGGGGGCTGAGCTCTTCGCTTTCTGTCATGCTGAATTTATTTCAGCATCTCTTTCAGGATCTTCGATTTCAGAATCTGTATATATCAAGATGTTAAAAGACCCTGAAAACGAGTTCAGGGTGACAATATAATGTTTCCGCAACAGATACTTATTAGAAAAATATTAGAACCTGTTTACCAGTGGCCTTATTAATCGGCCGGCAGGCAACGTCTCTATAATTCCTATGGATAGTTTCATTACTGCCGCAGGTTTGTGCGAAAGCCTGAATATCATCATGCCTTTTTCAAACGTTAACTTATCAATTGTAATTAAGTCCCAGTACCTTATATTGGCCACGTCTTTTTCGAATAACTCTCTCAGCTCAGGGATCTTATTAAGTTCTATAGTATATGTGCCGTCATGATTAAACTGCACAGAATCAAGGCAAAGGTGTTTACGCTTTAACAACGCCTCCTTTCTATAAAATATTCTGAGTATTGACAGGACAAACCATAATATGATTTTTGAATAGTAATTATTTCCCCTGGTTACTTTTTTATCACCGAATTTAAGGGTGATAGTCTTTTTTTCCCTGCTGAATATAAAACTATCTACCGTGAATGGTATTTCAATTGTGCCATCAAGAAGAAACTTTTTTAATTCTATAATGAAAACTGCACTTTTCTCTCTGAATGTAATCTTAATCGAACGCAGACCCTTATCCTCCACAGATACTTCCTTCAGGTAATCATTGACAAAAGCTTCCTTTATCTTTATGTGTCCCTTATCGATATCCAGTGATACATTCTTACCTATGCTGGCAAGGGTTTTTAAGAACTCTAAGTAGACAGGAATTCTTAACATAATATCTTCAGAAATGGCTTTTGCTCTTTTGCCTAATTTTTCTGCAATGTCTTTGACGGGGATTATTTTACGTTTCATTCTGCTAACATTCTCTCAAATGATTCTGGTATTATGCTACCTCCCTTTCGGGAGGGTTCCAGCTTCAAATACCTCCCTTTCGGGAGGACTCCAATTTTTGCTGCCTCTCTTGAAGGCGGTACTGGATTCCTTGCGAAAGCAAGGACAACATTTAAGATGACATATGATTCCCTGCAAAGGCAGGTATTTAATCTTCAATCTCTCTCTTCTAGCGTGAAATCACTTATTGAATACCTATCAAAACAATCTCTTAGCCACTCTCCTCCTTTATTTGCTAAATAGTTCCTGTAACTTGAAAATTCGTAATCATCCATACTCAAAACCAATCCGTGTTTAACAGGATTGTGGTGTATATAGTTCAGGCGTATATAAAGGTCTCTTTCTGATCTAATGCATCTATCCCAATATTGATACCATACCTTTCTCCCTTCAGTACATTCAATCTTGTTTAAGAGTCTAGTAATATTTGCGTGCAGGTTGTTTATAAATCTTCCTACCAGTCTTCCATCGGATACCCTGATAAGGATATGGTAGTGCTCTTTGTTCAATACCCATCCAATTGCCTCAAAATCAAATTTATCCAGGCTCTTTTCAAAAACATCAAAGAACAGACCACATTTTTTATGGGTATTGAAGATATATTCACTACCGTTTGTCCTTGCAGTGATAAAGTAGATAGTATTATCTTGATATATGTGTGGTGGATGGTACTCGTTTATCATTATATAATTGCCTCCCTTTCGGGAGGACTCCAATTTTTGCTGCCTCTCTTGAGGCGTTACTGGATTCCTTGCGAAAGCAAGGGCAACATGGATTCCGGTATTCCTTTTGGGAGACGTCCAGATTTAACTTCCTCCCTTTCGGGAGGACTCCAGATTCAAATACCTCCCTTTCGGGAGGATTCCAGTATTTTCGGGAGGGTTCCTCGTCAATCCCTCTGTAATTTTCTTGTAAAAATGGAAAATATATTATCCATACTTAAAGGATACTCCAAAACCACCCCTTGGATATTTCCAACCTATATTAAAGAATTCATTGCATACAATTCTGCATGTTCCGCACTCAAGGCATCCTTCGTAAGCAACTACAGCCTTACCATCTTGAATCGTATAACATTTGGAGGGGCATGAGGGACTGCATTGTTTCCGTTTACATTTAAGACATACTTCAGGATCTATTACCTTTAGGTGTGAACGGTCATCTGCGTTGAATCTATTCAAAAACAACCTGTCTTCTACATTCATTTAAAGCTTCTCCATATATTGAATGCATCTTTGATTAAATTAGTTAAGGATCTCTTACGCTTAAGCAACTTCCATATCTTTTTTTGTTTTTCCTTTTTGGGAACGCCATCAACCGTAATCATTTCATGAGCGGCTTGATTGATAAATTCAGGATAAAGACTAAACATATGCGAGTTTTCTACAGAAAAGCGTGATACACGTCGGTACTTCTTCAAATCTTTCATGATGAAACTTTCTTCTAAAAGGGTTTTATAATGCGAAAGCCCCTTAGCGCTGAAATCGTTTCTTTCTTTAGCTCTTATAACAGTATTTGCCGCTGACATTCCAGATGTCGTGGCGTAGTTTGAGCCTTCTCTATGAACAGGGTTGACGAGCATTGCGGCATCTCCTGCTATGAGATAACCATCACCATACAGGGATGGAATGGCATCATAACCTCCTTCGGGAATGAGATGTGCAGAGTATTCCTTGATTTCACCTCCTTCTATCAGGGGTTTTATAACCGGGTGAGATTCCATCTGGTTTATCAAATCGTAAGGAGTTATACCTGTTTTCATAAAATCTGAACATAGGCATCCGATTCCAACAGAGATAGATTCCTTGTTGGTATAAATAAAACCTGTACCTGCCATTCCTTGAGTGATTTGGCCTATCAATTCAATTGAAACACCCTGATTATGTGTAATATTAAACCTTTCTTCAATTTTCTCTTTTGGTAAAGAAATTGTATCTTTTACTGCCAGTGCGGCCTTTTCCGGTGGGATTTCCGGGTGAAAGCCGGCCTCTTTTGCAAGGAGAGAATTTGCACCATCGGCTATTATGACTAAGTCTGCATAGACATCTCCCTCTTCCCTGCCGGTCTTGACTCCAATTACTTTTCCATTTTCCTTTATTAAGCTCTCAACCACTGTTTCGTTTATTAGCAACGCGCCTTGTTCAACTGCTTTATCTGCAAACCACTTATCGAAGTGTGCCCTCATAACGGTAAAACAGTTGTAGGGTTCCTTGTCAAAGCTGGCAGATCTATATCCGACGTTTACGGCTGAATCTTTTGAAAGAATCCATATTTTTTGCTCAATAATATTTCTTTCAAGGGGCGCTTCCTTCCAGAAACCAGGGATTATGTCTTCTGTTGGTTTGCGGTAAAGGATGCCACCCATAACGTTCTTGCTTCCAGGATATTTTCCTCTTTCAAAGATAACAACATTTATGCCTGCTTTCGCAAGAACGTATGCTGCTGTGGTTCCAGCAGGACCGGCACCAACAACAATAACATCAAACTTTAACTCTTCTTCAGATTTACTTGGCATCAGCCATTCTTCTTGCTGGTTCAATCTTGCCCGCCTGCCACCTGCCAGAATGCTCGTCGGGCTGGTCAGTCGGGTAAGCCTGAACCAGAATTGAGGCTATTTTATTGCTTTACTAGCAATATCCTTACGATAATGTGCACCTTCAAATGATATTTTGCTTACGGCATCATACACATTATTCCGTGCCTCTTTAATGTCATCTCCACAGGCAACGACGTTTAGTACGCGACCACCGCTTGTTACTATCCTTCCATTCTCAGATTTAGTGCCGGCATGAAAGACATGTATACCCTCTTGATTTTTTAGTGAATCCAACCCTGTAATTTGTTTCCCCTTGTTGTAACGACCGGGGTAACCACCTGAAGCAATCACAACGCATACGGATGCCTGTGAGCGCCATTCCAGATCGATTGTATCTAACTTCCCAGAAATTGAAGCCAGCATAATTGGAACTATATCACTTTTCATTCGGACGAGTAACACCTGTGCCTCCGGGTCTCCGAAACGGACGTTGAATTCCAATACCTTTGGTCCGTAGGACGTAATCATCAAACCAACGTAAAGAACACCTTTATAAGGCCTTTCTTCTCTATTCATGGAGTGAACTGTTGGCACGAGTATTTCTTTTTCGACTTGGTGGTATAAGTCCGCCGTCATTAAGGGAACAGGTGAGTATGCACCCATACCTCCCGTATTTGGTCCTTTGTCACCATCATAAATCGTTTTATGGTCCTGAGAACTTTCCATGGGAATGATTGTCCTTCCATCTGTAAATGCAAGGATTGAGACTTCTTCTCCGGTAAGATGTTCTTCTATTATGACCTTATCTCCCGCATTTCCGAATATTCTGTCTTTCATTATTGAGTCTATTGCCTGTAATGCTTCTTTTATGGTTTCGCAGACAAATACCCCTTTGCCTTTACTTAACCCGTCTGCCTTTACCACTATTGGTGCTCCTTTTGATAAAACATAGTGTCTAGCGTGTTCATAGTCATCAAATTCTCTAAAGTCTGCTGTGGGAATGCCGTGTTTCCTCATAAGATGTTTTGCAAAGGCCTTGCTGGTTTCTAAGATTGCAGCATTTTTCTTAGGCCCAAAGACGTTTAGATTGTTCCTGCTGAAATTATCTACAATTCCATCTGCCAGTGGAGCCTCAGGACCCACAACCGTAAGGCCTATTTTCTCTTTAATTGCAAATTCATAAAGTAATTTTGTTTGTTCTGATCCGATCTCTATACATTCGGCTATTTCTGAGATACCCGGATTCCCGGGCGCACAGAAGATCTTGGTTACTTGTGGAGATTGGGCTATCTTCCATACAAGGCTGTGTTCCCTTCCACCACTACCAATTACCAATACCTTCATATTAATATCTCGGAATCCTATAACAAATAGAAATTATATATAGCTTAATTATTGTAACAAGAAAAATAGCAAGTCAATTCTATTAATGTTAGGTAGTTTGAGCAAGCAAAATTGTTGAAAGCAGAAAATTACCTTAAGAATTACGTTTAATTTATGGGTCTAGACTAGAACAGCACACTCAAATATGCTATAAGTCTAGTCATG
>JBHHYH010000074.1:0-12365 GCA_046757465.1 Candidatus Scalinduaceae bacterium | reverse complement strand
ATTTTGCTGCTTTGCCTACAATTAAAGGTAAATCATTGCCTGCCATTTCTGCCTCCATTTTCCATTTCAGGGAATACGAAGTCGCTGAAGTAAAAGATTATTTAGCCGATAAAGGCATAATCGTTAGAAAGGGTTGAGACTGTTTTGATAGCATTCCCTCCTAAAAACTATTTTACTTTTTTAACGGTAGCTATTAACGCTTCGCAGAGCCATGTAGTTGAGACCTAAAGTATATCGGTGTTGGATCATCCTCTCGAATAGATTCTTTCTTGGCACGAGCAGTTGCCCAAGAAAGCATCCATCGCCATCCTAGGACAGCAAAACAAGCCATACCCCATATGAGCCACTCTTCTTGAGAGAAAATGTGTGATGAAAAATACGCTCTAACTCGTTCCAATGAAAACATAAATCCTATTCCAAGAAACGGAGGCATAAAATAGAGATGAAATAGTAGCATTCCCTGGGCGTGCCTTGTACCACCGAATGAGGAAGCATAAAGATACGACTCGAGTGCTTGTTTACTGATCTCTTTTATTCTACCCGAAGAAATTTTATCGCAGTTTTGCCGAGTGGCTTGTAGGATTTCTTTCTCCTCAAACGCATAGAGGGCAATATGAGCAACATCAAATGCCCGCCAGATTCTTATGCAAGTCCAAGCCAATGATAATGCAAGTAAACCCGACCCGATAAAAGGTAACCGTGTGGTCATGGCAAACGAGGAGAAAATCAGGAGAACACCCAGTATGCCAAACCCATACATAGCCATGGCAAAATAGATTCCCCACTTTAATAAAGTTTGGCTAGGTGACCGACTTCGTCTATACTCCCACCACAAACTAGACCGACCACCTTTCTTAACATCCATGACTGAACCTCGTAATGCCATAAATAAGATATTATGATTTGGTAAAGACTATTTGTGGTAAGAAAATTCATGTATTCAAATTCCTGTAAAAATAAGCTTATTTATGAAAAACATATCCATCATCCGATGGAGTATAGTCTTTATGGTATGACAATGAGTCTTGCTTATGAAACTAAGCAAGCCTTTAGTAGATTGTGGAAGATCTGAGGTTTATAGTAGTAAAGCTAAATATTAAAATCCAGCAAAATTCTACATGATTATTTGCTGCTTAAATTAAAAAAATTGGTAAAGTTTTTTTAGGCAGGTATAGATTCCGCCTTTTGCCCATAAGTAACTATTTCGACACATCTTAACATGTGTATATCAAAGACATCCCTTGGAAAATAAAAGGCAGTATTCATAATACTTCTTTTTTTATTGCTTGACATTTCTTGAATATGTGATATGCTTCGAGAAGTATATTTAATACTGTATTCATTTTCTACTATTTTCCAGTTCGTCTAAGAATCACTAACTATGCATAATTTTCCCAAAAGTTTCTATATATAGTGAAAGGCTCCGTGCTAGTGAAGCGGAGCCTTTCGCCTTAACTCAGGCTGAGATTTGCCGGAGAAAAGACAAGTATAAAACCATACGTATCGTATCTATTCTTGTTCCTCCTGTCAAGTCTCAGCTACATTCATAAAGGAGGTGTTGTACAGTGGCTTGAGATTTGTCTTAAAGGTTTGTGGATTATGTTAAATCCACAAGAAAGTTTTTTTGTCAAAAACTTTATTTTTATAATTAGGAGGAATCTTAATATGCAAGGAACGGTTAAAACAGTAGCGCAGATTATTCAGGAAATCAATGACCACATTCGTAAGAGTGGCGGTGGGTATTCCCGCTGGTATGTAGGTATTGCATCTGACCCTCGTGATAGGCTATTCAATGATCACAACGTAAACAAGGATAACGATGCTTGGATTATTCGTGATTGTGGTTCTGAAACAGCAGCCCGCAAAGTTGAGAAATACTTCCTAGACCGTGGTTACGATGGAGGAGCCGGTGGTGGTGATAGCTCAACGAGATATGCATATGCATATAAGAAAAACACACATACCAGATCGTAAGCATGATAATTGGAAGAGCCGTCTGACAAGACGGCCCTACACTTAAAAAAAAAAGAGATTAACAGGATGCAACAGAAAATCAAAGATATAGCTGACATTCAGATAGGTTACCAGTTCCGAAAAAAAATAGAGCCGGAGCGTGGCGGAACACTTCAGGTTGTACAGATTAGAGATTTTGATGAAAATCAGAGCCTTAATCAAGAAGGGCTTTGCCGGATAACAATAGATCAATTGTCTGAGAAATATTTGGTTCATAAAAACGATATATTATTTCTTGCAAGAGGGCATCGCAATTTTGCAGTTCCTGTAATTGATTCAATAGAAGGGACTATTGCGGCAAGCCACTTCTTTGTTTTAAAGATGAAGACTGAAAAGGTTATTCCTGAATATCTGGCATGGTTCATCAACCAGGCCCCGGCACAGGGATATTTACACAATCTTGCACGTCGCGGGACGCACATGCCCATTATTCCAAAGTCAGTGTTTGAAAATCTTAAGGTACAAATTCCTGATATTGAAACACAGAAAAAAATTGTTAAATTAAATACACTTATCGACAAAGAAAAAACTCTTTTATATAATTTGCGTGAAAAGCGAGCATTGTTGGTTCGTTCGTTATGCCTGAAAGCCGCAAAGGAAAAAGCTTAATACATGAAGGAGAAGCCCATGATTAATGAAATAAACAGGGATGAAATATTCAATATCGTCTGGAAAGCATGTGATACATTCAGAGGAGCAGTCGACCCCTCTGAATATAAAAGCTATATTCTCACCATGCTATTTATCAAATACATGAGCGATCTCTGGCAGGACAAGCATGATGAGTATGAGAAGAAATACAAAGGAGATAAAAAACGTATCCAAAGGGCATTAAGCAGAGAGCGTTTTGCTGTACCAGATAATTGCGATTTTGACTATCTCTTTTCAAAGAGGGACGCTTCAAACATAGGTGAGCTGATAAACATTGCCCTTGATCATATTGAGGACGCCAATAAAGCTAAGCTTGAAAATGTTTTCCGTAATATTGATTTCAACAGTGAGCCGAATCTCGGTGAGACAAAGGAACGAAACCGCCGCCTTAAACACTTGCTTGAGGACTTTAATGATCCCAAGCTTGACCTGCGTCCTTCAAGGATCGGGAATAACGACATTATCGGCGATGTTTACGAATATCTCATCGCACGGTTTGCCGCAGGCGCGGGGAAAAAGGCCGGGGAGTTCTATACTCCGTCAGAGGTCTCCATATTGCTTGCTAAATTGTTGAATCCGAAACCCGGAGACCGTATCTGTGATCCTGCCTGTGGTTCCGGGTCATTGTTAATTCGAGTAGCAAAGGAGGTGCCTGACGGCAACTTTTTCCTTGCCGGACAGGAAAGCAACGGAAGCACCTGGTCTTTGTGTCGGATGAATATGTTTCTCCATAAAATGGATAATGCCCGCGTTGAATGGTGTAATACAATAAGTAGTCCCAAGCTTGTAGACGAAAACAGTCTCATGAAGTTCAATATTGTTGTGGCAAACCCGCCTTTTTCTCTTGATAAGTGGGGAGCTGATGTTGCAGAAAAAGATCGTTATCAAAGGTTCTGGCGTGGTATCCCTCCAAAGAGTAAGGGTGATTACGCCTTTATCAGTCACATGGTCCATATTGCCCTTGAGGGTGAAGGAAAGGTCGGAGTTATTGTCCCGCACGGTGTTCTTTTCAGGGGAGGCTCCGAAGGAAAGATACGGCAGAAGCTTGTAGAGGAAAACCTGCTTGAAGCTGTGATCGGCCTGCCGGCAAACCTGTTCTACGGCACAGGTATTCCAACCGTAATACTTATATTTAATAAAGGGAAGAAAACGAAAGATGTACTTTTCATAGACGCAAGCCGGGAATATCATGATGGAAAAAATCAGAATTACCTGCGTCTTCAGGATATAGAGAAGATAGTAAAGACTTATAAGGCATTTAAAACAATTGATAAGTATGCTTACCGCACCAAATTTGATGAAATAAAGGATGCTGAGTTTAATCTTAATATTCCTCGATATGTGGATACCTTCGAGGAAGAGGAAGAGATCGATATTGGAGCCGTGCAGAAAGAGATTGATGGATTGGAGGCAGAACTTGTTAAAACACGTAAAGAGATGGGCAGATATCTTAAGGAGTTGGGATTATGAGTAGCAAAAAGAAACTTATACGTAACAGCACTGCGGAGTTCCTGATTTTCACCGCACAGGCAGGAGAAACCAGTATCGAGGTACGCTATGAGAATGAAACCGTTTGGTTAACACAAAAGATGATGGCCACGCTGTTTGCCGTTACTGTCCCTACCATCAATGAACACCTGAAAAATATCTTTTCCAGCGGTGAACTGGAACCGGATGCAGTTATTCGGAAATTCCGAATAACTGCCGCTGACGGCAAGCAGTACAACACCAACTTTTATAATCTGGATGCTATTATTTCCGTTGGTTACAGGGTAAATTCCAAACGCGCTACCCAGTTCAGACAGTGGGCTACCCGCGTATTGCGGGAGTTTGCCATCAAAGGCTATGTGTTGGACAGAAAGCGCCTGGAAAACGGAACATTTCTCGGAAAAGATTATTTTGAGCGCCTGGTGGAAGAAATCCGGGAAATACGCTTAAGCGAAAGGCGATTTTACCAAAAAATCACAGATATTTACGCCACGGCAGTAGACTACAACAAAGATGCTCCCACCACCCGGGAATTCTTTGCCATGATTCAAAACAAACTGCATTACGCCATTCACGGACATACTGCAGCAGAACTCATCATAAAACGGGCTGACAGCAGGAAGCCCAATATGGGGCTTACAAGTTGGGAGAACAGCCCAGACGGAAAAATTTTCAGGTTGGATGTTTCCGTGGCAAAGAATTACCTGACCAAAGAGGAACTTGAGTCACTAGGGCGGATAGTCAATACATTCCTGGAACTTGCCGAGGATCGGGCCAGAAGAAGAATTCCCATGACCATGGAGGATTGGGCGAAACGGCTTGACCTGTTCCTGGAGTTTGACGAGCGTGAAATTTTGCAGGACAGCGGCAAGGTGACCACTGAAATCTCAAGGCAGTTTGCCGAATGCGAGTTTGAGAAATTTCGTATTGTCCAGGACCGGCTGTATGAAAATGATTTCGATCGGGTTGTAAAAGAGATTGAGGAAGCGGCAAAGGCACTTCCAGAGAAAAACAAGAGGCGGAAGAAATGAGCAGGTGGAACGAAAACGGATTAAGAGGACAGGAAAAAATAAGTGAACCACGAAATACACTAAAAACACGAAAAGAAGATAAAGAATATGACTGATGAAAAATTATTGCTACGCTGTCGCAACAGTTGGGTTGCCAGCATTTAGGTAACGACTTTAAGATTCCCTTTTTTTGTAAATATGAGGTTGTGGAGATCTTATAAGAGTTTCCAGATGAAACGAAACACACCAAAACCTTTCGTGTTTTTCGTGTGGTTTGTGGTTTAAAAAAGTAAGTGAAATTATCTCTACACTGTCGAGACAATTAGTACAGGATTCCGACAAAGGATTCACTGGAAAAATCTATGGAGAATAATACAGTTGCCAAAATTTTAAGACTAACAGATTGTCGTAACACTGATACGACAATTGAGAAATCCAAAGAATTGCTGGAACAACGGGCAGGAAAAAAGAAAGTGAAAAGGATAGAGAAAAATAAATGAACCACGAAATACCTGCCCGAATAGGTCGCCCAGGCGGGCATAAAGCACACACAAAAACACCAAAACTTTTCGTGTGGTTCATGGTTGGAAGTAAGGGCATTTTATGAGCAAGCGAAACGAAAATAAAAAGGGAAATAAAAAGACTAAAGTTGGGTGGATTCCTGAGGAGTGGGAGTGTTTACACCTGAAATCAGTGTGTTTAAATTCTGGGGAGTATGGCGCAAATGCACCTGCTATTCCATTTAGTCACAACCATCCAAGATACGTACGTATTACTGATATAACTGAAGATGGTAATTTAAAGACTGACAACATGAAGAGTATAGAATCAACAAGAAGCGAAGGCTTTATCCTGAATTCAGGTGATTTTCTCTTTGCCAGATCAGGTGCTACAGTAGGAAAAACATACTTGCATATTGCAAATAACCAGAAATATGCATTCGCAGGCTACTTAATTCGTTTTATTCCTAATCCAAAAAAAATTAATGGGAGCTATCTTAAAGCTTTCACAACATCATCACGATACTGGTACTGGGTTCAAACGACAATTAGAGCTGGCGCTCAGCCAAATGTTAATGCCACCGAATACTCGTCGCTTATAATCCCCCTCCCACCTCTCCCCGAACAGAAAAAGATTGCTGATATCATCTCCGCATGGGATCGGGCCATTGAGCAGGTGAGCAGGCTGATCAATGCAAAAACAAAACTCAAAAAAGCTCTGATGCAGCAGCTTTTCACAGGCAAGAGGCGGTTTAAGGAATTTAACCACGAAACACACGAAATACACAAAAAAAAGAAAAAAGGGAAATTGCCGGAAAGGTGGCAGAAAATGAAGTTGCATGATTTTTTAAAACATGTTTCACGGCCAGTGCCACGACCTGATAAAGAATATTTGGCTTTGGGTATTCGCAGTCACGGAAAAGGAACTTTTCTCAGGACAGTTGGTAATCCTGATGAGGTAATGATGGATACTCTTTTTGAGGTACGGGAAAATGATCTTATTGTTAATATTACTTTTGCCTGGGAGGGTGCAATTGCTATTGTTAAAAAAACAGATGAGGGGGCTCTTGTTTCTCATCGATTCCCGACCCACGTGTTTAAAAGAGACAAAGTTATTCCTGAATATTTCAGGCATGTAATACGGACAAAATGGTTTGTTCATCAACTTGGTCTCATATCACCCGGTGGCGCCGGGCGCAATCGTGTGATGAGCAAAAGAAATTTTCTTAGTCTTGCTGTTTCTATTCCGCATGTAGATGAGCAAAAAAAAATTGCAGCAGTGCTTAATAGATTTGATAAAGAGATTAGTTTGTTAGGAAACCAGCTCAGTGCCTTAAAGGAACAGAAAACAGGGCTTATGCAGAAACTGCTTACAGGCCAGGTTCGTGTAAAAGTATAAGGAGAAGTATATGAGAGGATCTTCAGATTATCTGTTTACAGAGTACGATTTATACAGCACTTTGCAGAATAATCTAGAAAGAGCTAAACGGGAAGTAGACATGATTCCTGAAAACCAGTTTTTGCATAATGATGACGATACATTGACAGAGCATGTATTTTCCAAAATGGAAATACTCCACATTGAGCTTTTTGAAGACGATAAAGAGATGGAGCAGCAAGAAACTCAAATCGATGTGAGTCATGACATAATGAGGGGTGTATTTGATAGAAGTCGGCCATGCTTGATCCCTGGTTTGCAGATAACTGTATCAATTCCCTTTACTGGTGATACGAATCTTTGGAAATGTAAACCAAGTACATATACATTGAATCCGCCTCGGGCTCAAGTACAGACTGATTATCGGGATACAAATCGTGGGCACCTGAATCTTGTCTTCAGAAAACCATCCGACACAGTTGGCGATGGACAAGCAATTAGAAATGAGTTGTGTACGGCTATTAGAGATATACAAACATGGCTTGGATATATCCGGAAGGACGTTGAAGCACATAACAAACAGCTTGAAAGTACTATTAGACAAGCTATTTCAGCTCGTCGTGATAGATTAAAAACACATGGAAAGGTTCTTGAAGCATTGGACATTCCCCTAAAGAAGAAGGCCGGTGCACCAGACATGAGACCTCTTCCGATTAGGAGAAAGGTTGTTAAACCCTTAGAGTCAAAGCCCAATGTGCCTCCCGAGCCTGGAATTAATAACGAAGTGTATGAAGATATCCTGGGTATTATTCGCCATGAAGGACGCACATTTGAATCGACACCAAATACATACAATGTTCATGATGAGGAAGGACTCAGGGACATTATTCTTGCACATCTAAATGGATATTATCCAGGTGAAGCAACAGGTGAAACCTTCAGAAAGAAAGGCAAAACGGATATCTGCATTGAGGACAATAACAGGGCAGCCTTTGTGGCTGAATGCAAATTATGGAAAGGCGAAAAGGCAATACAGGAGGCAGTAGATCAACTTCTCGGGTATCTGGTTTGGAGGGATTGCAAAACCTCACTTATTGTTTTTAATAAAAGTGTTTCTGGATTTGCAAAGATACAGGAAAAGCTTCCAGAAAGCTTAAAGGCTCATCCAAATTTTATAAAAGAAGTCAGATTAGGAGAGCACGGAGAGTGGCGCTATGTATTCGAGGCTGAAGATGACGAAGACCGCCATATAACACTTCACGTGTTCCTGTTTAACCTGTATGTGAAGAAATTGTAGAAGGAAATGCTAGATACCCCATTAATAAAAGAAGACCACATATCACAAATCCCGGCACTGCAACTATTGCAGAATATGGGATATAAATATCTTACGCCAGAAGAAGCGTTGGAACTGCGCGGCGGCAGGGCGAGGAATGTCATACTGGACGGTATCCTGGAAGAGCAACTCCGGAAGATGAATAAAATCCAGTATAAGGGGCAGGAGTATCCTTTTTCCGAGGGAAATATTATCAGCGCTGTTCAGGCGCTTAAAGACGTTATCTATGACGGGCTTGTTCGCACCAATGAAAAAGTTTACGACCTGCTTTGCCTCGGCAAAAGCCTTCAACAATCGATACTCGGTGATATCAAGAGTTTTACTCTTCACTTTATAGACTGGGAGCGACCGGGAAACAATGTATACCACGTAACAGAGGAATTCGGTGTTGAGCGTGCCGGGAGTAAAAAGCAGTATTATCCCGACATTGTCCTCTTTGTAAACGGAATTCCATTCTGTGTGATTGAATGCAAACGGTTGGACGTCGGTATCGGTAAAAAGCCTATCGAGCAAGCAATCTCCCAGCATATACGCAATCAGAAGGATGACGGTATACCCAATTTATTCCTCTACTCTCAAATCCTGATGGCAGTTTCCAAGAACGAGGCGAAATACGCAACTACCGGAACGCCGATGGAATTCTGGGCGGTATGGCAAGAGCAGGAAGACGTTGAAGATAAAATCTACTCTTTGATTAACAAGCCTCTTTTCGTTGAGCAGAAAGAGAAGCTTTTTAGAGACAGGTTTAAGTATATCCGTAAATACTTTGATGCACTGGAATCGGAAGGAGGAAGAGAGGTCACTGAACAGGACAGGGCCTTATACGCTCTGTGCCAACCTGAACGTCTGCTTGAACTAACTTTCCGTTATATTCTCTTTGATGCGGGCGAAAAGAAGATAGCGCGTTATCAGCAGTATTTCTGTGTAAAAAAGATTATGGACCGCATAACCACTATTGATAACGTGGGAAAACGTTTGGGAGGTGTAGTCTGGCATACACAGGGGAGCGGGAAGTCACTTACAATGGTAATGCTTGCAAAGGCAATAGCATTGGAACCTACTATTGATGATCACAAGATAATTCTGGTTACAGACCGGATTGATCTGGATGATCAGATTTACAAAACATTCTATCACTGTGGAAAAGAGTTGGAACAGGCAAGGACAGGTAGGCATTTAATTGAAATGATAGGAGGCCATAAGGAACGCATTATTACGACCATCATTGATAAATTTGAAGCGGCAGTAGGTACAAAAGATGCAAGAAACATCGATCCAAATATCTTTGTGCTCGTTGATGAAGGACACCGAGGTCAATATGGCCCTATGCATGCCAGGATGAAAAAGGTTTTGCCGAATGCCTGCTATATCGGATTTACCGGTACTCCGGTAATGAAGAAGGACAAAAACACCATTGCAACATTTGGTGGACTTATTGACTCGTATACTATTGATCAGGCGGTAAAAGACAAGGCAGTCAGGCCCCTTTTATATGAAGGCCGGCATGTAGAGCAGAAAGTGGACTCTGAATCAATTGACAGCTGGTTTGAAAAGATTACGGAAGAGTTAACCAAAGAGCAGGCGGCAGACCTGAAAAAGAAATTTGCAACTACTGATCAGCTGAACAAGGCAGAGCAGAAGGTCATGCGCATCGCATGGGACATCAGTGAACATTTCCGTGATAACTGGCAGGGAACTCCTTTTAAGGCCCAGTTGGTCGCGCAGGACAAACAGACTGCCTTGACATACAAAAAATATCTGGATGAGTTCGACATTGTGATATCTGAGGTACTCATCTCAGGACCTGATGACCGCGAAGGTGAGGAAGATATTTACAAAGAGAACAAAGAGGAAGTCATACGTTTCTGGAAGGCCATGATGGACAAATACGGCACTGAAAAAGAGTATAATAGACAGATAATCAACGCTTTTAAATATGGAGAAATTCCTGAAATTATAATAGTAGTTGACAAGCTGATTACGGGCTTCGATGCTCCCCGTAACACAGTTCTTTACCTTACGAGAAAACTGAAGGATCACACACTGCTTCAGGCTATCGCGCGTGTTAATCGTTTGTATCAGGGAAAAGAGTTTGGATATATAATTGATTATCGAGGTGTACTTGAGAATCTAGATCAGGCTTTAGACATTTACGGCCAATTGTCTGAGTTTGACAAAGACGATCTTCTTAACGCATTGGAGGATGTCTCAGTACAAATCCAGATCCTCCCTCAGAAACACTCCGACTTATGGGATGTCTTTAATACAGTGAAAAATAAACGGGATGAAGAAGCTTATGAGCGCTTGCTAGCTGATGATGTACTGCGGAATGAATTTTATGAACGTTTTTCAAAGTATGCCAGAACTCTTGCTATTGCGCTTTCATCGTTGAAATTTATTGAAGAAACAGCCGAAAAGAAGATTAATGAATATCGAACTGACTTAAAGTTTTTCAAAGAACTTCGTAGGGCCGTGCAGAGAAGGTACGCTGAAGTCATCGATTTCTCTGAGTATGAGCCGAAGATTCAGAAACTGATCGATACCCACGTTGGAACCGGAGAAGTTGAGTACGTTACCGAACAGGTCAATATCTTTGATAAAGAAAGCTTTGTTAAGGAAGTCCAGGCTCTTTATGGAGATGCTGCTAAAGCCGACACAATAGCACACCGGACAAAAAAAACCATTGAAGAACGCATGCAAGAAGACCCCGCGTTCTATAAAAAATTCTCGGAACTTCTTGAGGAAGCTATCCGGGCTTTTCACGAAGAGAGAATTAAGGACTCTGAATATCTTAGAAAGGTCGAGGGTATTATGGAAGCTGTGGTAAACAGGACAGGGGACGATGTCCCTGAATCCCTTAGAAATAATGATAACGCGAGAGCGTACTTTGGATGCATCCGTGAAATATTTGAGTCTCACAAGGATGATGGTATTGACATTATGAATGCGGCCACTGAAGCGAGTATTGCCATAGACGACATCATTATGAATATGCGCATTGTAAATTGGGCAACAAATACAGACAGGCAGAATCAAATGCGCAATAAGATTGAAGATCATATTTTCGAATTGCAGGGAAAATATGAATTTAACCTTACATTTGATGAAATCGATTCAATAATGGATCAGTGCCTCGATATTGCTAAAGTGAGGGTCCCTTGAATTTGGTAAAAGCAGGAAAAACTGTAGAACGTCACAGCCTCTCATTCGGACAGAGAAAGATAAACTTTTCCTTATCATTCAGTACACGTAAAAATCTCAGCATTAGTGTTCATCCAGATAAAAAAGTAACAGTTGCTGCACCTTTCAACCGCTCATTAGATGACGTTTTATCCCGTGTGAAAAAACGCGCACCCTGGATAATCAAGCAGAAAAACTATTTTGAACGTTTTCAACCTTTACCGACAGAGAGAAAATACGTAAGTGGAGAAACTCACTATTACCTCGGACGTCAATATCGACTCAAAGTGGTAAAAAGTGATAAAAACGCTGTAAAACTGATTGGAAGATATTTCTATATTTATACAAATGACCGTGACAGAAAAAAGAGGGTTAAGGAGCTTTTGAATAAATGGTATGTTAAGCATGCTGAAGAAATATTCAATAAACATTTCGAAAGTTGTTATGACTGTGCTAAAAGATTTCACATCCCGCGTCCGCAGTTGCGCCTTCGCAAGATGATCAAACGTTGGGGAAGTTGCACAAACTCAAAAACCATTCTTATCAATACCGAACTTATAAAAACACCCTTATATTGTATAGATTACGTTATCATACACGAACTTTGTCACCTAAAGGTTAGAAAACACGACAAGAATTTTTATAAGTTACTGACTAAATGCATGCCGGATTGGAAGAAACGAAAGGAAAGTATTGAAAAGAAAAGTATGATTTGAAACTGCTTTATTGACTTAAATGTTATAAAAAAGTGGGGTTGTTTTGCAACACAGAAATATTAGGACGATATATGGTTTGGGGTGGGGTAAGGT
>JBHHYH010000073.1:0-13674 GCA_046757465.1 Candidatus Scalinduaceae bacterium | reverse complement strand
TGACGGTTGAGTTCAGAGATTCTGATGTAAGTGTAGTGGAAGACAAATTGAAGTCAGTTAGAAGGAGGAGTCAAGTCAATGTCAGCGAAAATGAAATTGACTCAGTCTATAAGGCGTTGATTATGGGTACGCGAGACTATGTTAAAAAGTGTGGATTCAAAAAGGTAGTAATTGGCCTCAGTGGGGGGATAGATTCTGCTGTTACGGCTGTGATTGCCGTCAAGGCGCTTGGCAAGGATAAGGTACTTGGTGTTACTATGCCATCGAGCTTCTCATCTAAGGGCAGTATAGAGGATTCAAAAAAGCTTGCCAGGAAACTCGGAATTGGTTGCAAGATTATACCAATAAAGTCCATCTACAATGCATATATGAAGACTATGAGTGGAATATTTTCTGGGCTTCCATTTGATGTTACAGAAGAGAACTTGCAGGCAAGGATAAGAGGTAAGATCCTGATGGCAATTTCAAATAAGTATGGATACATGGTGTTAACAACTGGAAATAAGTCGGAACTCGCTATCGGTTACTGCACTTTATATGGTGATATGTGTGGTGGTTTAGCAGTGATATCAGATATTCCGAAGACGATGGTCTATGATCTAGCCAGATACATCAACCGTAGAAAGGAAATAATTCCCAAAAGCACTATTGAAAAGCCTCCATCAGCCGAGTTAAGGCCGAATCAAAAAGATCAGGATTCGTTGCCACCATATGATATTCTAGACGGCATATTAAAGGCCTATGTTGAAGAATCTAAGGATGTAAATGATATTGTAGCTCTGGGATATGATGAATCACTTGTTCGAGATATTATTAAAAAGGTTGATAAGAACGAGTATAAAAGAAAACAGGCTGCCCCTGGACTCAAGGTTACTACAAAGGCGTTTGGAACAGGCAGGCGTATGCCTCTCGCACAATTATACACAAGATAGAAAAAGAATAATTTTTAGAAAAATAATGTGTTCCTATTGTTCCTAATTCTACTTGCTATTTATTGTTGTGGGTATCATAATGAAGCGGTAAACGTAATATGGGTAAGAGACAGGAAACAAAAATTGATAAGGCCACGATCCTCGTTGTTGATGATAACGAGTTAAATCGTGATGTCCTTCACGCCTTGATTGTGGCTCTTGGACATGTCCCACTTCTTGCAGAGAACGGACGTTCTGCGCTAACACAGTTGGAAAAACAACCTCCTGACCTTGTCCTGCTCGATATTGTCATGCCGGAAATGGATGGATACAAAGTCTTGAATCATATGAAAAACGATAGTTTCCTGCGTAACATTCCGGTCATCATAATCTCAGCCGTCAATGAGATGGAGAGTGTTGTACAGTGCATCGAAATGGGTGCAGACGATTATCTGGTCAAACCATTCGACCCCACGCTGCTCGGAGCAAGAATTGGTGCGTGCCTGGAGAAAAAACGCTTACGCGACCAGAAAGACAACTACCTCAAACAGATTGAAGACTATAATCTGAAACTGGAAGAACGCGTCCGTGAGCAGGTGCAGCAGATCACTGTTGCTCAGCAAGCTACAATCTTTGCATTGGCAAAACTTGCCGCATCGCGCAACTTAGAAACCGGAGAGCATCTCCAAAGGATGTGCGAATACAGCAGAGTGCTCAGTGAGAAGCTTCGATTGATCCCTAAGTATGCATCCGTAATAGATGAAGACTTTATCAGGAATATTTACGCAGCCTCACCGCTTCACGACATCGGTAAAGTTGCTATTCCAGATAGAATACTTCTAAAGATAGATAAACTGACTGAAGAAGAATATAACATCATGAAAACTCATACTATCATAGGTGGTAAAACGCTAAGGGAAGTAGACCAACAGCATCCGGGAAATGATTTTGTACACGTCGGTATCGAAATTGCTGAAAGTCATCACGAGAGGTGGGATGGCAATGGGTACCCGTATGGACTTGCTGGAGAGGATATTCCATTGGCTGGGAGAATCCTTGCACTGGGAGATGTCTACGATGCACAGACTACCGAGCGCGTCTACAAAGAGGCTTTTTCTCATGCTATGAGCCGGGAGATTATACTCAGTGGTAGCGGAAAGGACTTCGATTCAGACGTAGTAGAGGCATTTGTTTCAGCAGAAGATGAATTCATTGCTATCGGCAAGCGCTACGTTGACACCGAAAAAGAAACAACTTTTCTGTCGAAAAGATAATACACACACCTTGTTCATTTACTGACCTCTACCATCAACGTATTTACGTCTTCCTTTCTTAATATTCCCTTTTCCAATATAATTCATATTTTCTTCATCATGGCGTCTCAAAAGGACATAGACACTTATTTTGTTATTTTTGATTGCGGCTAAATATGCTATAATTAAAAATCAAAATTACAAATCCAATTTTAACGTATCTACCTTACAGAAAATGGGTTTAAATCCATTTTTAGAGGTGAAACTATGAAATTACACCTTCCAACAATTAGTCTCCCAAAGCGAACCAGACAGATTGTGTTTGTTGGAACATATCTGCCTCGCAAATGCGGTATTGCAACATTTACTTATGACCTTTTTCATTCAATGTCTGAAGAAGCTACGTGTGGTAATTGTGGTGTGATAGCCATAAACGATAAACCGGAAGGATATGCCTATCCACAGGATGTCGTGTTCGAAATTAATCAAAACGATATCCAAAGTTATAGAGTAGCTGCTGATTATATCAACTTATCTGGTATGGATATTGTGTGTGTCCAACATGAATTCGGGATTTTTGGTGGAGAAGGGGGCAAGAACATTGATTATCTATTAGGGAATCTGAAAAAACCCGTTGTTACTACGCTTCATACTGTTAATAGTTTTCTTGAACATCCTTTTAGTGAATCCTTTTTAAAGGTTGCAAACCTTTCAACTTCATTAGTTGTTATGAGCAACCAGGCAAAGGAAATTGTTATACAGAATTATGGTATTTCAAAAAACAAGATACATGTTATACCCCATGGTATTCCCGATGTGCCATTCGTGGATCCAAGTTTTTACAAGGACAAATTTGACGTCGAAGGGAGGTTTGTAATACTGACATTTGGTCTTCTAAACCCTAATAAAGGGATTGAGATGGTATTAAACGCATTGCCAGAAGTTGTTAGAAAGTATCCTAAGGTAGCCTATTTAATTCTTGGAGCAACCCATCCTAATGTTAAGCGTGTTCAGGGCGAAGAATATCGTCTGTCATTACAGAGGTTAGTAAAAAAACTAAAACTTGAGCAACACGTTTTTTTCCACAATAGATTTGTTGAAATCCATGAACTTTGTGAGTTTATAGGGGCATGCGATATATATATTACCACTTATCTTGAAAAAGAACAGATTGTTAGCGGCACATTGGCATATGCCTTTGGAATGGGCAAGGCTGTTATTTCAACACCATACAGGTATGCGCAGGAAATGTTAAAGGATGGTTGCGGAAGATTGGTTGAATTCGGGGCCCATGGCGCTCTCAGTAAGATCATTATAGAACTTATGGAGAATGATACAGAGCGAAATAAAATACGTAAAAAAGCCTATGAATTGGGGAGAAACATGATATGGAAGGAAGTAGTAAGACAATACCATAATGTATTCGAAAATGCGCTTAGTGAGTATACTATTTCAGGGAGAGGAAGAAGTTTGCAAAAAAAGTTTGTGGAGCAGAACCCAATACCAGAAGTAAAACTCGATCATCTCATTAGGTTGACGGATGATACTGGTATTATCCAGCATGCTACTTATGGTATTCCAAACAGGAACTCGGGCTATTCGACTGATGACGTTGCAAGGGCATTAGTTGTGGTTCTTCAATATTACAACCAATTCCAGGATGAAAAGGTTTTACATTTGGCAGAACTATATATAAGCTTCTTACACCATGCACAGTTAAAGGATGGTCGTTTTCATAACTTCATGGATTATAAACGAGAGTTTATATATGAGGTAGGGAGTGAGGATACATGGGGTAGGGCCTTGTGGGCAATTGGATGTTCAATATATATAAAATCAAACCATCAAATTCAATTGCTGGCCAGAGAAATCTTTGCAAAGGCAATAAATAAGCTCGAATTAACACATCCGCAGGCATTAAGCTATGCAATACTAGGCTTTTACTATTTCCTCCGCAAATATGAAGGGGCAACACAAGAAAAAAGAATTCTTCAAGATATGGCAGACAAATTGATAGAGTATTATGAAATGTACAAAAGGGAAAATTGGCATTGGTTTAGTGATACTATTACTTATGGATATGGTAAGATTATCGAAGCCCTATTGCTTGCCTATAAAATTACTGATTGTGACAAATATAAGAAAACTGCCTTTACGTGCCTTGATTTTCTAACGGAGAGATTGTATAAAAATGAATATTTTGATTTCGTAGGCAATCGAAATTGGTTGAAATCAGATGGGAGAAGAGAATACTACGATCAGCAACCGATTGATGCAGGTTATTTGGTTGAGGCGTATCTTGCGGCGTATGATGTAAGTCGAGATACAACGTATCTGGATTTGGCCCAGGCCGCCTTCGAATGGTTTCTGGGCAGAAATCGAAGTGGAGAATCAATCTATGATTTTGTCACTGGGGGATGTAATGACGGACTGGGACAGCATGGGGTGAATCTTAACCAGGGCGCAGAATCCATTATCTGTTTCCTGCTTGCTTCTCTAGATATTATAAAATACGAAACCGTAAAGACTCTTGTAGACTAATGTAGTTTTAATTATTATCTGTTGCCGAAAGCCCAAATATCCAAAGTGTCATTATGAATTTATTTCAGAATCTTTATATATCAATATGTTAAGAGACCCTGAAACGATACTGAAAACGTGTTCGGCACAGGATTCAGGGTGACAAAACCATGTTTCGGCAACAGATACTAATTATCTTAATTTGATGTTCAAAGCTCATTATTCGATATTAATGATAGCTAAAGGTAGAAAGATATATGACAAACAATAACTCACCTATTGTAATGATTTCCAGTTACCCTCCACGACTCTGTGGTATCGGGACTTTTTGTGAAGAGGCGCGAGAATTTATTCAAAAACGTCATCCGGAAAGAGACGTCTTGGTAATATCACACACAGATGGAGAAGGTGAAGGAGTATTTCCCATAATAGACATGAATAAGCGAGAATGGTGGAAACCTGTGTTAAAAAAAATAGAAGAATTAAATCCTTACGTTGTCCATATTGAACATGAATATGGTCTTTATGAGTACAGAGACAGCTATGGTAGAGGTGATGGTAACAGGGGATTTTTGACCCTTCTTGATGCCATCAATGAATGGCCGATTGTAGTTGAACCACATACAGTTCACGGCAGATTAACTGACTTTGAAACTTATTTTGTTCACGACCTTTGTGTGCGAGTAGACATTGTTATATTTAAATGCCATTATCAGAAGTGGCGATTAGAGTGGACATTTCCTGGCCATAAGTGGGAAGTCCCTCATAATATCATGATAATTCCACATGGTGCAAGGCCTGACAAGCACTGGCCCCCATCCGAAATACCCAAGCTTCGCAAGGAGATAGGACTTGATAAAAAACCTTATATTAGTGAACACCTGGTTGGTCTTACAGGATGGATACAATCCAATAAAAGATGGGATATCTTAACTTCTATGTGGGAGGATATCGTATCGGAGATTAAGGAAGAAACTGATCAGGAATGGGACCTGTTGGCTGCCGGCACAATTCGAGATCCTGCTCATCAAAAAGACTATGATAAATATAAAGCGGATGTTGAAATTCTCGAAAAAAAGGGTTTGGCTCATTATTACGAATTCATACCGCGTGGAGATATTTATTATAAGGTAATGGCGGTTTGTGATTTTATTGTCCTGCCATCTATTGATGAGACCCAGTCAGGCACACTGGCAAGGATTATTGCTTTGAACAAACCATACATCACCACAGCGCCAATGGAGGGCCTTACATCTCAGGCACTTGAAAGTGAAGGAGGACTCCTCTTTACTACTAAGGAAATGTTGAGAAAAAAGGCCGTTAAAATGGCCTGTAATGAAAAATTGCGGTTTAAGTTGGGTAATAATTTAAGGCGATACTTAGATAAAGTAGTATCATGGGAAGTGGTCACTAAACAATATGATGAATCATATGAAATGGCTAGAAACGCAAAGCTAATTGGTAAAGAAACAAAGATACCACCAGAATTTTAAAATATTTTTTTCGCGGATACGGTTGTGTACAAAATTGGAAATACAGAGTGTAGAGAACTTTTTACGCGTTATAGTAATAATCCCATATTATCGGCATCTGACTGGCCTTACTGTGTTAATTCTGTTTTCAACGCAGGCGCAACGATTGTGGGTGAAGAGATCTTACTGCTGGTGAGAGTCGAGGATAAACGCGGCATGTCTCACCTCACGGTCGCCCGGAGTAAAGATGGCTTTTCAGATTGGAAGGTTGATTCAGAACCAACATTCATTCCTGATCCGGAAAATTATCCGGAAGAGATTTGGGGTATTGAAGACCCAAGGGTTACGAAATTAGACGAAGGGGATATTTGGGGAATCACTTATACTTCATATTCGGTTGGAGGGCCGCTTGTCTCTCTGGCTACAACCAGGGATTTCCGGCAATTCAAAAGACTGGGCTGTATGACACATCCAGAGAATAAAGATGCAGCCCTTTTCCCTTGCCGTTTTAAAGGGCGTTGGGCCATGGTACACCGTCCGTCAACAACATTCCAGTTGGGCGCGCATATCTGGATATCTTTTTCACCAGATATGAAACACTGGGGCGATCATCATATCTTAATACCAGCCAGAAATGGGGCATGGTGGGATGCTGATAAAATCGGGCTTAACCCACCTCCACTGAGAACAGACGAAGGTTGGTTGATACTATACCACGGAGTTAGGCAAACAGCAGCAGGATCGCTGTATAGACTCGGACTGGCGCTGCTGGATCTCGATGATCCAGGAAAGCTGATACATCGTAGTGATGAATGGGTCTTTGGGCCAGATAAAGATTATGAACGTATGGGTGATATTGCGGATGTTGTATTTCCCTGTGGATGGGTCTTGGATAAAAAAAAGAATGAAATCAGGTTATATTATGGCGCTGCTGATACCGTTATGGCTGTTGCGACAGCAAGTTTCAAAAATGTTATGAGTTATATAAAATCCTGTCCAAAAGTGGACATGTCATGAAGGATCTTTTATCCAACTAATTTAATGTCTAGGAATTTCAATGTCGTGCTTATTACACCTGTAAATAAAACCCACACAGCTTTCTTGCTTCATCCCTGTTCTTGCTCGCCGAGGCGAGCACAGGGAGAACAGCAAGCAGTGGGGGTAAAATCCAGAAAGGAGTTAAGGCTTTAGCCTTTTAACTTGTGAAGATTGCCTTGTTAAGTCCCATTGCCTGGAGAACGCCACCTAGACATTATGGGCCTTGGGAGCTAATGGTATCAATACTTTCAGAAGGCCTTGTAAGAAAAGGCCTTGACGTTACACTTTTTGCCACAGGAGATTCTATAACGAACGCAAGGCTTGAGGCCATAGCTCCACGTGGATATGAAGAAGACAGGGAATTAGACACGAAGGTCTGGGAATGCCTTCATATATCAAACCTATTTGAACAGGCAGATGAATATGACATTATCCACAATCATTTTGATTTCCTTCCTCTTACCTATACAGATCTTGTTACAACCCCTGTATTAACTACCATTCATGGGTTTTCATCGCCTAAAATACTGCCTGTCTATAAAAAATATAATGGCAAGGTGTATTACGTGTCCATAAGTGATGCAGACAGAAGCCATGAACTTGATTATATTGCAACAGTACATCACAGCATAGAGGTCGAAAAATTCAGTTTTAGCGAACAGCATGGTGAATACCTTTTGTTCTTTGGAAGGATACATCATGAGAAAGGGGCATATGAGGCTATTCAAGTAGCTAAAAGATATGGCATGAATCTAATCATTGCCGGTATTGTTCAGGACAGAGATTATTTTGAGACCAAGGTTGTTCCTCACATAGATGATTCAAATATCAAATACATTGGTCCTGTTTATGCAGAGAAGAAAAATGAATTATTGAAGAATGCGTATGCATTAATTCACATGATTAATTTTGATGAACCATTCGGTTTGAGTCTTATTGAGGCAATGGCCTGCGGGACACCCACGATAGCTATACCAAGAGGTTCAATCACTGAGATTATTGATAATCAGAAGACAGGTTTTTTGGTAAATGATGTGGAAGAAGCAGTTGCAGCGCTGAATAGAGTACCCGGAATAAACAGAAAAGATTGCAGGAAGGTTGTCGAAGAAAGGTTTAGCGCGGCCAAAATGGTAGATAAATACCTGGAGGTATACAGGGAGATACTACAGACACCAAGGCCGAATGTTCGCCGCGGCGAATCTGCCGAAGGCATGGCAAGAAAGGCATGTCCTCCATGGGGTAAATGGGAGGTGTTATTGGACGAACCTAATTATAAGGTTAAGAGAATAACTGTGTTGCCTGGAAAAAGGCTGAGTTATCAGAAGCACTTCAAGAGAAATGAACACTGGATGGTAGTCGAGGGAAAGGCCGTAGTAACCATTGATGGTAAAGAAATTTATCTCGTTAAAGGAGAAACAATAGATATACCTCAGGAAGCGGCACACCGTATAGCTAACAAGGATAAGAAACAATTAACGTTTATAGAGATACAACAGGGAGAATATTTTGGAGAGAACGATATTGTCCGTCTAGAAGACGATTACGGAAGGGCACGGAAAGATTAAGTTTGTGCGCCATTGATAAAAAAAATGAATAATAATATAGATAGCTTTGTGCTTGGTATTAATTACTGGCCTTCTAAGAAAGGGATGTACTGGTGGAAACAATATGAACATAATGAGGTAAAAAGTGATTTTTTTCTGATTAAGGACTCCGGGTTTAGCGTTGTCAGGATATTCCTCTTATGGGAAGATTTTCAGCCAGAACCTTCTCGTGTTTCATTAAACATGGTGAAGAATCTTGTAGATGTTGCGGATATTGCCAAAGATACGGGTTTAAAGATAATGCCAACATTTTTTACCGGACACATGAGCGGCGTCAATTGGTTGCCTGATTGGATGCTTTCCGAAGAAATGACTAATTCTAGATTTCCAACAATTACTGATGGCAAGATAGGAAACAAACGTGTGAGAAACTTTTATCATGAAGAAGAATTGAGAGATTGCCAGCGGAATCAGATCAAAAATGTTGCTGGCGCACTAAAGGGGCACGAAGCAGTTTGGGCGTGGGATTTGGGGAATGAGAATTCTAATTATATTATTCCCCTTGATAATATGTCTGCTGAGAATTGGTTAAAGGAGATGACATATGAGTTGAAATGCCTGGACAAACGAATCCCTGTTACTCTGGGACTGCATCAGGAAGACCTGGAGGAAGATAGAAATATGGGCCCTAGAGAAGCGGCGGAATATTGTGATTTTCTTTCTATACATGGATATTCTGCATACGCTTCCTGGTGCGATGCTATTACTGACGAAAAAGTTCCTGTATTTCTTGGCTTAATTACAAGGTGGCTGGGCGGTATTAACAAAATTAAATCCGTAAAAGATGTCCTTATTGAGGAATTCGGTATATGTACTCGTCCTGCTAATGATAAGTTTAAGAAAATAAGTTATCGTGATGCTGGTGATATTCCTTTGATTTCTGAGGATGAAGCAGAGATATTCTATGATCGCACGCTTAGTCTTATAAGGAATTTAGATTTTAAGGGGGCGTTTTTATGGTGCTTTGCAGACTACGCTGAAAGTCTTTGGAACTTGCCGCCATTTGATAAGAATATCCATGAACGCTTCTTCGGTATATTTCGTGATGATAGCTCGCCAAAACGTAGCCTTAATGCTATTAGAAGGTTTATATCTCAAAAAAAAGAAGCCATGGAAGCTGGCTTTAACTGGATAGATATAAGTTCCGAAGATTTTTACAGGAATCCTAGAAAAAATTTAATTCACCTCTTTCAGCGTTTTAAATCTATTAATAAGAAAACGTTCATAAAATGACAAGGGACAAATCAGAATGAAACATGAAGCATTATTTTATCAGTCAAAAAACGAAACCAAGGTCAGTTGCTATCTGTGTCCTCATAAATGCGTAATCTCAAACGGTAAATTAGGTTATTGTGGGGTAAGAAAGAATATTGATGGTAAACTGTATTCTATGATTTACGGGGAAGTTTCATCAGCATGTGCTGACGCAATAGAGAAGAAACCTTTATACCACTTTTACCCTGGCAGTTACACCTATTCAATAGGTTCTCTTGGTTGTAATATGCGTTGTCGTCATTGCCAGAATTGGCAGATAGCACATTCCCGCATTGATAATGGTGACAGAGGCACATCATACGTCTCTCCAGAAGAGCTGATAACCCTTACGCTGGAAAACAAATGTAAGGGAATTTCGTGGACTTATAATGAGCCGACTATATGGATGGAATATGCTATTGATGGTGCAAGATTGGCAAAAGAAAATGGACTATACACCGTTTTTGTGACAAACGGATATGTAGAACCAGAAGCATTGGATGCAATTGGACCTTATTTAGATGCTTATAGAGTCGATATAAAAGGTTTTGATAGTTACAAAACAAAAGAAACTTCAGACACTGAAATTAGAGTCAGTGCAGAACTCCAGGATTCAAGACATTGTTTCTACAGGGATGTTGCTAATGTAAAGAGCGTAAAACCAATTTTAGAAGCTACAATTAGAGCAAAGTCAAAGTGGAACATGCACGTGGAGATTATAACCAACGTAGTACCTGGTTATAATGATGATACTGAAGAACTACATGAAATTGCCCGATGGATAGTACAAAAACTTGGAGATATGACGCCATGGCATTTAAGTAGGTTTTATCCGTATCTTGAGTTGTCACATGTTCCACCGACTCCAGTTTCTACATTAGAATTGGCAAGAAAAATAGGGATTGAAGAAGGTCTTAAATTTGTTTATACAGGAAACGTTCCTGGACATAAGTGGGAAAATACTTATTGCTATGGTTGTGGAAAAATGTTAGTAGAAAGAGTCGGCTTTTATGTTAAAACATTTGAAATAAAAAATGGGGTATGTACAAAATGTGAATCCAAGATTCCTATTGTTGGAGGTTTTGGATAGATAATAAAGGTGGATTAAGGCCGGAGGCCGAATCCGCATATACACTAAAAAAAATGATAAAAGCTTCCTGTTGGTTCAATCTTGTAGATTGAACCGAAATGTTCCGGTGCAGACTACCAGGCCAGGTGGACAATATCGTACTGGCGGGCAAGCCTGAACCAGCGGGAAGCCAAGGCTGGTAAGATAGATGGTCTGTACGTTATTGAATAAGGGAAAATAACAATATAGAGGATTTATGTATGCCTAAAAAACAATCTATAATAACGTTAATTACTGATTTTGGTTTACAAGATGGATATGTGGGTATAATGAAAGGTGTAATTACAAAAATTAACCCATCAGTAAAGATAATCGACATTAGTAATAATATAAAGTCCCAGGACATTTTTCAAGCTGCTTACGTACTTTATAGTTCTTATGCTTATTTCCCTAAGGGAACAATCCATGTGGTGGTTGTTGATCCAGGAGTAGGAAGTAAGAGAAAAGTCCTTTGCTTAAAGACAAAGGACTATTTATTTCTTGCACCTGACAATGGAGTCCTTTCCTTTATTGTTGCCAAGGAGGAATCCCCATCCATAAGGGAGATTACCAACAAAGAATTATTCTTGCCAGAAATTAGTGATACATTTCATGGGAGAGATGTCTTTGCTCCTACAGCAGCACATCTATCAAAGGGGTTTAGTCATAAGAAATTAGGTAAGAGGGTGAGCAAGGTAAAGGAGATTGATTTACCCAAACCTATTCGTTCACCTGGCGGCGTGCTAAAAGGAGAAATTATATATGTAGATGGTTTTGGTAATCTTATTACTAATATTAATAGAGATATCATTAACAGGTTGAGAGAAAAATCTGGAAATCTGAAGATTATTGTAGGCAGGAAAAAACTTAATAAAATTAGTAACTCTTATGCAGATGTGGGAGCGAAAGAGGTAGTAGCAATCTTTGGAAGTTCTGGATATTTAGAAATATCAGTAAATCATGGTAGTGCCAGGGATGTCTTAAATCTAAAAAAGGGAGATAAGTTAGTTCTAGGATATGAATGAAAATATAAATAATATCATTTGCTCGGCTACCGGCACAACATCTGTTAAAGTATGGGGCGGCACGCTGGCTATCCGCAAAAAAGCGGGTAAGGAAATTACAAAAGAGCAATTAGTTTCCTGGGATAAAAAATACTTGTGGCACCCTTTTACACAGATGAAAGACTATGTTAATGAAAATCCGCTTATTATAGAAAATGGGGAAGGCATTATATTAAGGGATGTTGATGGTAATGAGTATATCGATGGCATCTCTTCAATGTGGTGCAATATACATGGTCATCGGAGAAAAGAGATTGATGATGCCATAAATAATCAACTCAATAAAGTTGCCCATACAACCTTGCTTGGTTTTTCTAATGTACCCGCGATTATGTTGGCGAAAAGACTGGTTGAAATAACTCCTGACGGACTTAACAAAGTTTTTTATTCCGATAACGGTTCCACGGCCATTGAGGTTGCCGTGAAGATGGCATTTCAATACTGGCAACACAAGGGTTATAAAAAAAAGAAAAATTTTGTAGCGTTGCAATACGGATATCACGGAGATACTTTAGGGGCCGTTAGCTTAGGTGGTATGGATATATTTCATAATATTTTCAAACCCCTTTTGTTTAATTCTATATTTGCACCGGCGCCATTTTGTTATAGATGCCCATATAATAAAGTTAAATCAGCATGTTCCTTTGAGTGTCTATCAGATTTAGAAGACATTCTATCAAAAGATAGTGACTCTATAGCGGCCATGGTCATGGAACCACTTGTCCAGGGTGCTGGAGGAATGATTGTTCACTCTAAAGATTACTTATCCTCTGCAAAGGAGTTATGCGAAAAATATAACGTCCTCTTTATTGCAGATGAGATAATGGTTGGCTTTGGCCGTACAGGAAAGATGTTTGCATGTCTACATGAAGAGGTCACTCCTGATATTATGGTCCTTTCTAAAGGCATAAATGGAGGTTACATGCCTCTAGCAGCCACATTAACCACAGAGGAAATATATGATGTATTTATTGGTGAATATAGTGAGATGAAAACATTTTTCCATGGCCATACATATACGGGCAACCCCTTGGCCTGTTCAGCGGCCCTAGCAAGTCTTAATATATTTGAGGATGATAGAGTTATTGAAGGACTCCATCCAAAGATCAAGACCCTGCAAAAGTGGCTTGAAGGACTTAGAAATCTGAACGCAGTAGGTGACGTAAGACAATGTGGTCTCATTGCCGGTATAGAACTGGTCAAAAATAAGGGAACGAAGGAGCCTTATTCTCTGGATGAAAAGATTGGAATTAGGGTATGCTATGAGGCTAGACAACGCGGTTTGATTATCAGGCCATTAGATAATGTTATAGTTGTAATGCCTCCTTTAAGCATTGATATTTACCAACTGGATAAGATGATGGACATCATATACAAATCAATAGAACATGTTACTTATTAATGAGAGCATGAAATAGATTACATTTTAGCCCTGTACGGCGTTCCCCCT
>JBHHYH010000072.1:0-13980 GCA_046757465.1 Candidatus Scalinduaceae bacterium | reverse complement strand
AGGGATTTCTTAAGTCCAATAGTGCTAATTAGTATCTTTGGGAAAACGTTATTATGCCACCCTGAACCAGGTCCTGAAAAATATCATGCTGAATTTATTTCAGCATCTCCGATTTCAGGGTCTCCTAGCGGCTAAGCTCAGCCGACACGCGGCTGCAGCACGTTTTGGACGGCTTGCCTATGCTGACCATACTGCTTCAAACCAAATGGGTGGCAAATGGTGAGAGTCAGAAAGTTGCCGCACAGCGTTCTGAATACGTAAATACTGTTCTTTGCTCATGCCCTTTAGTCTTTTTACAATTGGGAAATTGGGGTCAATCTGAGATAAATGATACTTTACAGTACCGTCAATCGGTATATGAAGGAAGTGCTGCAGTCTCTGCCAGTCAGCATCACCAAACAACTCCCTGTTAGTAACGATTTCGTAAACCACAATGTTGATAAGCTTCGCGAAGTAAGCCCACCTGTCCAAGTCAATGCCGTTACGCGAGTAGGATTTCCAACAATCGAGTTCTACAGTCTTGATAAGCCAATCGTCGTACGCATCCCGCGTTTGTATTCTTGCAAGATTAGCGGGCTTAACGCATTGGAATATATCATCCTGCAGCAAAGTATGAGTTCGCACTCGGAATAAACGTGCCATCGCGCCCTTTTCAACCACGAACTTGATACGGCGGCGTATCAGCGCATCATGATGTTGCTCTGCTGTAAAAGGCTGCATTTTGTCTCAAGCCACCCAACATATTGATATACATATCAGGCTTAACTATCTTATTGGCTGTCAGTTATGTGACGTCTTTTCCTGCCTAATCTGACAGCTTTATCTATGACCTCACTCCGTGCACACCAGGCGACGGTTTCCTCATAATGAGTCGTTGGCGATTCAATAACAAATAAGACCTCTTCAACAGTCCTTTCTTGTCCCTGCTGAGAAAAAATAAGCACTATCTTCCTGCGCCCATTTTTTACTCTATCTCCTAATCCTGAAGGTACCTCATGCCACTCCTTATCCACCAATTCGACAGCTCTCTTGTTTTCCAGATGCTGTTCCTCAATCATCTCATCCAGCTCTGTCCGAATTGCTTCCATCTTTTTCATCTTTAACTCTTCCTCCTCCGGTGACAAATAAGCTTCAGGTTTCAAATTCATCAGAATACCGGAATCCGTCGCAAAATATCTTTCTACCGGCATTTCATAAATCCACGGCTCTTTTAATCCTAAAAACAGGTCCTCCATTTGTTTTTCTGACAGGGCATTTTCATGAGCCTGCACAGCCGTAACAGAACCTTCAATTTCAGCAAAAGTACCACAATCCTCCGTTTGAATAGTTCCCCCTCGAATCATCCAGGAGCCATTGACTTTAAACTGAACATCAAACGGCCCGGCCGGATGACCATCCATTTCACGAATCCCACCCAATCTAATCAGAGGAAAATTACGTCTGTAGAAGGGACGAACACATGTAAGACACTTTCCGTCCAGCATCGACTTAAGATGTATTGTGTCGATAGGCAATTGTTCCGGGGCTGTTTTTTCTACTTTGTCTGCGAAAAGAGAACCCATCGAAAACAGCAATAAGGGTATTAGAAATAATACTTTTTTCATTACCTGAGTTGAGGGATTTATTTATACCTAAATTGAGCGATTTTTTCTTAAATAATTTGACCTCCCCTTTATCCCCTCCCCTGTGGAGTAGAATTACTGTATTACTCCACAGGGGAGGGGAAGAGGGGTGGTTTTTATGTCACTCACCAGATGATATAAATTTACAAGTAACTACTGTATTAAATAATAATAGCACTATTGAACTTAAAAAATCGCTCAATTTAGGTTATATGAGAGGTAGTATGTTTTGCATACTCTATACAGCGGGGATTATATATTGAACGGCCTTAATTACAACAATATAATGTTTTTAAATGTGCATTAGATATGATTATTACCTGAATCTTGCATGATAAGCGACAAATCCCCCATCTCCCCCTTTACTAAAGGGGGATTAAGGGGGATTAGAATTAATCATGTGGGTTACTCTGTGGTTTATAGCCTGTCTTTTTTATGTTTCCTCCTGTTTCTGTTGGCAGATCTCTTATGCGCCACCTGCCCATATCACCTTTAAGATGGTACACGTGGGAAAACCCGACCGCCCTGAGAATCCCTTGTGCCTTCTGTGCCCGAACCCCTCGTTCGCAGTAAACGACTACGTCCTTGTCTTCGTATTGGCGGAGTTTCTCGAGATGATTGGACAGTTCAGTGTGACTTATGTTCATGGCCCCCGGTATGTGGCCTGAGCTATATTCCCTGGGACTACGAACGTCCAGGACAAACGTATTCGTTTCGGATTTCGTCCGGGCCATCAATTCATTCTGTGACATAGTCGATGTGCGTCTTTTTGTGCGATATACCCACACTATCACTATTGCAAACAAAACACTAAGAACCGGAATCAGTAGCGAATTCATGCGCCGGCAACTATAAGTATAAGAATTATTATTGTTTAAAATAATAAGACGATACCATAATTAAGTCAATAGGTAACTTATTAGATATTCTGAAAGGTACGTTAATAAAATATATTTCCTGAAATAAATTATAAATGTTGAGAAATGCTCTTAAAATAGGGGAGTTTGTCTCTTGTAACTATAGATATGTCCTAATTGAGCCCGTGTTGTATGTCCTTTAGTTTACATCAAAATTTTATGTTTACTTTTTTAATAAATACATTATACTAAAGGTTTTGACAATATTAGAAATAAATTAGCACAAATACCCATAATAGACATTTCTTCTAGTTTTAAGAAACCTTGTTTACAACAAATGAAATATTGCAATTAGCTTTTAGATTATGCTAATTCAAGGAGAAACTTATGAGTCGTAAGACGGTAACAGTTGATGGTTGTACTGCGTGTGCTCACGTAGTACACGCTACTAATGAAATTATCACAATTTATCCAATAACACCTTCATCACCTATTGCGGAGATTTGTGATGCAAAGTCCGCAAAAGGGCAGGTAAATATATGGGGTTCGGTACCAAAGGTTAGTGAGATGCAGTCAGAGGCAGGTGTTGCCGGAGCAGTACATGGTTCTCTTACTACTGGCGCTCTTGCCACAACCATTTCTGCTTCTCAAGGTCTTTTGTTAATAATTCCAAACATGTACAAAATGGCAGGTGAGCTGACTCCAACTGTGTTTCATATAACTGCCCGTTCTCTTGCTTGCCAGGGATTGTCTATATTTGGAGACCATTCGGACGTAATGGCAGCACGTTCTACCGGCTTTGCTATGTTGTGTTCTCAAAACGTACAGGAGGCAATGGATTTTGCCCTCATCTCTCAAGCGGCCACGCTTGAATCCAGGATTCCGTTCATGCATTTCTTTGACGGTTTCAGGACATCCCATGAAGTCCAAAAGATTGAGGAAGTCAGTTTTGACGATATGCGCGCCATGATAGACGATGACCTTATTATTGCTCATCGTAAAAGAGGTCTTACGCCTGACCGTCCAAGCATTCGTGGCACATCACAAAACCCGGATGTGTATTTCCAGGGAAGAGAAACCGTTAATAAATATTATAATGCAACCCCTGGTATCGTTCAGAAGTCAATGGATAAGTTTGCCGGCATAATCGGCCGTCAATATAAATTATTTGATTATCTGGGTGATCCGGATGCAGAACGTATTATTGTGGTTATGGGTTCTGCTGCTGAAGTGGCGCTGAACACAGTTAATGTACTTAATGCTAGGGGAGAAAAACTTGGAATCGTTCTTGTGAGACTTTACAGACCGTTTCACATAGATGCATTTGCTGAGAGTTTACCATCAAGTGTAAAATCAATTGCCGTTCTTGACCGTACCAAGGAACCCGGCGCAATTGGAGAGCCATTATATCTTGACATCAGGACTGCCATCGGTGAGATGATGGAAAAGGGTATATCTAAATTCAAGAAATATCCAAAAATTGTCGGTGGACGTTACGGTCTGGGTTCAAAAGATTTCACGCCGGCAATGGTAAAGGCCATTTTTAACAATCTCTCACATGACAAACCAAAAAATCATTTCACAATAGGTATTAATGATGATGTTTGTGGTACCAGTCTTAAATATGATGAGTCTTTTGATATAGGTGAAAAAGGTGAATTCCGCTCACTGTTTTACGGTCTGGGAGCTGACGGCACTGTAGGCGCAAATAAAAATACCATTAAAATTATCGGTAATGAAACAGACAATTTTTCACAGGCATACTTCGTTTACGATTCGAAGAAATCAGGCGCAACTACAGTATCTCACCTTCGTTTCGGAAAGGACAGAATACACAAACCATATCTCATTTCAAAGGCAAACTTCATTGCATGCCATAACCCTTCGTTTCCTGAGAAGATAGACATGCTTTCAAACGCAGAGGAGGGAGCCACATTTCTTCTTACTACATCGCACAATAAAGATGAGATATGGGATACGTTGCCTGTTGAAGTACAGGAGCAGCTTATATCTAAGAAGATGAAATTCTATATTATTGATGCCATCTCACTTGCTGAGGAGATTGGTCTTGGCGCAAGAATAAATATGATCATGCAAACAGCATTCTTTGTTATTTCAGGAATCATTCCTAAAGAGGATGCTGTTAAATCGATAAAGACTGAGATCAAAAAGACCTATATGAGGAAAGGTAAGGAAATAGTCAATTTAAACTATAAGGCGGTAGATAAGGCATTGCAGAATATTGTCGAAGTGCCGGTCCCTGATAAGGCGACCAGTAAGATAAAGATGCGTGATCCAGTGCCTAAGGATGCTCCTGATTTTGTTAAGAATGTAACAGCCAAATTACTGGCCAACAACGGAGATTTTCTTCCTGTATCAGCTATACCTGCCGATGGCACATGGCCGACGGCAACCACTCAGTATGAGAGGCGGAATATCGGCGTTAATATACCTGTCTGGGAGCCTGATGCCTGCATACAGTGCGGTCAGTGTTCGTTTGTTTGTCCGCATGCAACCATAAGGGTAAAGGCGTATGATCCATCTTTACTTAAAGATGCGCCTCCCACATTTAAATCCATTGATGCTACGGGTAAAGATCTTAAAGGGCTTAAGTTTACTGTACAGGTTGCCCCTGAGGACTGTACTGGCTGCTCTTCATGTGTATTTAATTGCCCTGGACGGAAAAAGGACGCTGATGGGAACAAGGTTGAAGGCGTTAAGGCCATAAATATGAAGCCTCAAGAACCTTTGCGCCAGGCGGAAGTAAAGAATTATGATTTCTTTCTCGATCTTCCGGAAACTGATAGATCGAGGTTCAGAGTTACAAATGTTAAGGGAAGTCAATTCGTAAAACCGCTTTTCGAGTACAATGGCGCATGTTTAGGTTGCGGGGAGACGCCTTATATAAAATTACTTACACAACTGTTTGGTGACCGTTTGATTATTGCTAACGCAACGGGTTGCAGCTCTATCTACGGTGGAAATCTACCAACAACCCCTTACACAAAAAGGGATGATGGCAGGGGGCCTGCATGGTCGAATTCTTTATTTGAAGATACAGCCGAGTTTGGTCTTGGTATGAGACAAACAATGGATAAGTTTCATGCTCAGGCAATGGAATTGATGGATCGGCTTGCCTCAGGCTCTTCGTATGCAGATCTAAAAGATTTGTTTGATGCGATCAAAGATTCAGATCAATCGACACAAGAGGGTGTTGAGGAACAAAGGGGTCGTGTTGAAGAACTGAAAAGAAGATTATCTACAAATGGTTCACCAGAAGCAAAGAACCTGCTATCCCTTGCTGATTATGTCGTTAAAAAGTCTGTATGGTCCATTGGAGGAGATGGTTGGGGCTATGATATTGGTTATGGGGGAGTGGACCATGTACTGGCATCAGGAGAAAACATAAAGTTATTGATTCTGGATACGGAGGTATATTCAAATACAGGTGGTCAGATGTCAAAGGCAACACCCTTAGGGGCAATTGCCCAGTTTGCGGCTGGTGGAAAGAGAACCCCCAAGAAGAATATTGGCATGATAATGTCAACCTACGGCAATGTATATATTGCTCAGGTAGCCTTTGGCGCAAACCAGGCTCAGACACTTAAGGCATTTCTGGAAGCCGATGCATACAATGGCCCGGCACTGATAATCGCTTATTCGACCTGCATTGCACATGGTATGGATATGAGTAAGGGAATAGAGGCTCAGAAAAAAGCCGTGGCATGTGGTTATTGGCCACTCTATCGATATAATCCGGAACTCGAAGCCCAGGGCAAGAATCCACTGGTTATCAATAGCAAGGAGCCTTCAATCCCATTTGAGGAATATGCCTATCGTGAAAACCGTTATAAGGCATTAAGGGCAAGCAATCCAGAGGCTGCAAAAGCACTTATGAAACAAGCAGAGGCAGACATAATGAGGAGATGGAAATTACTCAAGCATATGGCTGCCTGGAACCCTGGGGAGTAAGATTTGTTATTTAATCGTATTGAAAAAGAGGGTGTTTTTCAAAATCAGGATCAATCAACAAGAAGATCATACATCTGTAGCGGAAAGTGGTAGGGTGGGATTCCCGCCCGTCGGGCAGGAAGGCAGACAGGCCGAATCCACCAATAAGAATAGATAATTGTATATGAATAATGTTTCTTGCTACGGATAAAATATAGCTTTCTGCAACAGAAACTAATTCTCATCAAGGTGATACCACTCAGGATTTTCAAGCCAATTATCTGGTTGTGACACAAAATCGATTATATTTTCCAGTAGAACACGATGACTTTTTTCTTCGTCTGCTATCTTTAAAAATATTTCCTTTTTAGATTTATCTTTCTCCTCATCAGCTTTTTCCAGATAAAAGTTTTGGTTCTTTTTCTCAATTTCCAGTGCATTCTTATATAATTCTATTTGTGAGACATCAACGTTAAATTCTTTTTCTTCTTTCATCTTTATGAAAATATTTTTTACTTTTGTTAATATCTCCGTATCCGCAGTATATTGTGTTTTATCATTTCTTTTCATACTCAAGAATACATTATAATGTTTAGCTTCAGCATCTGCCATCATAGTCAGTATATTCTTAAGTCCTGAATTACTTGTTTTCTTAGCCAAATCAAGGTAAAATTCTCTACCGTCTTTTTCCATCTGCATTGCAAATTCGTATATATCCATTTCATAATCTCCCTTCTTGTTGCCAATGGATAAGCATAATTAAAAATTTGGCATGTTTACCCACCAGAACCCCCCTCCCCGCCTGTACCAGAACGGCCGGGCGGTCAGTCGAGCTGAGAAATTGTACCCAACATGATTCTTAACGTCAACCTGTGGCAGGTAACATAAAATTTTGGAATATTGCAACTGCTGCTTCTACAACGCCGGGGTCAAACTGGGTATGAGAGCTTTTTTTAATCTCAGCTATTGCTTTCGGGATTGTTCTATCGCTTCTATATCCACGTATGGACGTTAATGAATCGAAGGTATCAGCAACTGATAATATCCTGGCACCCAATGGAATTTCCTTGCCTTTTAACATACGGTGATAACCCTTACCATCGAATCTTTCATGATGGGCACCAGCTATAGGTGCAATATCCTTCATACAAGAAACCGTTTCAAGAATTTCTTCAGTAAAGCCTGAGTGTTTTTTTACTAAAGCATATTCCTCCGCTGATAATGCTGAAGAATTATCTAATATAGAGGAGGGAACTGCAACCTTGCCAATATCATGTACCAATCCTGCCCATTTTATTTTTGTTACCTCATCGTGTGGTAAATTCATAGCAATAGCGATTAAGAGGCCATATTTTGAAACCCTTCTAGAGTGTCCGAATGTATATGCATGTTTTGCATCTATTACCTGGCCAAATACAGAAAGTGCTATACCCATAACATCTGTACTTTCCTCAATACCTTCTACAGAAACTTCATCCCTTAATCTAAAAAGTAAGGAGCTTAATCTGGGAATATCAATAATATCTTGAAAAAACCTGCTCTCACTCATGACCTCTTTCACAGGGGGAAATAAAGATTTTCTAAATTCTTTATCTACCCGGCCCTCCATTTTTCTAATGACTTCAGAAGGTGTCTTATTAGAACCGTCTCTTAACATGAAATCAAATGTGTCTGCAGCCCTGATTAGTTGTGCACCTGATATAATTTCTTCACCCTGTTTAGACCTGGGATATCCATGGCCGTCCCAGTGTTCATGGTGATCAAGGATAAGGGAAGGAGCGGTTGCAAATCCTGGCAAATCACTTACAACTTGTGCTCCTATTATCGTGTGCGTGCGTATTATAGGATTTCGAACTTGCTCGCTCAGAGAAGGGTATTTTACTATATGATCGTGTAGGGACATTGCGCCCACATCATGTAGCAGGCCAGCTATAAAAACATCAGATTTATGTTCAGGTAGAATCTCATCGGCCAACATCGTAGAGACCACGGCAACTCTCCAGGCATGGTAAAGTTTCTTACCTTCATGCAAGTCTAAGACAAGAGCAAGGGCCGTAATTAATTCCTTCCATGCTTTTTCAATATTAATATTCATAATAATTTTGTCCGAGTTATCAGTTACGGTTATACGGCATTATAAAATACAATCCATAGTGCGGCAATCGGTGCGATAATTCTACAGAACGTCACAGGATAAATCAATGATAGAAATTATAAAGCGATATAAAAGACTTGTAATTGAAAATTATGTTTACTAACTAAAGTAGGGTCTGAAGATTTTCAGCCCCTACTAACTTAGGGCATCTCCAGTTCTTCTGTTTTTGGAAGGTCTTTAATTGATTTTAAGCCAAAATGTTCTAAAAACTTTTTGGTCGTACCATAAAGAAGTGGCCGACCCAGAACCTCATCACGGCCTACAATCTTAACAAGACCCTTCTCAATCAATGTTCTGATCATCTGACCAGATTGGACACCACGAATCGCTTCCACATCTGCGCGGATTATGGGCTGTTTGTATGCAATAATAGCCATGGTCTCTACGGCTGCCTGTGAAAGTTTAGCCTCACCAGTCTTTTTGCGGATCTTGGAAATCCATTCATGGTATTCAGGACGGGAAAGTAATTGAAATCCATTTGCAATTTCTTCAATTTGAAATGCCCTGTCTTGTGTATCATATTCTTCACGTAATTGTTGGATTATTTCCTTAATCTGTTTAGCATCCGTACCTTCTATGGCCTCATTTATCTTACGTACCGAAATCGGCTCGTTTACGGCAAATAATAAACCTTCTACTATTTTTTTGGTTTCGTTAGGAGATTTATTTTTCAAGGGTTTCGATACGCTTACACATATATTCAGGGTTGAAGATATATCTTTACCCCGTAGGAATGCCACGTGCGCCTATCCGACTGACACTGGCGGGAAAGTACGGGAATGATAAAATCCCGCTTTTTCGCACGGGGTTTACTAAAAATTAACTTTACTCTTTATATCTTTCTTCTTTACCAGTCTTATTTATCTTGCTTTTCTAAAACTACAAACCTGGAGATTCCATTTCGGTGCTTGATGAACATCAATACGTCCTCTCCGCGTGGAATATTTAAAATTGCCTGTTGAAAATCATCAATACCTGTAACGGACTTATGTTGTACCTCTACTATAAGGTCACCTTTATTCAGACCTGCTTTATGAGCAGGGCTGCCTTTATGTATATTTGTAATAATTACTCCTTTTTCTCCCTCGTATCCTAAATTAATAGCTAATTCAGGTGTAAGGGTCTGTACAACTAGACCTAAATTCCTTAATAAATCTTTTTTATCTGCTGTGTTACCATCTGATAGTTCTACTATGGTAGTCTTGAGCTTTAACTCTTTCCCCTCTCTTATTACGACTATTTCTACTTCTTTTTCAATCTCGGTTTTAATAACAAGGTTCCTGAGTTGAAAAAGGTCTTTTATTTTTTTGCCGTCATACTTTACTACTACATCACCACTTTTAAGGCCGGCGTTCGCTGCCGGGGAGTTTGGCTCTATACTACTTACGAGTGCTCCTATTGTACTTTTGAGTCCCAGAATCTCTTGCAATTGTGGGGTAATAGGCTGAGCTGTTACACCCAGCCAGCTCCTTGTTACTCTGCCGTACGCAATTAGGTCTTCTGCAACCTTCCTTACTATGTTTATTGGAATCGCAAAACTTATTCCTAGATAGCCTCCTGTTTGTGGTATTATGGTAGTGTTTATACCTACTACTTTTCCCTGTAGATTAACAAGTGGGCCACCGGTGTTACTAGAATTAATAGCTGCATCAGTTAGTAGGAGATTCTCATACCCTGCGATCTGCATGTTTGGCCTTCCTTCGGCACTTATTATGCCACTTGTAACTGTCTGTTCGAAACCAAAAGGATTGCCTATGGCTAGAACAATTTCGCCTATTTCCAGGTAATCAGAATTGCTAAATTCTGCTGGTTTTAAATCCTCAGCGTCAATCTTTAACACTGCGATATCAGTTTTTGGATCCGCACCTACCAGCTCAGCTTTGAATTCACTATCGCCATACAACTTGACGATCATTTCATCGGCACCTTTTACCACATGATCATTTGTAACAATATACCCTTTTTTATCAATAATTACACCTGAACCCTGGTAATCAAGTTCAGATCCTTTTCCAGGCTGTTCGTGCGGCAAATTCCTTGGGAAAAGGTCATTAAATGGGTTTCTTCTTCTATTTAGCTTATCTCGCTTTGATACTTTAGTTGTACGGATATTAACAACGGAAGGTTTGATATTCTTTGCTACCGAAATAAAAGTTTCTGATAGAGTCCCATATGCTGCACACTCGTAAAAACAAGAACTCATGGCCAGAAATATTGTTATTATACAAATAGAAAATAGACCGCAATCTAATAACGGCCTATTATTTGATATTTTTACTCTCATCAGTTTCCTTTTCATCTTCACTACTCAGAAACTTCTTCAATTCCTCTGCTTCGATCACCTCTTTTTCCATCAATCTTTTTGCAAGTTTAATAAGAATATTTTTCCTTTTTCTTAATATCTCTTTGGTTTTCGCAAGGGTTTCATCAATAATATTTTTAACCTCCAAGTCTATCTCTCTTGCAGTTTCTTCGCTATATTCCTTTTTGAGACCCATATCTCCACCCAGGAAGGTAGGCCTACCGTTATGTTCGAATGTCACAAGCCCGAGTTTCTCACTCATACCATAAAACTTTACCATCCTTCTCGCTATGTCTGTCGCCTTTTCAAGGTCGTTTTGAGCCCCCGTAGATACTTCACTGAAGATCAACTCCTCCGCAACCCTGCCACCAAGCAAGACCGAGACTCGATCGATCAGTTCAGCCTTGGTCATCATATACCTGTCTTCAGTAGGTAACTGAAGAGTGTATCCTAATGCTGCAATGCCTCTTGGTATTATTGAAATCTTTTTTACTTTATCGGTAGTTGGCAGTGATGATGCCACGAGTGCATGTCCACATTCATGGTAAGCCACTATTTCTTTTTCTTGTTTGTTTATCAACCTTTTCTTCTTTTCAAGCCCTGCCATGACTCTTTCAATGGCTTCTTCAAACTCAGACATACAAACTGTTTTTTTATCACTCCTTGCTGCAAGTAATGCAGCCTCATTTACTATGTTTGCTAAATCTGCTCCTACGAAACCAGGTGTCATTGCTGCAATAGCTTTAAGGTCTGCATTCTTATCAAGTTTCACTCCTTTTACGTGAACCAGCAATATCGCCTCCCTACCGTTCAAATCTGGCCTGTCAACGACAACCTGTCTATCAAATCTTCCAGGTCGAAGAAGGGCAGGATCAAGAATCTCTGGACGATTAGTAGCGCTCATGATTATCACTCCTTTGTTAGAATCAAACCCGTCCATCTCTACAAGCAACTGATTCAACGTTTGTTCTCTTTCATCGTGCCCACCAATTGGATTTATACCTCTTGTTTTTCCAAGGGCATCAAGTTCATCAATGAAAATTATGCAAGGCGCCTTTTGATCCGCTTGGCTAAACAGATCTCTTACTCTAGCAGCTCCCACACCTACAAACATCTCAACAAATTCAGAACCGCTAATATTGAAAAATGGTACCCCGGCCTCCCCTGCAACAGCCTTTGCCAGAAGAGTCTTTCCAGTCCCTGGAGCGCCAACCAGAAGTACACCTTTAGGAATTTTTCCCCCTAAATTTGTAAATTTATGAGGCGTTTTTAGAAATTCAACCACTTCCTGCAATTCTTCTTTTGCCTCATCTATTCCTGCCACATCATTAAAGGTAAATTTCAAATCTTCCTGGGCATATAGTCTCCCTTTACTCTTCCCAATTGACATTATACCACCAGTAGGGCCAACCTTTTTCAAGACAAAACGCCATATGAGAAAGAAAATAGCAATAGGAAATAGCCATGTAAGCAGAAATGTTTGTACCCACGGACTTTCGTATTCACCGGAATATTTTATGCCTTGTGCCTCAAGTTCTTTAACAAGCTCTGGGTCTTCAACTCTTGCAGTAACAAATGTCTTTTTCTTTTGAAAGTCTTCTTCCCTCAAAGTTCCCCTTATAAGGCTGGACGTAATATGGCACGTCTCAACTTTGCCTTCTTTTACTAGCATCTTAAACTCACTATAAGATATATTCTCGGTGGCAACAGGACCAAAGAGGTATGCATGAATACTTACAAGGACAAAGGCACCAATAATGATATACCATATTGAAAAACCAAATTGTTTTTTTGTAGGCTTCTTTTCCGGTTCTTTCATGATAATAACACCTCATACTTCACAATTGCAAATATAATGGCTTAAAACTCCTCTTTCATTAATATTATACTATTATTACGTAAATATGACAATGTCTTGATCATAAACATCCTACTACACCGTGTGGCCAAGTAGGCTCTGGTGAGAGCGGCACACTGCAAATCATGCGTAAATATATTCTATTTTGTATTACCGGGACGGTACCGGAATATCGTTCTATTCCAACAAGTCTGATTCTGTATCTTTCTTTGTGGTTTTGTCGTCTTCAATCTGCTCTTTATCATTTGATAACAGACCAAAAATACTCTTTATACCGTGCTTGAATGGTTTTAATGCAACCGAGGTGCTTTCTGGATTTGAGATTGTTCCGGTTACTTGTACCTTTGTAAGTTTCTTTCTAACACCGCCAACTACGTAATCCATATATTTACCTATAAGGGGTATCTGAGAAAATGTTTCCTGGTTTAGACCTGCCACTACCATTAAATCAAGCGTACCATCAAAACCTACAGTCCCTACACAACCCAATTCTATAGTATCACTCAAAACTTCTAACTCATTTATATTAACGATCTTATCTTTAACTGAATATTTTATGTCTGCGCTATGAAATGTCTCTTTTTTAGGTAAAGACAGGTTTAAAAGCTTTAAGATGTTCAATAAGGCTGGAACTTCAGATATATAACCTTCTTTTAGTTTAAAACGCCCTTTAGCTACGAAGTCCTTCAAATCATGTCCTTTACCAAGGAAATCAATATTAAGATCGCAAATCCCAGACCGTTTATGCTGAGTTTTAGAAAATATCTTCGCCAATTTGTCAAAATCTATTTCTCTAAACCTAAGTTCTCCCACGTAGTCTCTGTTTGAAAGGGGCTTATCAACCTCTATTGTGCCATCCACCTTGCCACCAATGCACGTTCCACTGAATTTCCTAATTAATAATTTCTCCTTCTCAATATTTACTCTGGCATCGATATCCGATACAGTAAGAGGAAATTTTGAAAATTTAAATTCACAGCCTCGAGTATCAATAACAGCCGAATAACTTCCTTCTTGATTCGTACCGTTACTTTCGTAGTCAAGATTGATATCCACCCATCCCTCCGGTGCTATTCGAAGCCATTCATTTTTGAGTAACGCAGGAAATTTATCTAATAAGCCTTCAGTAACTTTTAAATCAAGAACATCTAATAAAACTTTCTTATTTTTATTTTTCAGACCAATTACACCGTTGCAAGTGGCACGTGCGAATCGTTTACCGGTAACGACGTATC